>NZ_JANLIZ010000016.1:0-117032 GCF_024702055.1 Enterobacter sp. HG048
CTCCAGCCACAGCCGCCTGCACGGCAGCAAATCCTACCGCGTGCCGTGGGCGTACGACGACGAGTCCTGCGACGTGGTGCGCCACTTTACGCAGCTGAAATGTCAGCTGATGCCGTATCTGTATCGTCAGGCGGCGCTGGCCCGCGAGTTCGGCACGCCGATGCTGCGGGCGATGATGCTGGAGTTCCCGGACGATACGGCGTGCGATTATCTCGACCGCCAGTACATGCTGGGGGATGCGGTGATGGTCGCGCCGGTGTTCTCCGAGGCGGGCGACGTGCAGTTCTATCTGCCGGAAGGCCGCTGGACGCACCTGTGGCACAACGACGAAATTCAGGGCAGCCGCTGGCATAAGCAGCAGCACGATTTCATGAGCCTGCCGGTCTACGTGCGCGACAACGCCCTGCTGGCGCTGGGTAACAATAACCAGAAGCCGGACTACGCGTGGAACGCTGGGACGGCCTTCCAGCTGTTTAATCTGGACGATGGCGCAACGGCGGTGAGCGAAGTGCCTGCGGCGGACGGCTCCGTGGCGTTTACGCTGAAGGCGTCACGTCGGGGCGATATCGTGACCTTTACCGGCGCGGGAGACGCGCAAAACTGGTCGGTGTGCTTGCGCAACGTACAGAAGGTGAGCGGCGTAAAAGGTGGTTCACATGCGGGCAGCGAGTGGGGTGTAGTGGTGAAAGCCGAGGGGAATGAGGTGGTGGTTCACCTCTGAACCGCAAGGTATTGTGCGGTCTGATGCCCGCACCCTGACCCTCTCCCACAGGGAGAGGGAACAAACATCAAAAACGGCAACAGGGTTGCCGTTTTGCATTTACCTTGTGGTCGATACCTCGCCACCCGCCATAGTCTGCTGCACCTGCTGTTTATCCATATTTACCGCGCTCAGCTTCGCATTCACCGTTGGCTTCAGCGTGGCATTTGCCTGCACGCTGCCGCTGGCGGTGAGCTGAATATTGCCGTCGCCCGTAATCGGCAGCGCAGGCCAGCCCCACTGCTGCAGCACGTTGAGCGGCACGCCGCGCCCGTTCAGGCTCACCGTGGTCTGCCGCTGCGGCAGCTGTGAAACCGTCGCCGTGGCTTCCAGAATACCTTTTTCGGTAAAGGCGCTCAGGTCGGTAATGTTCACCGTGGCGGCGTTCGCATTCAGCGCCAGCGACGGACGGCGCACGTCCACGCGGTTAAAGGTGGCCGCCGCGCCGTTCAGCGTGGCGCTGCCGCCCCACACGCCCCACTTATGGTCTTGCGCTAGCTGCAGGTTAGCCCCATAGCCATCAAGAGAGGTGATCTGCCACGGGAAAGCCGGATCGATATCGATCACCAGGTTGCGGCTCAGGCCGAATTTTTTTAGCGTCACGCTGTTCAGCCATTCCGGCAGAGGCTCCATCCACAATGTTTTCCAGTTCTGCGGCAGGGTGTACTCCAGCCCGGCGATGGCAACATCGTCCAGCACCAGCGCTTTACCGTCGCGCAGCCAGTTACCGGACGTGCGCACCATGCCGCCCTCCCAGCGGGAGGTGAACTGACGCAGCGCCATGCCCTGCGGGGAAAACTCCGCATTCAGGATCGGATCAAAAAGATGCAGCGAGCCGTAGATAAACTCGCTGGCATTCATGGACAGCCGGCCTTCCTGGCTCTGCCAGTCGCCTTTGCTGAGAGTCAGGTTGCGCAGGCTTAGATCGAGATCGGTCACCGCCCAGTCCGGGCCCTGAAGCCGGGCGTCGGTTACGTCCAGACGACCAATCTGTAGAGAGGGGATAGTGGCCAGCGGCGCGAAGAACGCCATCAGCGTTTTATCGCTCTGCAGGCGGATCTCGTTCAGGCGCATCGTGTCGATAATCCAGCTCCCGTCGGCGTTGCGCAGGGCGGAGCCGGTGAGTGAGCCACGGGCCATATCGGCGCCAATCGTTTTCAGCACCACTTCCTTGCCGTTGAGCTGGCCCTCGATCAGCACGTTGGTCGCCGGTACACCGTTCAGGGTCAGCGAGCCCGCGCTCATCTGGATCTGCGCGTTGTTCCCCAGCACGTTGCCCGCTTCCGGCTGCCACGGGCTGACGCCGCCCGTGACCTTCTGCGCGCTCAGGTCCCATTCGGTATTCGGGCTGTTAAACGCCATGTTGTTCAGCTGCAGGCGATCCGTCTGGAAGGGCAGCGGTGCCGTCTGGGGCGAGAGATTCAGGGTGCCGTCGAACAGGGTGATGGTGTCCATATGCAGCGGATCGGTTATCTGGCGGCTGCTCAGGCCGATATCGACTTTTTTGGCGACCAGCGTGGCGGGTTTACCGTCCCGACCGAAGGTGACGTTTTCCAGAATGATGTGGGAAGGCGACGAAAAGCGGTGATTCATCTTGTCGAAACTGAGTTCGTAGTCGGTATTCACCGTCACCCAGCTGCTGACCTGAGACGCGCCCCAGCGGGTCTGGAGCAGAATGTAGAACGCCAGCAGCACAATGAGCAGGGCTACCAGAAGATAGATGAGGAGCTTTCCAATAAATTTCATGGTCTTCCATCCCGCAAAACGCACATAAGGGAGTTATGCACGATTTATGCGCAATCCTCAAGGCGGGAATGGTGTAATTAGATGTCACGGCAGGCATTGACTGCCTGCCGTGAAGAGGATCAGTTCTTTTCAGGCGGGAAAACGAGGTTCAGAACGATAGCGGTGATACCGCCCGCGGCAATGCCGGAAGAGAGCAGGTTTTTCACCCAGTCAGGCGCAAACTGCAGGATCAGCGGCTGCTGGGAAACACCCAGACCAACGGCCAGCGACAGCGCGATAATCATGATCGCGCGGCGGTTCAGCGGCTCGCGGGAGACAATACGCACGCCGGAGGCCGCGATAGTGCCGAACATCACCAGCGTCGCGCCGCCCAGCACCGGCTCAGGAATGTGCTGCACAAAGCCGCTTACCGCCGGGAACAGGCCGAGGACGATCAGCATCAGCGCCACCACGAAGCCAACGTAGCGGCTGGCCACGCCGGTCAGCTGGATCACGCCGTTGTTCTGACCGAAGCAGGAGTTCGGGAAGGTGTTGAATACCGCAGAGACAAACGAGTTCAGGCCGTTCGCCAGCACGCCGCCTTTCAGGCGCTTCATGTACAGCGGGCCGGAAACGGGCTGCTCGGAGACGTCCGAGGTAGCGGTGATGTCACCGATGGTCTCCAGAGAAGTGATCATAAAGACGAGCATCAGCGGCAGGAGCAGACCCCAGTCAATGCCCAGACCGTAGTACAGCGGCGTAGGAACGACGATCAGCGCACTGTTGGTCGGCGCGGTGTTTTCCGGCAGCATGCCCAGCGCCCACGCCAGCAGGTAGCCCGCCGCCATGGCGATCACCAGCGAGGCGACGCGGAGGTAAGGATTACGCTGACGGTTAAGCAGAATAATGATCGCCAGCACGACACCCGCCAGCAGCAGGTTTTTCGGCGCGCCGAAGGTGTGGTCGCTCATTGCGGCATAACCGCCGCCGATGGAGGTGAGGCCCACCTGAATCAGCGACAGGCCGATAATCATCACCACCACGCCGGAAACCAGCGGGGTAATGACGCGGCGAGCCAGATGCAGAACGCGGGAGATGACCATCTCCGTGCAGCTGGCCAGCATCAGAGTGCCGAACAGCGCCGCCATCATGGTTGGGACATCCGCACCACCGGTTTTCAGCGCCGTACCGCCCATGATCAGCGGTGCCACGAAGTTAAAGCTGGTGCCCTGAATCGACAATAAACCTGACCCCACCGGACCCCACGCTTTAATTTGAATAATCGAGGCCACGCCGGAGGCGAAGAGAGACATGCTGATAATGTGCTGCGTGTCCTGCGCCGGTAAGCCGAGCGCCTGACAAATCAGCAGCGCCGGGGTGATCACCGCAACAAACATCGCCAGAAGATGCTGGCAGGCGGCGAAAAGCGTTTGCGGCAGCGGCGGGCGGTCTTCAAGGCGGTAAATCAGTTCGCTATTTTGCTTCTGCGCAATCGGTTGCGCATCAGGCGACTCTATGGTGTTTACGGACATCGGCGGCAATCCCACGGTGGAAAAGCGGGCATTTTATCTGACCACCTGGTAAAAGCAAACGATTGCCAGCAAAAAAAGGGAAGAAAATCTGCCGTTGTGAGCAGGTTTTCTACAACGCGTGGGGAAAAAAAATTACACTTTTTGCGCCGGGGGCTCATGAAGAGCGCAACCCGGCCCAGGATAACGCCGCGTGTGTATGGAACACGCGCATTACAGGAGCCTTTTATGATTCATCTCGATACGTTGTCGACCCTTGTTGCCGCAACGCTGGTTCTTCTGCTTGGTCGCAAGCTGGTACATAGCGTTTCCCTTCTGAAGAAATACACCATTCCTGAACCTGTCGCCGGTGGCCTGCTGGTGGCGCTGGCCCTGCTGATACTGAAAAAAAGCATGGGCTGGGAAATCGATTTTGATATGTCCCTGAAAGACCCGCTGATGCTGGCCTTCTTTGCCACTATCGGCCTGAACGCCAACCTGGCGAGCCTGCGCTCGGGCGGTAAGGTGCTCGGCGTATTCCTGATTGTGGTGGTGGGGCTGCTGCTGATGCAAAACGCCATTGGCATCGGCATGGCAACGCTGCTGGGGCTGGATCCGCTGATGGGTCTGCTGGCGGGGTCGATTACACTTTCGGGCGGTCACGGAACCGGGGCCGCGTGGAGCAAGCTGTTCATCGAGCGCTATGGGTTTGAAAACGCGACGGAAGTGGCGATGGCCTGTGCGACCTTTGGTCTAGTGCTGGGTGGCCTGATTGGCGGCCCGGTGGCGCGGTATCTGGTGAAGCACTCCACCACGCCGAACGGCAGGCCTGACGATGAGCTGGTGCCGACCGCGTTCGAAAAGCCGGACGTCGGGCGCAGCATTACCTCGCTGGTGCTGATTGAAACTATCGCGATGATCGCCATCTGCCTGACCGTGGGCAAAGTGGTTGCGCAATGGCTGGCGGGTTCCGCGTTTGAACTGCCGACGTTTGTCTGCGTGCTGTTTATCGGGGTGATCCTGAGCAACGGTCTGGCGCTGATGGGTTTCTATCGTGTGTTTGAACGGGCGGTATCGGTGCTCGGCAACGTCTGCCTGTCGCTGTTCCTGGCGATGGCGTTGATGAGCCTCAAGCTGTGGGAGCTGGCCTCTCTGGCGCTACCGATGGTGGCGATACTGGCGGTGCAGGCGCTGTTTATGGCGCTGTACGCCATGTTCGTGACCTGGCGCATGATGGGCAAAAACTACGATGCGGCGGTGCTGGCGGCGGGTCACTGCGGGTTTGGTCTGGGGGCCACTCCAACGGCTATCGCCAACATGCAGGCGATCACCGAACGGTTCGGGCCATCGCACATGGCGTTTCTGGTGGTCCCGATGGTTGGCGCCTTCTTCATTGATATCGTCAACGCGCTGGTGATCAAGCTGTACCTGATGCTGCCGATGTTTGCCTGACATCAGGCGTTGGAATAACGCTCGGTTTCCGGCATCCAGCGCTCAATTAACGCTGCCGCCTGTTCGGGGTAGCGTTCATGAATATGGCGGGCGAGGCGCTGAACCTCGGGGATCATGGCCTGATCGCGCAGTAAATCCGCAACCTTGAATTCCGCGTTACCCGTCTGACGCGTGCCCAGCAGTTCGCCCGGGCCGCGGATCTCCAGGTCTTTTTGCGCAATCACAAAACCGTCGTTGCTGTCGCGCAGCACCTGCAACCGCATCTGTGCGGTTTTGGAAAGAGGTGCTTTGTAGAGCAGTACGCAGTGGGACGCAACCGCGCCGCGGCCGACGCGCCCGCGCAGCTGGTGGAGCTGGGCAAGGCCGAGACGCTCCGGGTTTTCGATGATCATCAGGCTGGAATTCGGGACGTCCACGCCAACTTCGATCACCGTGGTGGCGATCAGCAGATGTAAATCACCCTGTTTGAACGCCTGCATTACTGCCTGTTTTTCGGCAGGCTTCATGCGTCCGTGAACCAGACCCACGTTCAGCTCCGGCAGCGCCAGCTTAAGCTCTTCCCACGTTGCTTCGGCAGCCTGCGCTTCCAGCAGTTCAGATTCTTCAATCAGCGTACAGACCCAGTAGGCCTGACGCCCTTCCTGGGTGCAGGCGTTGCGCACGCGGTCGATGATATCGCTGCGGCGCGTGTCGGGAATGGCGACCGTGGTGACCGGCGTACGGCCCGGCGGCAGTTCATCGATGGTGGAGGTATCCAGATCGGCGTAAGCGGTCATCGCCAGGGTGCGTGGGATTGGCGTGGCGGTCATGATCAGCTGATGCGGGTGGAAGCCCTGCTGCAGCCCTTTCTCCCATAATGCCAGACGCTGATGCACGCCGAAGCGGTGCTGCTCGTCGATTATCACCAGCGCAAGACCGTTAAACTGCACCTGCTCCTGGAAGATGGCGTGCGTGCCGACAATCATCTGCACCTGCCCGCTGGCAATAGCCTCCTGTTGCGCAAGGCGCGCTTTGCCTTTTTGCTTTCCGGCAAGCCAGCCCACTTCAATCCCGAGTGGCGCAAACCAGGCGCGGAAATTGTTGGCGTGCTGTTCAGCCAGCAGCTCGGTCGGCGCCATTAGCGCCACCTGTTTACCGTTAGCAATCGCGCGCAGGGCCGCCAGCGCGGCAACCAGCGTTTTACCGGAGCCCACATCGCCCTGCACCAGGCGCATCATCGGCACGTCGAGCGCCATATCGCGTTCAATCTCGGCGGTGACGCGCGCCTGCGCGCCGGTGGGTTTAAACGGCAGCGAGGCCAGCAGCTTATCTTTGAGCGCATCATTCTGGCTTAACGGCTGAGCGTGGAAACGCTGCGCGCCCGCGCGAAGCGCCAGCATGCTCAGGTTATGTGCCAGTAATTCCTCAAGGATAAGACGCTGTTGTGCGGGGTGTTTGCCGCTTTCTAAATCGCTGAGCTGCAGCGTTGGCGGCGGGCGGTGCAGGGTTCGCAGCGCCTCGGGCAGGCTCATCATGCCCTGCGCCAGTTCGGGCGGCAGCAGCTCGGTAATGGCGCAGGTATCCAGCAGCTCCAGCGCCTGATCGGTGAGCTTGCGCAGCGTGGCCTGCTTGATGCCTTCGGTCGTCGGGTAAACCGGAGTGAGCGTCTCCTGCATTTCCGGCGTGCTGAGATCGCCCTGCACGCGGTACTCCGGGTGGATCATCTCTGCGCCGTATTTCCCGCGTTTGGCTTCGCCATAGGCCAGCACCCTGCGGCCCGTCGCCAGGCTGTTTTTCATCGCCGCACTGAAGTTGAAAAAACGCATGGTGAGAATGCCGGTGCCGTCGCTGATCTGGCAGGTCATCATCCGGCGTCCGCCGAAGGTGATGTTGCAGTTCAGGACTTCGCCTTCAACGGTGGCGTAAATGGCGGGAAGAAGATCGCCAATCTTGTAGAGCTGGGTGCGGTCTTCGTAACGCAGGGGGAGATGAAGCAGGAGATCCTGCACGGTGTGCAGGCCAATTTTTGCCAGCTTATTGCTTTGCGCCGCGCCCACGCCCGTCAGGCTGTTAAGCGGGATGGCATCCAGCAGGCGGCCTTTCATCGCTTACCCGGCGTACTGCATGGTGGCCCACCACTCGGCATCGGCTTCAATTTCGCCCTGCGCGTTGACGTGGGGGTAAGGCAATTTTTTCTGCTTCGCAACGCGAGCCAGCACCGGATAACCACCTTCAAACAGCAGGCGCTGCTGCTCATCTGCCGGCAGCATGCTGTTGCTGCGCTCGTACATCCCGGCGTTCTGACGCTGACGCTGCGCTTCATACAGAATGAGTGCGGACGCTACGGAGACGTTCAAAGACTGCACCATGCCGATCATCGGAATGATGATGTCACGATCCGCCAGATCCAGCGCTTCCTGGGTGATCCCGGTTTTCTCCTGACCCATCAAAATGCAGGTTGGGCGCGTGTAGTCGATCTCGCGGAAATCTACGGCTTTGGCGGACAGGTTAGTGGCCAGGATCTGCATCCCGCGCCCTTTCAGGTGCGATACGGCTTCGCCAATAGTGTGATGATTTTTGACAGACACCCAGCTGTTGCTGCCTGCCGCCGCCGAGACCGTATTGCGCATACGGCCGTCCGGCCAGACGGCGTGCACTTCATGCACACCGACGGCATCTGCGGTACGAACGATAGCAGAGACGTTATGAGGTTTATGCACCTGCTCCATGCAGACCGTCAGGTCAGGCTGACGCCTGGCGAGCATTTCGCAGATACGTGCATAACGTTGTGAATTCATAAACCTAGTTTCGGTTTCGGGTGACTTTAATCACGTCCGGCATGACGCGGATCTTGCGCATAATATTCGCCAGATGCACGCGGTCGCGGGCGGTCAGACGAATAAAGGCGCTGTACACGCGGCCATCTTTTTCTTCCGTATTCAGGCTCTGAATGTTGGAAGAAGCCGTGTTGATCGCTGCCGTCAGGTTCGCCAGGGCACCCTGATGGTTGAACATATCCACCTTAATTTCGGTGATAAATTCCTGCGCGGTCTCTTTATCCCACTCGACCGCCATAAACTTCTCGGCTTCTTTCTGGTAGCCGCGAATGTTACGACAGGACTCGTGGTGGATAACCAGCCCTTTACCCGGGCTGACGTGTGCAATAATCGGGTCGCCAGGTATTGGACGGCAACATTTTGCGAAGGTGATCAGCACCCCGTCTGCACCTTTAATCGGCAGGTGTCCATGGCTTTGCGTGGTTGCAGGCACCGCTGTCGTGTCGCCTTGCTGCAGGTTCTTCGCCACCACCACGCTCATGGCGTTGCCGAGGCCAATCTCTGCCAACAGGTCGTCAAGTGACGCGAGCTTCATGCGCTCCAGCTCACGCTGGACGTTCTCCTGCGGAATTTCAGCCAGCTTACGGCTGCCGCCCAACGCGTGGTTGAGCAGACGACGCCCCAGGCTGACGGAATCATCGCGCTTGAGGTTTTTCAGCAGCTGGCGAATTTTGGCGCGCGCTTTGGAGCTCACGACAAAGTTCAGCCAGGCCGCGTTCGGACGTGCGCCCGGCGCGGTAATAATTTCTACCGTCTGGCCGCTGGAGAGCGGCTGAGACAGCGGATAAGGCTGTCTGTCGACACGCGCGCCGACGCAGGCATGCCCGATATCGGTGTGCACGGCGTAAGCGAAGTCGACCGGCGTGGCGCCCGCAGGCAGTTCGACAATGCGACCTTCTGGGGTGAAAACGTAAATCTCATCCGGGAAGAGATCGGATTTAACGCTCTCGATAAATTCAAACGAGCTACCCGCACTCTGCTGAAGCTCCAGCAGGCTCTGCATCCAGCGCTGGGCGCGGATTTGTGCGGTTGTACTGCTTTCTCCACCGTGCTCTTTATACGCCCAGTGTGCGGCAACCCCCATCTCTGCCATCTGGTCCATGTCTTCGGTGCGAATCTGCACCTCAACAGGCACACCGTGTGGCCCGATCATCGAGGTGTGCAAAGATTGATAGCCGTTCGCTTTTGGAATGGCGATGTAATCTTTCATGCGCCCCGGACGTGGTTTGTAGAGGCTGTGCATCTGCCCCAGCACGCGATAGCAGGTGTCCGAGTCGTGGACGATCACGCGGAAGGCGTAGATGTCCATGATCGAGTGAAAACGCTGCTCCTTGAGCACCATTTTGCAGTAGATGGAGTACAAATGTTTCTCGCGACCGCTGACGCGGCACGGGATTCCCGCTTCCTGTAAGCGCCCTTCAATTTCCGAGAGGATTTTTTGAATCATCTCTTTACGGTTACCGCGTGCGGCTTTCACCACCTCTTTAATCACGCGATAGCGGTTCGGGTACAACGCTTCAAAACCCAGCTCTTCCAGCTCGGTTTTAATGTGGTGAATACCTAAACGGTGCGCCAGCGGACTGTAGATTTCAAGGGTTTCACGGGCAATGCGGCGACGTTTATCCGGGCGAAGTGAGCCCAGCGTGCGCATGTTGTGGGTACGGTCAGCGAGTTTGATGAGAATGACGCGGATATCCTGCACCATCGCCATAATCATCTTGCGGAAGTTTTCGGCTTGCGCCTCTTTCTTGTCGCGGAAATTCAGCTTATCAAGCTTAGAGACCCCTTCCACCAGTTCGGCAACGCTTTTGCCAAACAACTGTTCCATGTCCTGATAAGTGGCTGGGGTATCTTCGATCACGTCGTGCAGCAGAGCGGCCATCAGCGTTTCGTAGTCGAGTTTCATCTCGGCCAGAATACAGGCCACCGCTACCGGGTGCGTGATATAGGGTTCACCGCTTGAACGTGTCTGGCCCTCGTGAGCGTCACGTGCAACGAGATACGCCTGCTGAAGACGCTTAATCTGGTCTTCAGGCAGGTAGGTTTGAATCAGTTGATTCAGGCTTTCAAACAGATACAAGGGCGACCCGCAGGTTTAATTAACGACGACCTTCAGCAATAGCGGTTACGGCCTGCAGTTCTGCGGCTTCCTGCTCTTGCTGCTCCTGGCGCTCACGCACGTCGAGGATCTGGTTGTTGATCAGACCTTCTTCGATTTCGCGAAGTGCAATAACGGTGGTTTTATCGTTTTCTTCCGGTACCAGCGGATCTTTACCGCCTACCTGCATCTGACGAGCGCGACGCGCGGCGACCAGCACCAGGTCAAAACGGTTACCAATTTTCTCTACAGCGTCCTGAACAGTTACGCGTGCCATACTTAAAATGCTCCACAGGTGAAGAAATGACTGGGCATGATACTGAAAGTGGGTTCAGTCTGCCAACAGTTTGGTGATTAATGCGTCATGTCGCTGCTTCTGGCGGCTCATACGCAGACGTTCTGCACGAAGAATGGTTTTGAGATCGCTCAGCGCGGCATCAAAATCATCATTCACAATAAGGTAATCATATTCCGCGTAATGGCTCATTTCTGCAACAGCCTGTTCCATACGCTTTGCGATCACTTCTTCGCTGTCCTGACCGCGGCCACGCAGGCGGCGATCCAGCTCATCTTTCGATGGCGGTAAAATAAAGATACTGCGCGAGTCAGGCATTTTCTTACGAATTTGCTGTGCGCCCTGCCAGTCGATATCCAGGAACACATTCACGCCCGTGGCCAGAACCTGCTCAATGGTTTCACGCGAGGTACCGTAGTAATTACCAAATACTTCAGCGTGTTCAAGAAACGCGTCTCTGCCGATCATCGCTCTGAACTCGTCGTGATCCACAAAGAAATAGTGTTCACCGTGCACTTCACCCGGACGCGGCGCTCGCGTGGTGTGAGAAACAGAAACCTGCGTGTCGTACAACGGTTGGGTTTTTAACAGTGCCTGAATAAGGCTGGATTTACCCGCGCCACTAGGGGCAGAAACAATATAAAGCGTGCCTTGAGCCATGAGAGTCTTTTGTATGTGTTAACGAAGAAGTCCTACATACGGGCTTATTATACACGTCACCGCCGTGTGACGTAGCCTTTGTCACACTTTTTCCCCTGGATTATTGAATTTTGCGTGCCGTTTTCAGGTTTTATCTGTGGTTTTCAGCAACCAAAAGAAACACCGGATAGCGTCTCGCATTGTGAAATGTTGCCGTTAGCGTTGTTTCAGGCATCCGGGTATACCTCCTGCAATGAAAAGGAGGGGTAGCGATGTGGCGATGGATAAGCGGGTTAATGCTGTTGTGGTGTGGCTATGGCGCGGCGGTGTGCCCGGTGTGGTCGCAGGCAAAAGCAGAAAAAGAGATGGCGTCGTTAAGCGCGCAAATCAAAGGTTGGGATGAGGCTTACTGGAAGCAGGGCGTGAGTGAAATCAGCGACGAGGCTTACGACCAGCTTCACGGGCGGTTAACGCAGTGGCAGCGCTGTTTTGGCAGTGAGCCTTCAGAAGAGAAACTCCCGGCGCTGACGGGAAGCGTAAAACATCCCGTTGCCCACACGGGCGTGCATAAGGTGGCTAGCAAAGAGGAACTGAGGCAGTGGATGCGTGCCCGACAGCATCTGTGGCTGCAGCCGAAAGTTGACGGTGTGGCGGTGACGCTGGTCTATCGTGACGGAAAGTTAGTCCAGGCCATCAGTCGCGGTGATGGCCTGAAAGGGGAAGACTGGACCGATAAGGTGCGTTTAATCCCGTCGGTTCCGCAAAAGCTCACCGGCGCGCTGGCGAATAGCGTCTTACAGGGCGAGCTTTTCTGGTTATGCGACAACCACATTCAGAACCAGATGGGCGGAATGAACGCTCGCGCAAAGGTAGCGGGGGCGATGATGCGGCAAAAGGATAACTCGCTATTGAGCAAGATCGGCGTATTCATCTGGGCCTGGCCGGACGGACCGAAAGATATGCAGACCTCTTTAGCTGAACTGTCTCAGGCTGGTTTTACGCTGTCGGCACGGTACACGCTACCCGCCGATTCTGTCGATGCCGTCGAGAAGCAGCGCGCTGCCTGGCACGTGACCGCATTACCCTTTGCCACGGATGGCATTGTGGTGCGTTCGGAGGATGAACCTGCGGGCGAAGAGTGGTTACCGGGAGAAGGCCACTGGGTTGTCGCGTGGAAATATCCTCCTGCAGCCCAGGTCGCTGAGGTGAGTGATATTCATTTTTCCGTGGGGCGCACGGGCAAAATTTCCGTTGTAGCAGCGCTGGAACCCGTACAACTGGATGATAAACAGGTGCAGCGGGTGAGTCTGGGCTCGGTTGGGCGCTGGCAGAGTCTGGATATTGCTCCGGGGGATCAGATACAGATCAGCCTGGCCGGGCAGGGTATCCCCCGGTTTGATAAGGTGCTCTGGCGCGGAACGGACAGACATAAACCAGAGCCACCAGTCTCGCGCTATCATGCTCTTAGCTGCTTCTATGCTTCGCCGGAGTGTATGGAGCAGTTCTTTGCCCGGCTAACCTGGCTCAGTTCAAAGCAGGTATTCGATATTGAAGGAGTAGGCGAGTCAGGCTGGCGGACCCTCTGGCAGGCGCATCATTTTGAACATCTCTTTTCATGGCTGTTATTAACGCAGGCGCAGCTGCAGGCTACACCGGGTTTTTCCTCAGCACGCGGGCTGGCGCTCTGGCACCGATTTAATCTGGTGCGCGAGAAGCCGTTTATCCGCTGGCTCATGGCAATGGGTGTGCCATTGACCCAGGCTTCGCTGAAGGCGATGGGAGACATATCGTGGCAGAAGATGAGCGGGCGCAACGCAAAGGACTGGCAGACCCTGCCGGGAACAGGAGAGGAGAAAGCACGACAAATCGTTAACTGGATTCACGCGCCTCAGATTGATGTGCTGGCGAAATGGCTCGCTGAACAGCACATCAACGGGTTCTGAAGCTAGTGGGCGCTGTGTTTGTAATGAAAAACGGGCAGCCCGAGCTTCAGACGCAGCGCCAGCATGCGGGCCGTAAAGCCAAACAGCAGCGTCGAGATGACCACCACATCATGGTTTGAAACGTAATGCTGCAGAGCGATATAAAGTACTGCTGCCGCAAAGGAGATGCCGGCATACAGCTCTTTTTGAAAGACCAGGGGGATGCGTTTGCAGAACATATCGCGCAGCACACCGCCGAATACGCCCGTGACCACGGCGGCGATGGTGGCGATAACCGGTCCTTCCCCCATATCGAGCGCGATTTGCGCGCCAATGATCGAAAATACAATCAGCCCCAGCGCATCAAGCACCAGGAACAGGCGGCGAAGATGGGGCATAACGGGCGCCACGATGGTGGTTAACACGGCGGCCGTTGCCACGATAATCACGTACTCAGGGTGTTTAACCCAGCCGAGCGGGTAATGGCCAAGCAGAATATCGCGCACGGAACCGCCGCCCAGTGCGGTCGCCGTAGCAATAATGATCACGCCGAAGGTGTCCATACGGCGACGCCCGGCGGCAAGTGCGCCGGTCATGGCTTCTGCGGTGATGCCAATGAGATAAAGGATGTGAAGCAGCATATACCCTCCGGTGTGAACGCGGGGAGGTTAGCGATTTGTGCGCAAGATCACGATTGAGATTTTCTAAGGCGAGCCAGTTTGCCCTATAAATTTTTATCAAGCTCTATAGAGAAAGCTTTATGAAAGGCGGTAAAGCGACAAAATGGGCGTTGAAATGGATTAGAAATAGTAATGGGTGGTGCATTCGACACCACCCGAAAGGCATTACTCAATGTTCTGGATCTGCTCGCGCATCTGTTCAATCAGCACTTTCAGCTCAATCGCTGAATTCGTCACTTCTGCATTGATCGATTTAGACGCCAGGGTGTTCGACTCGCGGTTGAACTCCTGCATCATAAAGTCCAGACGGCGGCCCACAGCTTCTTTCTTCTTCAGAATGTTGTAGGTTTCTTTAACGTGCGCTTCCAGACGGTCCAGCTCTTCAGCGACATCAATACGCTGCGCCATCAGCACCAGCTCTTGTTCCAGACGGGTGTTTTCCAGCTGAACTTCCGCTTCTTCCAGTTTGGCGACAAGGCGCTCGCGCTGCCATTGCAGCACTTCTGGCATATGGGTGCGGACTTTCGCTACTTCGGTGCTCACGCCTTCAAGGCGCTGCTCAATCATCGCTTTCAGCGCCTGGCCTTCGGTTTCGCGGGCAACGATAAAGTCGTCCAGCGTGCCGTCGAGGGCTGCCAGGATTTCAGCGGCAATGGCATCCAGATCCTGCTCACCGGCCGCCATGACGCCAGGCCAGCGCAGAATATCAACCGGGTTAATTTCGCCTTCATCGCTCTGCATTTTGACCCAGTTCGCCGCATTCACGAGCTGTTTCGCCAGTTTTTCGTTGAGGATGAGCTCGCCCTGTGCGCTGGCATCAGGCTCAAAGCGCAGGTTACATTCCACTTTCCCGCGCGTCAGACGCGTACGGATACGTTCACGTACAACAGGCTCAAGGCTGCGGAACTGCTCCGGCATACGGAAATACGTTTCCAGGTAACGCTGGTTTACCGAGCGCATTTCCCATGTGGCGCTGCCCCAGCTACCCTTGATTTCACGCCGGGCGTAGGCGGTCATACTGCGGATCATAGACATTCCCGTTTTTAAAGGAGAGATGGGGGGATTATAGCTTTCGGGGGCTTCTCAGGATAGGAATAAGCGTCCTTTATCCGTATAATGCGCAGCCACATTCGTTTCAAGCCGGAGAATCCATCATGCGTCCATCAGGTCGTAGCGCCAACCAGGTGCGTCCCGTCACCCTGACCCGTAACTATACAAAACACGCTGAAGGCTCCGTGCTGGTTGAGTTTGGTGACACTAAAGTGCTGTGCACCGCCTCCATCGAAGAAGGCGTTCCGCGGTTCCTGAAAGGTCAGGGCCAGGGCTGGATCACCGCAGAATACGGCATGCTGCCGCGTGCGACCCATACCCGTAATGCTCGTGAAGCGGCAAAGGGTAAGCAGGGCGGCCGTACCATGGAGATTCAGCGTCTGATCGCGCGTGCGCTGCGCGCCGCCGTTGACCTGAAAATCCTTGGTGAATTCACCATCACGCTGGACTGCGACGTGATTCAGGCAGACGGCGGTACGCGTACGGCGTCGATTACCGGCGCCTGCGTGGCGCTGGCCGATGCCCTGAACAAGCTGGTTGCGGCCGGTAAGCTGAAAACCAACCCAATGAAAGGCATGGTTGCGGCGGTTTCTGTAGGTATCGTTAACGGCGAAGCGCTTTGCGATCTGGAATACGTTGAAGATTCCGCAGCCGAAACCGACATGAACGTGGTGATGACCGAAGATGGTCGCATCATTGAGGTACAGGGCACGGCGGAAGGCGAGCCGTTCACCCACGAAGAGCTTCTCTCCCTGCTGGCGTTGGCCCGAGGGGGAATCGAATCCATTGTAACGACGCAGAAAGCGGCGTTAGAAAATTGATTTTAAAGGCGACCAATGAGTCGCCTTTTTTTTGCCTGTAAGACAGAAAAACCTAAGGAGCAAATCCATGAAATCGTATCAGCGCCAGTTTATTGAGTTTGCGCTTAACAAGCAGGTACTTAAGTTTGGCGAATTTACGCTGAAATCAGGGCGTAAGAGTCCCTATTTCTTCAACGCCGGGCTGTTTAATACCGGGCGCGATCTGGCACTGTTAGGCCGTTTCTATGCCGAAGCGCTGGTGGATTCCGGGATTGATTTTGACCTGCTGTTTGGCCCGGCCTATAAAGGCATTCCAATTGCGACCACCACCGCGGTGGCGCTGGCGGAACACCATGACCGCGACGTGCCGTACTGCTTTAACCGCAAAGAGGCCAAAACCCATGGCGAAGGCGGGAATCTGGTCGGCAGCGCGCTGCAGGGCCGCGTCATGCTGGTCGATGACGTGATTACTGCGGGTACGGCGATCCGTGAATCGATGGAGATTATTCAGGCCAACGGTGCGACGCTTGCTGGCGTGCTGATTTCTCTGGATCGTCAGGAGCGTGGTCGCGGTGAAACTTCCGCTATTCAGGAAGTCGAACGCGATTACAGCTGTAAAGTGACGTCGATTATTACCCTGAAAGATCTGATTGCGTATCTGGAAGAGAAGCCTGAGATGGCGGACCATCTGGCAGCGGTAAAAGCGTATTGCGAAGAGTTCGGGGTGTAATTAAATCGCCCGGTGGCGCTACGCTTACCGGGCTTACGGATTACTGCAACTGAGCAGCCACTAACGGCCAGCGGGCGTCAAAATCGTCCGTTGGACGGTATTTGAATTCGCTACGCACAAAGCGGGAGAGCATCCCTTCACAAAACGCCAGTATCTGGCTCGCCAGCAGCGTCTCATCGATGGTGTAACCTTCGCCTTCACGCATTTTCTTTTCGCGCAGTACCTGGCGCAGCTGCGCTTCAATACGTTCGAAAAGCTGGTTAATGCGGCCCTGCAGTCTGTCCTGTTCAAACATCAGCGCGTGGCCGGTGAGAATGCGGGTTAAGCCCGGATTGCGTTCACCGAAGCCCAAAATTAACAGCACAATCAGACGCAGACGCGCGGTGGTGTCTTTTTCGTCTTTCAGAATCAGGTTGATGCGCGTAATCAGGCTGTCTTCAATAAACTCGATCAGACTGTCGAACATCCGGGTCTTGCTTGGGAAATGACGGTACAGCGCCGCCTCAGACACGCCTACAGAGGCGGCCAGTTTAGCGGTGGTGATGCGTTGACTGCCATCGCTGGATTCAAGCATCAGAGCCAGAGATTGAAGTATTTCTTCGCGACGATTCCTTTTCGCGGTTTGTTTTTCTGCCATGTTACAAAATACCCCTGAAAATAAGCACTTGCCAGGCTGGCATCCACACAGCGACCGCAAACGGGCGTTTGCGGTTTGTTATTGCATTATGACGCTGTGAGATACGTGTCTTTCGGGCCGTTATTTGCGCCCGGAATGGCCGAAGCCGCCTTCGCCACGGTCGGTGGCGTCAAAGTCTGCCACCAGGTTAAATTCTGCCTGTACCACCGGTACAAAGACCATTTGTGCGATACGCTCGCCCGGTTCAATGGTGAAGCTGTCCTGGCCGCGGTTCCAGACGGAAACCATCAGCTGACCCTGGTAGTCGGAGTCGATCAGGCCCACCAGGTTACCCAGCACAACGCCGTGCTTATGGCCCAGACCAGAACGCGGCAGGATCACCGCTGCCAGAGACGGGTCAGCAATGTGAATTGCCATGCCAGTTGGAACCAGGGTAGTGGCACCCGGAGCCAGTTCTACGGCGTCATCGAGACAGGCGCGCAGGTCAAGACCGGCAGAACCGGAGGTGGCATAGGTTGGCAGCGGGAATTGCTCGCCAACACGCGGGTCCAGAATCTTAACGTCGATTTTTTTCATCATAACGGGTAACGATCTCGTCCAGTAATTGTTGGCCCAGGAGTTCCTTGCGCTCAAGCGGTAAGACTTTATCTCCATCCTGCCAGAAAAGGTGCAGTGCGTTGCTGTCGCTGTTAAATCCTTGTGTGGCCAGCGATACGTCGTTCGCGCAAATCAAATCGAGGTTTTTGCGGGTACGTTTTTGCCGGGCATATTCTTCCACATTATTCGTTTCTGCGGCAAACCCAACAACGTATGGACGATGGCTTTTTAGTGCGGCGACACCGGCAACAATGTCCGGGTTTTTCACCATTTTTAGTGTTAATTCATCGCCTTGCTTTTTAATTTTAGCCTCGGCGATCGTTTCGGCACGATAGTCTGCGACGGCCGCACAGCCGATAAAAATCTGCTGGCTTTGCGCATGTGCCTGCACGGCGGCTTCCATCTCCAGCGCGGTGGTGACGTCGATTCGCTTCACAAACGCAGGGGTAGGCAGCGATACCGGGCCGCTCACCAGCGTGACGTTCGCGCCGCGCTTCGCCGCTGCGGCGGCAATCGCAAAGCCCATCTTACCGGAGCTGTGATTGGTGATATAGCGCACCGGGTCCAGCGGCTCGCGCGTAGGGCCCGCGGTAATCATGATGTTGAGATGTTGCAGATCGTTGACAGGCGAAAAATGGGCTGCGGCCATATCAACAATCGTCAGCGGATCAAGCATGCGACCCGGGCCAAGGTCGCCGCAGGCCTGGCTGCCGCTGTCCGGACCCCAGATAAGCAGGCCGCGTGAGGCCAGCGTCTCCAGATTGTGCTGGGTGGCCGCGTTACGGTACATCTGCTGGTTCATGGCAGGAACGACGGCAACAGGCGCAGGCGTGGCCAGACAAATGGTGGAGACCAGATCGTTGGCCATACCGGCCGCCACCCGAGCGATTAAATCAGCCGTGGCGGGGGCGAGGATAACCAGGTCTGCCCATTTACCCAGCTCAATATGGCCCATCGCGGCTTCGGCGGCCGGATCGAGCAGGCTGTCAGATACCGGGTATCCTGAAACGGCCTGCAGGCTCAGGGGAGTGATAAAGGCTTTACCGCCTTCGGTTATCGCGACCCGCACGTCAGCTCCGCGCTCGCGCAGACGACGCACCAGCTCCGGCGCTTTATAGGCGGCAATACCGCCGCTCACGCCAAGAACGATTTTTTTACCGGCCAGGCTCATCATGATTCTTTCCTGTTGGGTTTCACCAGAGAGCGGGCATTTTATCACAATCCCCAAAGTGGAGTGATTTTGTCCTTCGACCACTTTGCGAGGCGCTACGCAAGAACGCAACGTGGCCGTCGAGCGACGGATTGGCCTGTGGCAGCATGAGGTTAAAAAGGGGAGAAAGAGCATGGAAGAAGAGGATGAGGAGCTGCTGCCGCGCGAAAAACTGCTGCGCTATGGCGTCACCCTGTTAAAAGACGATGAACTGTTAGCGCTCTTTTTACGTACCGGAACGCCCGGAAAAACGGTATTTACGCTGGCAAAAGAGCTGATAGCACATTTCGGTTCGCTGTACGGTTTACTGACCGCCGATCTGGCGCAGTTTAAGCACGTTGAGGGGATTGGCGTGGCGAAATATGCCCAGCTGAGGGGCATTGCTGAACTTGCCCGCCGTTTTTACAATGTCCGCATGGAGAAGGAAGATCCGATCCTGACGCCAGAAATGACGCGCGAATTCCTGCAAAGCCAGTTAACCGATATTGAACGCGAGATCTTTATGGTGATCTTTGTCGATAACAGAAATCGGGTGCTGAAACATAGCTGTCTCTTTGCGGGCACGTTGAGCCACGTTGAGGTGCATCCGCGTGAAATTGTGCGGGAAGCGATAAAAGTGAATGCAGCGGGCGTGATCCTCGCGCATAATCACCCCTCTGGCTGTGCAGAACCGAGCAGAGCGGACAAAGAAATCACCGAACGCATTATCAAATGCTGTCAATTCATGGACATTCGTGTGCTGGACCATCTGATAATTGGCCGCGGTGAGTACATTTCTTTCGCAGAACATGGCTGGATTTAGGCTATTTCTCGCGATCCATCGGGATCTTTGTCTGTTCGGGACTTGAGCACACCGCCGAGTCAGCGTATACTACGCCACCTTTGAGAATCTCGGGTTTGGCATTTGGGCCTGGCAATCGAGAGTTCACTTAGAACTATGCGATGACCGGGCTGTAAAGCCTGACGAGGCGCCGATACCCCATACGAAGCTCGAGCTAATTTGATTTTTGGAGAATAGACATGTCCCGAGTCTGCCAAGTTACTGGCAAGCGTCCGGTGACCGGTAACAACCGTTCCCACGCACTGAACGCGACTAAACGCCGTTTCCTGCCGAACCTGCACTCTCACCGTTTCTGGGTTGAGAGCGAGAAGCGTTTTGTCACCCTGCGCGTATCTGCTAAAGGTATGCGTGTAATCGATAAGAAAGGCATCGATACAGTTCTGTCTGAACTGCGTGCCCGTGGCGAAAAGTACTAAGTACTTAAAGAGGAAATAAATCATGGCTAAAGGTATTCGCGAGAAAATCAAGCTGGTTTCTTCTGCTGGTACAGGTCACTTCTACACCACCACGAAGAACAAACGTACTAAGCCGGAAAAACTGGAACTGAAAAAATTCGATCCAGTTGTACGCCAGCACGTACTGTACAAAGAAGCTAAAATCAAATAATTTTAGTCTCCTTGTATCGAAAAACCCCGCAACTGCGGGGTTTTTTGCATTCTGTATCTCAACGGAGGAACCATGCCTGAATTACCTGAGGTAGAAACCAGCCGTCGCGGCATTGAGCCCCATCTGGTCGGCGCGACGATTCTTCACGCGGTGGTCCGCAATGGACGTCTGCGCTGGCCGGTGTCCGATGAGATCCATGCCCTGAGCGATAAACCCGTCCTTAGCGTACAGCGTCGCGCGAAATACCTGCTGCTGGAGCTGCCCGACGGCTGGATTATTATCCACCTGGGGATGTCCGGGAGCCTGCGCATTCTTACCGAAGAACTGCCTGCGGAAAAGCACGACCATGTCGATCTGGTGATGAGCAACGGCAAAGTGCTCCGTTACACCGACCCACGGCGCTTTGGCGCGTGGCTGTGGACGAAGGAGCTGGAAGGACATAACGTGCTGGCGCATCTGGGCCCGGAGCCGCTCTCAGACGCGTTTAACGCGGAATACCTCAAGGCGAAGTGTGCGAAGAAGAAAAGCCCAATTAAGCCCTGGCTGATGGATAACAAGCTGGTGGTCGGCGTGGGGAATATCTACGCCAGCGAATCGCTGTTTGCGGCCGGGATCCATCCCGATCGGCTGGCCTCTTCGCTGTCGGCGCAGGAGTGCGAGCTGCTGGTTCGGGTGATTAAAGCTGTATTGCTTCGCTCGATTGAGCAGGGCGGGACAACGTTGAAGGACTTCCTGCAAAGTGACGGCAAGCCGGGCTATTTTGCCCAGGAGCTGCAGGTATATGGCCGTAAAGGCGAACCGTGCAGAGTCTGCGGCACGCCCGTTATTGCCACGAAGCACGCCCAGCGCGCCACGTTCTACTGCCGTCAGTGCCAGAAATAGGGTTACTTTAGCTTTTCCATCAGTGCATGGTGGACGTTAGTTGGCAGGAAATGGGTGACGTCGCCGTGATGACGCGCCACCTCTTTTACCAGTGTGGAAGAGATAAACGACCACTCTTTGGAGGGCATCAGGAACACGCTCTCCAGCTCCGGCATCAGGTGGCGGTTCATGTGCGCCAGCTGCATCTCATACTCGAAGTCTGCCACCGCGCGTAAACCGCGGATCAGAATATTGGCCTGCTGAGCGCGGGCGAAGTTTGCCATCAGGTCGCTAAACCCGACCACCTCAACATTCGGCAGGTGCGAAATGGCATCGGTGGCGAGCTGTACGCGCTCGTTGAGGTCAAACATCGGCTTTTTGCTGGGGCTGGCGGCAATGGCCAGGATCACCTTGTCGAACATGCACGCCGCACGGGTGATGATATCAAGATGACCGTTGGTGATCGGATCGAAGGTACCCGGATAAATCGCTTTTGTGCTCATGACTCACGTTTTCTCTGAGTAGCCGCGGCAGAGCGCCCACAGCTCGGTGTATTTGTTGAAAGTATACTGGGCATTCACTACCGCGAGTAACCAGCCCTGCTTGCCGTCCAGGACGCCACCACGCAGCAGCAGCGTTTTCAGGAACGCGCCCAGCGTATGGGTGAAGATACCCGTCAGCGAGGCCTTCTTGCCGCGCTGGTGACGCTCCTGCGCCCATGCGGTGGCATAGTTGAGCTGTTTACGCTGGAAGCTGGCGAAATCACGGCAGGTCAGGTGCAGCAAATCGCCCGTCAGGGGAATGACCTGAGCGCTATCGCAGCTCAGGGATTCATGTACCAGATTGTCGTTGTACTGATACCGCTCGCGCTCGTAGAGGCGCATCACGCGGTCAGGATACCAGCCGCTGTGACGCATAAAACGGCCAAGGAAGTAGTTGCGGCGGGCAATGCTGTATACGGCGCCAGGCTGGGGCGAGGAAAGCACTGCCTGAATGGCCTGCTGAAGCTCCGGCGTGATGCGTTCGTCGGTGTCGAGCATTAGCACATAATCGCCCGCGGCATATTCCTGCGCGCGCTGGCGCTGAATGCCATAACCTTGCCAGTCAGTGTTGGTATAGATTTTCGCGCCTGCAGCGCGGGCGACGTCCACCGTGTTGTCCGTGCTGCCGGAGTCAAGAATGACTATCTCGTCAGCCCAGGCAACCGACGCCAGGCAGTCCGGAAGCAGATCGGCGGCGTTTTTGGCGATCATGACGACCGACAGACGCGTTGACATCAGTGGCTCCGCTGGGGCAGATAAGGTTGCAGAAGCTGCAGCAGACGGGTCAGTGCGCCCTGGTTCTGGTGCAGCACTTCGACGGCATGACGCCCGTACCACAGGCGATAATCTTCGTCAGTCAGAAGGGTCGATACCTCTTTGACCACCGAATCTGCATCGGTCACGGTAATTAAACCATCGGCCTGCTGTAATTTCGCGCAGATATCTTTGAAGTTAAACGTGTGCGGCCCCATCAGTACCGGAATGGCGTGGGCTGCCGGCTCCAGCGGGTTATGGCCTCCGCGTTCGACCAGGCTGCCACCGACAAACGCCAGGTCAGCAATGCCGTACAGCAACATCAGCTCGCCCATCGTATCGCCAATCACCACCTGGGTGCTGCCGGAAGGGATTTCACCACTACTGCGCAGCGTGAAGCTGAAGCCGCCTTTCTGAACCATTTCACGGGCATCTTTAAAACGCTCCGGATGGCGAGGCACGAGGATCAGCAGTAAATCAGGGAATTTTTCCAGCAGCTTGCGGTGAGCCTGCAGGATGATCTCTTCTTCGCCATCATGGGTACTGGTCGCAATCCAGACCTGACGACGCGGGGCCCACTGGCGACGCAGCGTGATGGCTCGGGCGGCGAGCTCAGGGGTAACGGAAATATCGAACTTCAGGCTGCCCGTTACCGCAAGCTGGTTGCGTTTCAGGCCCAGAGAGATAAAGCGCGCTGCATCTTCTTCGTTCTGCGCGGCAATCAGCGTGATTTTGCTCAGCAGGCGACGCATAAATATACCCAGCTTGCCGTAACCTTTCGCCGAGCGCTCAGAGAGGCGCGCGTTGGCAATGACCAGCGGAATTTTACGGGCATGCAGAGCGGAAATCATGTTCGGCCACAGTTCGGTTTCCATCACGATCACCAGCTTCGGGCGCACGGTGTTGAGGAAACGATTCATGGCGCAGGGCAGATCGTAAGGCAGATAGACGTGCTGCACGTCTTTACCGAAAGCGGATAACGCGCGCTCCGAGCCGGTTGGCGTCATCGTCGTGACGGTGATTGGCAGCGAAGGGTAGCGGTGACGCAGGGCGCGAACCAGCGGGATCGCCGCCAGCGTTTCACCGACAGAAACGGAATGCAGCAAAATACCGTCCGGTACGACTTTATTGCGGCAGAAGCCATAGCGTTCAGCCCAGCGTTTACGATACGCAGGCGCTTTCCGGCTACGAAGCAACAGTCTCAGCCACACCAGTGGCTGAATGATGTAGAGCAGAGCGGTATACAACAATTCCAAGCGATTATCCGTTTTTTTAGTTTCGGCGGGCAAATTCTAAGCATTTAGGCCAGGTAAAGCTATCTCTTATGCCAGATACCGTTTCAAACGGAAATAACGTCGACCCAGCCGCCAGCGCAGACGCGGGCTTTTTGCACTTTTCCAGATGAGTTTCCAGATGCCTGTTTCGAAGAACTCTTTAATAATCATTGATTTCTTCTTCTCATCCTTCATGTTGTCGAAGGTGTGAATAATGCCCAGTCCCTCTTTGGCAATTTGCCAGTGGCAGGCTGGGATCCCTTTCACTTTATCCGGGTAGCGCTGATTGATGGCGTCGAGCATCTGCAGGATTTTCATGTAGTGACGCGCGGAACGAATCAGCGTGTCGTCATTGTCCGGCATATGGGACACCGATGCAGAGTGAATGTAGTAATCGTAATAACGTTCACTGGTGTACTGAACCCGCTCTGCCGCAAGCAGCACTTCGGTGGTCCACGGAATATCCTGATGGCGCAGGCCGGGTTCGAAATGGAAACTGTGTTTACGGATAAAGTCGTGGCGATAGATGTTCAACCAGGTGACGTGAAGGAATTTACGAGAGTCCAGCGCCATTTTTAACCACGCAGGGCCAGTCATAACCCCTGTCGAAGCCAGTTTGTCTTCAGGGAAGATCGGACGTGAAGGTTTCTTGTTGTTTTCCCAGACGTAGTTCCCGTTACAGGTGGCGACATCCAGATCCTGCGTGACGGCCATATCCAGCAGGCGCTGGTACATGCCGGGTTTAAAGACATCATCAATATCCGGGAAAGAGAGATATTGACCGGTTGCAACGGCCAGACCGGTGTTACGCGCGATGGATACGCCCTGGTTTTGCTGTTCTATGACCTGCATCTGCGGCAGTTTTTCTCGCCAGTTTTCGACGATCTCCATCGAGCGGTCAGTAGAGCCATCATTGACAATGATGACTTCCATGCTGTCTATGCGTTGATTGACAAGGCAGGTAAAGAACTGATCCAGGAAAGCTTCACCGTTATAAACGGCAACCACCACGCTTAACAATGGGGCTGAATTTTGCATAAGAAACCTGATTATTTTTGATTGTCGACCAGAGCAATATATTGCTGGCAAATGGCATTGATACCGAACGACGCGATGGTTGCATCGCCAACGACCGGCGGGGCGGTATAAATATCCGCCAGCGTTTTTGCCAGTGACTCGTCATTTAACTCTGCCAGCCCGCGCGCTAAAGCGCCGGTGAGGATTTCGGCGGGGCCTCCGGGGCAATTTGTACTGACCGGTGGCGTCTGGCAGATAATGGCTTCGACCAGCACATTACCAAAACCTTCGCAGTCAGAACTTAACACTAAAAGGCGTGCCCCTTTAATCCAGGGATAGGGATTGGACTCGAACGGGCGGAAAACCGTTTTGTTTTCAATACCCAGCTCGGCAGCAAGCTGCTTGAGTTTTTGAATTGGAGCGTCAGATCCATTGCCCATCATGACCAGCGTTGTGTCAATTTTACTCAGGGCGAACGCACGTAAGAGTCGGTCGTGGCGTTTGTGCTCATGGAAGCGGCCAACATGAATAATGTAATCCTTTCCCTGCATCTCGAAGGGCGCATCCGCCAGACGCTGAATTTCAGGAATATCGAAAGGATTATGGATAACCGCTTTGCGTCGAAGATTGAGCGCCAGCGTCTCGGAAAGATCTTTCAACACGGCGCCTGAGACGGCGACAACGTTGCGGTTTTCGTAGGTATGACGGATTTTAAGATGTTTAAACCAGCGCGAAAGTCCGCTGCGATGGCGAAGATAGGAAAACGAGAACATGCCGTGCACGCAGAACCAGACTTTGTCACGTTCCAGCGCGCGGCAGTGCGCCACAATGCGGTCTGTTTTGTGCAGGTGAGAGAACACCACATCAAATTTGCCGCTGCGCTCAGCTCGCTCAATCGCCTGATCCAGAAGTTGGGCGCGGCGTGGGATTTCCGTCAGCTTTCGCCACGGTTTTTTACATGTGTCCTGAACAACCTGATAATCGATGCCTTCCGGGATGGCGTAGTCGCACACTTTCCGCAGAGAGAATAGAGAGACCTGATGCCCCATTTCTATTAATCCACGGGAGAGTGTAAGAACCGTTTTTTCGGCTCCTCCACCGGGTAAACCATCAATAATCATTAGGATGCGCATTTTTAATCCAGTAATTTTTGATAAAGCGTAATAAGCTGACTTGATAGTTTTTCGGGAGTGGCGTCTTTTACACGTTCACGTGCCGCTCGTCCCATATTGTTATTTTTTTCCAGTGAAGGAATGGCGGCTACCGCTTCCTTCAATGTACTGATATCAAGTGCGTCACAATAAAATCCGTTCTGGCCTTGTTGAATAAACTCTGCACCACCGCAACTCTCTGAAGTAATGACGGGCAAGCCGCAGGCCATCGCTTCAAGAATGACGTTAGGAAAGGGATCATACAGCGTTGGCAACAGTAAACCATCGGATAGCTGATAAAAAGGCAGAGTTTCTTTTTGTACCCCCAGGAAACGGATTTGCCCCTCGCAGCCTAACGAACGGGCGAGGTCGCGATAACGACGTTCTGCTTTATCTTGCCCAACCACAATCAGGCAGGCTGATGTTCCAGCGATAGCGCGTATGGCGCTGGCTAATCCTTTTCGTTCAAACCCTGAGCCTACGAAACAGAACACAACGGCATCGGCTGGCAAACCAAATTGTTGGCGCAGCATCGCACGCTGTGCCTCCTGGGCCGGAACGAAGCGGCTGGAATCAATAGAATTATAAATCACATGAATTTTATTTGCGTCAATATCAAAGTCTTCAACGATTTCGCGTTTGATCATTTCCGCATTACAGATTACGGCTTTTAACTCAGGCGCCTGATACATTTCCCGTTCCGCACGCATCACGTAGCGGTGATAGCGGTCATACATCAGCATTTGCGCACGCCAGGCAGGTAAAATGCGCGCGCGCTGCAGCAGCCAGCGACGATGCACCCCATCACCCGCGCGATAGATATCACAACCCGGGATGCGCTCATGGCTTTGAACAATATCAAACTGCTGTTGCTGCCACAGCGCGCGTGCGGCCTGTGCAAATCCGCGTTCCCGACTGATGCGACCCCATTTTTGAGGGTTGCAAATGTGGATATGCCAGTCGTCTTGCTTCTCTCCCTGCCACTCACGCGTGATGACGTTGAGCTCAAGGTTCTGATTGCTCAGCGCGGTGAGAGCGCGCGAAACGAAGCGTTCCGCTCCGCCATCAGGGCGATATTTTTGGCGAACAATGGCCAGACGATGGTGTTTCATGACAGATATCTCCTTGCGGCGGAGACGACAGCATCAACGGGAATGGCGTCGAGATAGCGTTCTTTCGTTTTGGTATCAATGGCATCCGGATCGGGTAGCGGGCCGTAATTGCCGGCCCAGATGACTTCACCGTTGACTTGCCATGGAGACCAAAACGTGAGTTTAGAAGGACCAAACAGCGCCACGCAGGGCGTCTGCAGCGCGGCGGCCATATGCATTGGAACGGAGTCAACGCCAATAAAAAGACGCGCATGATCGATAAGTGAGGCCAGCTGGCGCAACGTCAGCTGGCCCGCCAGCGAGACGACTCCCGTCTTTGGCGAGGCGGCGAGAATGCGATCGATCATCGCCAGCTCTTTTTTATCCGGCCCCGCGGTGAGCACAACCGTATGACCATCCTGCTGCAATGCAGTAATGGTTTGCGCCATTTTGTCTTCGCTCCAGCATTTAAAGAACCAGCGGGACGTCGGCTGGATCACAATGTAGCTGTCGCCCACACCCGTCTGCGTCAGTCTTTGACGGGCATGATCCCAGTCTTCGGCGGTATAGGCCATGGTGACGGCAGGCCGCGGCGCGACCGGTAATGGTGCCAGAATGGAGAGATTCTGTTCGACCGTATGCAGGGATTTGTGGCCGTCGACAGAGACCAGATCGGTGTGACAAAAACGCCAGAAGGCGCTGTTGCGTTTGTTAAACGCGAATCCGAGGCGAACGGGGGCACCGGTGAAGCGGGTGACGATCGCGCTACGCCATTGATCGGCAAGGTTAATGACCAGATGATAATGCTGATTTCTTAACGCACACAGCAACTGCCACTCTTTTTGAAGATGCTTCAGCGTGCCCAGCTGTTTCCATTTGCGATCGATTCCATAAATTGTACCGATCGCTGGATGCGCGGCGAGCATATCGCGCGTTTCTTCATACAGCAGGACATCAATCTGCGCCTGCGGCCATTTTTGACGTAACGAATCAATGACGGGAGTGGTCAGCAACATGTCGCCATGATGGCGGAGTTTGATCAGTAAAATGCGCAAATCAGGTGTGTCAGGTAAGTTATTCATCATCATCTTATCGGCGTTGTACTAATGGCAATTCTAATAGACCTGATAGCGACTTGCACTCTTTCTCCATAATCTCAGTAATTTCCCCGGAAGGGTTTACTCATGCTTTGGAGAGTGCGTAACATAGCGCTAACTTTCCTGTCTTGCGGACTCATTATGAACAAACCAGCGTTTATCATCACAATTGATACTGAGGGCGATAATCTCTGGCAAAATCACCGCGTCATTAAAACGGAAAATGCGCGTTATCTGGCGCGTTTCCAGGCGCTTTGTGAGCGTTTCGGCTTTAAGCCCGTGTGGCTGACCAATTACGAGATGGCGATCGAGCCCGTTTTCATCGAATTCGCCAGGGACGCGATCGCCCGCGGTCAGGGGGAGGTGGGAATGCACCTTCACGCATGGAATAGCCCGCCGGAACACGATCTCACGGGCGATGACTGGCGATGGCAGCCTTATCTGGTTGAATTTTCGGATGAGGTGATGCGAGAAAAAGTGCTGTTCATGACCCGCCTGCTGGAAGAGACCTTCCAGACCAAAATGTTAAGCCACCGTGCCGGACGTTGGGCATTTGACAGTCGCTACGCAAAATTGCTCGTTGAACTGGGCTACCAGGTTGATTGCTCCGTGACGCCACGCGTGAACTGGCGCAATGCGAAAGGCGCCCCGCAGGGGAATGGCGGAACGGATTATCAGCATTTCCCCGACCACGCCTATTTCATGGATTTAGATAATATTTCCCGGGCGGGCAATAGCCCATTACTCGAAGTGCCGATGAGCATTCAGTATAAACACCCGGCGTGGTTGAACACTATCAAACAGGGTTACGACAGGCTTCGGGGTAAATACCGCTCTCCCTCTGTGAACTGGCTAAGACCGTCCGGTGGGAATGCGGCGCAAATGATTCAGGTCGCACAGCAATGCCTGTCGCAGGGAAGTGAGTACGTGGAGTTTATGCTTCATTCGTCGGAATTTATGCCTGGCGGAAGCCCGACGTTTAAAGATGAGGCGGCGATTGAAGGGTTGTATCAGGATTTAGAAACGCTCTTTAGCTGGTTATCCGACAAGACTGTAGGGATGACGCTGGCGGAGTTTTATTCCCAAAAAAATAGCGCCGGGTAACCGGCGCTGTAAGGTTTATTTTTGCAGAACCATTTTAACGGGAGTGCTGAAAATAATGGCGAATGGCAGCCAGAACAGAACCCAATATTCCCGTGGGTTACTGATAATAAACATACCCTGAGTGATATAGAACATCAGTGCGAAGACAATGACAGCGATTTCCGCCTTATGATCGGCCGCGAGGTGACGAAGAGACTGTCTGGCGGCATATAAAATCATACCGACGAGTAGCAGAAGCCCCACGATCCCACCCTTAAGGAAGGTAGCTAAATAGAGGCTGTGCGTTGTGGAAATGGCCTGGCCATAGCCATTAATGAACTGAAGCTCTTTGTTGAAACCCCATCCGAAAATCGCTTTCTGTTTTGCAACTTCAACGGCGTGTTGCCAGATACCAAAGCGCACGGTGCTTGCACGAGAAGACTCTTCTGCTCGATTGATAAATATATCGATTGAGCCGCTAAAATAGAAAGCGAGACCGATCAATAACAATATAATAACCGAACTTATCAGTAACTTAAAATTCCACTTGGGTTTACAAAGAAACGCTACTGTTGAGGCTCCCACCAGGGAAAGGAACGGTCCGCGACTTTGAGTCAATATTAAGCAGGCCAGCAGCAACGGGACTGGAAGATAAAACCAGACGTTACGCGTTTCCCGCACCAATATAGCGCTTAATAAAACCCCTAGTGCCATATATCCGCCGAGGTCAATGACGTTATCAGGCGCATAAGGGAAAGCATTCGAAAGTCTGTTATAAAAAATGTTCGCTTTATCAACATAAATCAGGGTGAGAATGGCGAGTGCGACAATACCTGCATAAGCTGCGCCAATGACAAATTTTTTCTTTCCCTGCAATTCACACTGACGGTAAAGACATATGAAAATAAATAAATAGAATGAATGTGTTAAGGCAGAGCTTACCTGAGACGATTCAGCCCAAAGATTCGAAAGTGAAAAATATATTAAAAAGGCACCCGTTATGCCCAGAGCGGGTAGAAAGGTACGGTCATTGATAAAACGTACTCTGAATTCATTGCTAGCAATTGTGGCAATGATAAATAGCCCGAGTGCAATATGGAATAAGGTGTTTACGCGAGAAACTCCGCAAAAAATTATGCTTAAAAATACAAAAAGCGTAAAAGGATAGAACGGAATGCGTTGGTGATTAATTGAAAACATCTGTAAAATCCTTTCTGGGGAATACAAAATCAGGGATAGCGCTTTGAGGTGATAGATTAACAACAATGATGTTGTCTTTTTGCATAATATTGCTTGCTAGTGTGAATGCGGGGATCACAGTATTCTGTACTTTGTCTCCAAGGAATGAAGGCAACATGTTATTACCGTTTTCATAAAATCGCGGTTGATTGAAATTATTCATATCAAGACCAGCGATATAAATCTTATTAAATCTCAGAAAATAAATTACCTGTAGTGCCCAATACATTACGGTACCGGCATCTACCACACCGCGCCTCACATCACGACTAAAAGCAATATTGGGATGGCTATCGGAAAAGACGATCCCTGGCGTATCCCCTAATGCTTGGTGCAAATTGTCCCGTTTAATCGAGGGTTTATAAGTCTCATAGCAAATATCTTCAATAATGCATATTTCGCATCGGATATTTTCATATGAAAAACGGTTTATAAGCTTAACGATCCCCATTACGGTTGTAAACAAAATGACATTTTTACAGCCAATGACCTGCTTTAAAATTGCAGTCTGACGGTCGATGAACGTCATGTCGACCACAAAATAGAGACTAAAATGTAGCTGGTCATTGAGATGCCATGCTCCGTTCACACCAGCGGTAACTACGGTGGATGACAGGTTTTCAAAATTAATATTTTTGATTGAAGGGCCAGTTGCGGCTATCAGGATCTCACCCTCAAACCTATCCTGAATCGAGGTAAGCGTGGTGAGGTTAATGCTCTGGCCTTTATAGTTTAAATCAGAAATCTCCCCTGTTTCATTGCGAGATAATTTAATGAAGGGCCACAGATTTTCGTTATGGCGCATATTGCGCTTATGCGTGTATCGGTAGAGTTGTTTAGTTAGAGAGCTCATTTTACGCCTCTGGTAATGCTTTTTTATTTACGGTCGTCAATAAACTCACTATGTTATCCATATCAACGTCGTCTATAGCAAAAAGTTTTTCTTTCGGCTGGCTGAAATAATAACGTGTTTCAAAAACGTAGGAGTTAATGTTTTCATCATTACCAATCAACAGAACGTTACCGAGAGGACGCTGTTCATAGTGGCAACAAGGCCCGAACAGTAAGATTACCGGCACGCCTACCGCATCGGCAATGTAGACATTCCCCGAGTCAGACGCGATATAGCAATCCATTTTAGAAATGGCCCACGGCAGCTCTTCGAGTGAGATTTTGCCAATCAGATTAATAAAGTTGGGCAGTTCGCCGTAAGCGCGGGTGATGTCATCCATCCACGATTGTTCATTCGGCGCGCCAAACACATAAAATTCGCAGGGCAGGTCGGCGAGACGATCGGCAATTTGTTTCCAGATGACCGGCGGAACGGTTTTCGCTTTATTCCCGGCGGCTACGCTGATGCCAATGCGGATCACGCCGGGTTTATCGAGGATTGCCGGATAGGTTGCCGGTTTGAAAAGCGGCTTTGTGGCGTGCTTTGGCGAGTCTTGCCAGGTTAAGGTGCGATCGGCCAGTTTGAGATAGTTCGTGACCGACAGCGTCTTTCTACCGTGTTCAACAGTGCCGTCTGCCGTTGCAAAGAAAATACCGTGATACCATCTGCGCGTGTAAGTGCTTAAAAACTGTTTGTTTTTAGCGTTACATACGGAGGCGAAAAAGAGGTTCACGCTGTTGGGTTGCAGGAGATAGACATTGTCATAGCGGTTCATGATCCGGCAGGCAAAGACCAGCTTTCGCCACAGGTTACGCTTATGCTGCTCGATAAAAAAAATCTTATCGATCGTCTCATCATGCTTCGCCAGCGCACCCACGCTACGGCTGATGAGCACGTCGCTTTTTTGCAGGTATGCCAGAAGGGGCGTTGCATTAACAAAATCGCCGATTTTTGCTGTCTGAATGACCAGGTTTTTACCTGTCTCTTTGCGGAACAGCTTCCGGATAAGCTTCACCGGAAAAAGTAAAATCAGCAGAAATACGTAACTCATGCGTTAGATATCCCTGTTGGAAAGCCAACGGCTGCCCTGTAAAAATGAAAAAATAGCATCTACGCTGATATCCTTCGTTTGCTGGGTCGGGCTGACCATCTGATGCTGGTTTTTACCGTAACCCCCGATCAATCCAGGATCGGTCGGACCAAAAATCGTAATATTCGGACGATCCAGCGCCGCGGTTAAATGGCTTAAGCCGGTATCAACGGAAACAACAGCATTCGCTCCCGCCAGCTGTGCTGCAACCTGTGCCAGCGTGAGTTTCGGCAATACCTCGACGTGCGAAAAGCCTGCTGCCAGACGCTCTGCACGCTGCCGCTCATGTTCAGCGCCCCAGGGCAGTTTAATATGGATGCCGGTAGGTTGCATTAGTTCAATCAGGCTTCGCCAGTGCGTTTCCGGCCAGTGTTTATCGTCGCGCGTTGTGGCATGCAGGAAGACAAGATAAGGCTGAACACAGGGATCTGTATTGCGCAAAAAGTGCTGCGCAATCGCGTAGTCGCCCTGGATTTCCGGTTTCGCATAGCCCAGGCTTTTTGCAAACAGCTCGCGGGTACGTTCTACGGCATGCTGTTGCTTTGCGATGTGGTGGCGACGGTTATAGAACAGACTCGCCAGCGGTTCGCGGGCGGAGTGCCAGTCCATGCCGTGCTTTACGCCGTGTGCCAGACGCGTCACCAGCGCGGCGCTTTTCACCAGCCCCTGGGCGTCGATGATGGCGTCGTAATGCTGTGCCTGCACCGCCTCACGGAAGGCTTTGCGTTCGGCTTTAATCGGCGCGGAGAACCACGCTTTGCGCCAGCGGCGAATCGCCACTGGGATCACGCGGTCAACCGCTTCATGCCAGGTGGGGATCTGCGCGAAGCCTTCTTCCACTACCCAGTCAAAACGAATGTCGGGAATGGCCCGCATGGCGTCCGTCAGTGACGGGAGCGTATGCAGAACATCGCCCATCGAAGAGGTTTTAACGATCAATACCCGCATTCGTTATCCTTCTTCGCTCAACAGCAGTTCGTTAAGCTCTTCGAGAACGCGCTCTGGCGTAATGTCGATCAGGCTCTGATGGTAGCCTTCTGCGGCATCGCCCTTGCGCACTTTGTGGTAGCCGGTGATCAGGCGAATGACGCGCGCTTTATGAGAAAGCGGGGGCGTGAAGTCCGGGCTACTTGGGCCATACAGCGCCACCAGCGGGCGGTTGAGCGCTGCGGCGACGTGCATCAGGCCCGAATCGTTGCTGACCACGGCCTTACAGGCGGCAATCAGAATAACCGCCTGTTCAAGCTGCGTTTCTCCCGCCAGGTTGCGGCACCAGGCCTGCTGTTCATTACTGAGCGTCGCGAGAATTTCGTTGCCTGCCTCGTGGTCCTTTGCCGAACCGAACAGGACAATCTGGTGGCCTTCGTCAATCAGCTGTTTCGCCAGCTCCGCATAGTGATAGTGCGGCCAGCGTTTTGCCGGGCCGAACTCGGCGCCGGGGCAGAAGCCAATCATCGGGCGTTCAGACGATAGACCAAACGCGTTACAGGTCTGGGATTTTTCGCCGTCGTTAACCTGAAGCTGCGGCCAGAGCAGCGGCTGCGGCAGGTCTTTCGCACTGCGCATCACGCCTTTGTCGTAGGCCAGCGCCACATAGCGCTCCACCATCAGCGGCCAGGCCTCTTTATCCAACACCCGCGCGTCGTTCAGCAGGCCGTAGCGCATTTCGCCGCGCCAGCCGGTGCGATGTGGAATGCCCGCAAAAAAAGGCACCAGGGCGGATTTAAAGGAGTTTGGCAGGACATACGCCCGATCGTAGCGCTTCTCGCGCAGGCTATGACCGAGCTTGCGGCGTTCGCCGATTTCCAGCGCCCCGTGGCCAAGCGGCATCGGGATGGCTTCATTCACTTCCGGCATACGCGACAACAGCGGACGGCACCACGCGGGTGCCATCACGTCGATTATCGCCTGGGGATAGCGCGCCTTGAGCGTGCGATAGAGACTTTGCGACATCATCATGTCGCCCACCCATGACGGGCCGATCACCAGAATCTTCATACTTATGCGTCGCGGTTCAGCCAGGCCATATATTCCGTTACGCCTTCGGCAACGGTCTTGAACGGCTTGTCGTAGCCTGCGGCGCGCAGGTTGGTGAGGTCAGCCTGGGTGAACGCCTGGTAACGGCCTTTCAGCTTATCAGGGAACGGGATGTACTCAATGCTGCCTTTTTTGTGATACGCCAGCGTTGCGTCAGCCACCGCCTGGAAGGACTCCGCGCGGCCGGTACCCAGGTTGAAGATGCCGGATACGCCGTTTTCCCAGAACCACAGGTTCACTGCGGCAACGTCGCCCACGTAAACGAAGTCGCGCTTAAAGCCGTCGCTGCCTTCGAACAGTTTCGGGCTTTCGCCGTTATTCAGCTGGGTGTTCAGGTGGAACGCCACGCTCGCCATGCTGCCTTTGTGGCCTTCGCGCGGTCCGTAGACGTTGAAATAACGGAAGCCGACGATCTGTGAGTTCGCTTCTGGCAGCACCTGACGCACGTACTCGTCGAACAGGAATTTGGAGTAACCGTAGACGTTCAGCGGCTGCTCATACTCGCGGGACTCGATGAAGTCAGAGGTGCGGCCGCCGTAGGTTGCCGCGGAAGAGGCGTACAGGAACGGAATTTCACGCTCCAGGCAGTAGTGCAGGATCTCTTTGGAGTACTGATAGTTGTTGTCCATCATGTACTTACCGTCCCACTCGGTGGTGGAAGAACACGCACCTTCGTGGAAGATAGCTTCGATCTCGCCGAACTCTTCGCCTGCCATAATCTGGATAAGGAAGTCTTCTTTATCCATGTAGTCAGCGATGTTCAGATCCACCAGGTTGACGAACTTGGTGCCGTCTTTCAGGTTGTCAACCACCAGGATGTCGGTGATGCCTTTGTCATTGAGAGCCTTAACAATATTGCTGCCGATAAAGCCCGCGCCGCCGGTAACGATGATCATAACTGTAACCTTTGAAGTGTGGAGCCCGGGGACAATCCCGGACGCTAATGTCTCTATCATATCATTAGTATGGCTGCCCTTCAGCCATTCACCTTCACAGCGCAGGGGTACGCGTGATTTATGCTGCAAAAACGACAAGAGATGACGTGTCATCTCGTCATGAACTATAGGTTTGGGTAATATGTCCCGAAATTTGCCGAGTCTGGAGAATTGCAATGCGTGGTGATTTTTACAAACAGTTAAACAGCGACCTCGACACCGCACGTGCGGAAGGGTTGTTCAAGGAAGAGCGTATTATCACGTCTGCCCAGCAGGCGGACATCACCGTTGCCGACGGCAGCCATGTGATCAACTTTTGTGCGAACAACTACTTAGGTCTTGCGAATCACCCTGAGCTGATTGCCGCTGCAAAAAACGGCATGGACACCCACGGTTTCGGCATGGCCTCCGTACGCTTTATCTGCGGTACGCAGGACAGCCACAAGCAGCTTGAGCAAAAGCTGGCGAGCTTCCTCGGAATGGAAGACGCGATTCTGTATTCCTCCTGCTTTGACGCCAACGGCGGTCTGTTTGAGACCCTGCTTGGCGCAGAAGATGCGATTATCTCCGACGCCCTGAACCACGCCTCCATCATCGACGGCGTACGCCTGTGTAAAGCGAAGCGTTTCCGCTACGCCAACAACGACATGGTCGAGCTGGAAGCGCGCCTGAAAGAGGCGCGTGAAGCTGGCGCTCGCCACGTGCTGATCGCCACCGACGGCGTGTTCTCCATGGACGGCGTGATCGCCAACCTGAAGGGCGTGTGCGACCTGGCGGATAAATACGACGCGCTGGTGATGGTCGATGACTCTCACGCGGTCGGTTTTGTCGGCGAAAACGGCCGCGGTTCCCATGAATACTGTGACGTGATGGGCCGCGTGGACATCATCACCGGTACGCTGGGCAAAGCGCTCGGCGGCGCGTCCGGCGGCTATACCGCCGCGCGTAAAGAGGTGGTCGAGTGGCTGCGTCAGCGCTCCCGCCCGTATCTGTTCTCCAACTCCCTGGCGCCGGCCATTGTTGCCGCCTCCATCAAGGTACTGGAGATGGTGGAGTCCGGCGCTGAGCTGCGCGACCGCCTGTGGTCCAACGCCCGCCTGTTCCGTGAAAAAATGAGCGCCGAAGGTTTCACCCTGGCCGGTGCTGACCACGCGATCATTCCGGTTATGCTGGGCGATGCGGTCGTCGCGCAGCAGTTTGCCCGCGAGCTGCAGAAAGAAGGGATTTACGTCACCGGGTTCTTCTTCCCGGTGGTGCCAAAAGGTCAGGCGCGTATCCGCACCCAGATGTCTGCGGCGCATTCGCCTGAACAAATTGAACGTGCGGTGGAAGCCTTTACCCGCATCGGTAAACAGCTGGGCGTCATTGCCTGAGGACGTGTGATGAAAGCGTTATCCAAACTGAAAGCGGAAGAAGGGATTTGGATGACCGACGTGCCGGAGCCGGAAGTCGGTCATAACGATCTGCTGATCAAAATTCGTAAAACCGCCATCTGCGGTACTGACGTTCACATCTACAACTGGGACCAGTGGTCGCAGAAAACCATTCCGGTACCGATGGTTGTCGGTCACGAATATGTCGGTGAAGTGGTGGGTATCGGCCAGGAAGTGAAAGGCTTCCAGATTGGCGACCGCGTCTCCGGTGAAGGCCATATTACCTGCGGCCACTGCCGTAACTGCCGCGGCGGGCGTACGCACCTGTGCCGTAATACCATTGGCGTGGGCGTAAACCGTCCGGGCTGCTTCGCGGAATACCTGGTGATCCCGGCGTTTAACGCGTTCAAAATCCCGGACAATATCTCTGACGATCTGGCCTCCATCTTCGACCCGTTCGGTAACGCGGTGCACACGGCGCTCTCCTTCGACCTGGTCGGTGAAGACGTGCTGGTCTCCGGCGCGGGCCCAATCGGCATTATGGCGGCAGCCGTGGCGAAGCACGTGGGCGCGCGCAACGTTGTGATCACCGACGTGAACGAATATCGTCTGTCGCTGGCGCGCAAAATGGGCGTGACCCGCGCGGTGGATGTCTCGAAAGAGAGCCTGACCGAAGTGATGGAAGAGCTGGGCATGACCGAAGGTTTTGACGTGGGCCTGGAGATGTCCGGCGCGCCACCGGCGTTCCGCACCATGCTCGACACCATGAACCACGGTGGCCGTATCGCGATGCTGGGTATTCCGCCGTCAGACATGTCTATCGACTGGAACAAAGTCATCTTCAAGGGGCTGTTCATCAAGGGCATCTATGGCCGCGAGATGTTCGAGACCTGGTACAAGATGGCGGCGCTGATCCAGTCCGGTCTGGATCTGTCCCCGATTATTACTCACCGTTTCTCCATCGACGAGTTCCAGCAGGGCTTCGACGCGATGCGTTCCGGCCAGTCAGGAAAAGTGATCCTGAGCTGGGATAAGTAATCAAAAAAGGGGCCTCAGGCCCCTTTTTTTATTGGCTCTTTTTCTCTTCGTCCGTCAGGTAACGCACCTTGCGGGTGTAGTCCTGACCTTTAAACAGCAGTTTGTTATCCGGCGATTCAAGATACTTCTGCCATTCTGAGAGAGGGAAACCGCCGTGCGCGCCAATTACCTCTTTCGGTACCACGGCTTCCTGGCCGCCGATTTTTTTCGAGACCGGCCAGTTCATCCAGTCACCCAGGTTAACCGTTTTTAAATCCAGCATGTCCAGCAGCGCGGCGAGCGGCAGCTGATCGGTCGGCGGCTGCGTATCATCCATCAGCTCCCAGGTATCCTGGAACAGCGTCAGCCACAGCGGGCAGATACGGCGCCAGGTTGTTTTGGTTGCCGCAAGAAACGCGCCGTTAACGTGATCGACCAGATACGGGCGCACCGTCTCCTTGTAATACGCCGGCACTTTCTCCGCTGGCGCACCGTCCAGCTTGGCAATCATTTTGCCCTGACGGAAGCTGGAGTAGATGTGCATATCGGCCATGTTGATCTCGGGCATCTTGAGCAAGTTGAGATCGGAATCGATCATCAATACGCCTTCACCGCGCGCCTGCAGCGGGGCGTTAAGCTTCACCAGACGGCTGAGGTAGATCTGCTTATAGCGGTAACTTTCCTCACGAACCGGAAGATTTAGCGTCACTACGCGGGTTTTCGGCGGCAGTACCCCAAAGGCGGATTCAGGCTGATCGCTGACGATGACGATTTCGCTCACCCCGGTGGCATAACGTTCCGCGAAGGTGGCAGAGAGTAATGCTTCTTCGACGAAATCTGCGCCGGTACACGGAATCACAATAGAATCCACCGCAGCAAGCGCGCCCGTCACGGGCAGAGAGCTGTAAGGAATGTTGTGTCGCCCGGTGATATGACGATAGCGAGCATTAAGAAATTTAAACATAATTATCTCGTTTGGTTAGTGCGCGCCAAGCACGGCTTCGACACCGCTGACATAGTTTTCGATAGCATAGGTATGACAGACGTTCTGGTATGCAGCTGCCGCCAGTCGAACCCGCAGATCCGCGTCTGCCCAGATATTGTCCAGATGCTGTGCAAGCTGTGAAACATCGCTCCAGGGGAAGAGCAGCCCTGTCGAATCATGGTCAATCAATTCCGCCGTGCCGGTCACCTGAGAGCCAATAACGGGGATATTGAGAAGCATCGCTTCCAGCACCACGCGCGGCAGCCCTTCGCTTTTTGAGGCCAGAATAAAGGCGTCAAACGTAGCGAGGTAATCAAATGGGGTATTCTGAAAACCGGTGAAGATGACGCGGGATTCAATTCCCAGCGCTCGGGCCTGTTCTGTTAAAGCGCGGCGTTCGGCACCTTCGCCGACCAGCACCATTTTCCATTTCGCCTCGGGATGCTTCTGGCTGAACTGTGCCAGCGCCTCCAGCGTGTGGTGGTTGGCTTTGCGAGGGATTAACGACCCAATACTGCCGAACACAAACGTGTCGTCATCGATGTTCAGGCGCTGGCGCATCGCGCGTCGATCAGGTAAAGGCTGGTGGATGTCGATGGCATTATTGACCGTCGTACACAGTTCGGGCCTGACGCCATGCTGAAGCAACACGCGTTCAACGCCGTGCGAGACGGCGATGATTTTTGTGGCATGGGCATTAACCAGCTTTACCAGCGGCGGGGTCAAAACAGGCTCAATGCGGCAGTGCTGGATCAACCGCGCCTGCAGGTTCGCCGCCGCCAGATAGCCTTCCTCGTTAGAGCCCGGCTGGTTATTCATATAGAGCGTATCGAAACCGCCCTGCGTGAAAAGGGTCTCGATTTTGCTGACATTAGGCCTGATGCGCCACATGATATCCACGTGACGCGTCAATGCCTTGCGGGCGCTGCGTGAGAAAAACAGCAGGCTACGTCCCGCTTCCTTCAACAATTTGGCCCAGACCGGCTGCGGACGTTGAGGGATCACGATGAGCGGGATGCCGATGCCGTTGAGCACCTGGCCAATCGTCTCACCTTCAGCACGACTATAATCACTGTAAAAACAACAGGTAATATCGAATTTATCGCGATTGATTCGCTTCAGGAGCTCAAGCATACTGTTGGTGCCTCCCCCCCATTCTTTACCCGTATCCAGGAGGAGAATTTTACTTTTGTGCGGCATGTCTGAATCCGTGTGCTACCCTTCACCTGACTGCATTATAAAGAATCTGTTGAAATAAAATAGATTTTTCTATTTTATTGCGTTTCAGGATTAGACAAAATTTCAAGCGTGCTTATTTTAAAAGTGTGAATCAGGACTTTAATCGTCTCTACTCATTTATATAGTATTAATAATATTAATTTAGGCTGCTATTGAGAGTGGGAAATGTTTAAAATAACGGTCTGCTTATTAACGTTTAATTCTGAAAGATTATTGCATGATGTTATCCCGCCTCTTTTGAAAATAGCGGATGAAATTGTCGTGGTCGATTCTGGCAGTACGGACAAAACACGATATATTTGTGAAAGCTTTGGACTGCAACCCGTCTATAAAAAATTTGTCTGGCATGGGGAGCAGATGAACCATGCCATATCCTTAGCCAGCCATGACTGGGTCCTGTGCATCGACAGCGACGAAATACTTGACCAGGAAACGGTTAATGCCGTTTTAACGTTAAAAGCAGGCGATGAGCCTGACCCCGGAATGGCATGGCGAATATGCCGCCACTGGTTTGTTCTGGGTGAAGAAGTCCGGACGATTTATCCTGTTTCATCTCCCGATTATCCTGTGCGTCTTTTTAACCGTAACCAGTCCCGGTTTAATAACAGACCGGTAGACGATCAGGTCGAAGGTTTTCTCCGTTGTGAACGTATTCCGGGTTATGTAAAACATGATACGTTTCCCACGCTGCATGAGCTTTTTAACAAATTAAATTGTTATACAACTCGCCTGGTTCAACATCAAAAAATACGGCCCTCTATTGGGCGCGGCGTAATCAGCGCCCTAGGGGCTTTTTTCAAATGGTATCTGTTTAGCGGCGCCTGGCGTAAGGGCAAAGTGGGGGTGGCGACGGGACTGTATGCCACAGCCTATAGCTTTTTAAAGTATTTCAAATCCTGGTATCAGCATCAGGAAAAAAAAGAGTCCGTTGCTAACGAGCATACGGACTCTCAGATTGCGAAATAAGCGTCAGGCTTTCTTACCCCATCCCTGCCACTGCTGCTGGACGTATTTCACCAGGGTGCTGTTACTGATGCTGTCTCCGATGACGGAGAAGAAGCGGGTCGCATAGACCGGTTCAGGCGGTTGCTTAGGTACACAGCGCTTCACGCCGCGGAACGGATTACGCGGCGCTGTCGGGACGGGCTGCGCAGAATTTGGTGTAGAGGTATCTACCTGCGGCTCGTTCAGCAGATCGCTCGGACGCACCAGCGTGATATCGGCAGGCAAGGTCGGCAGCATCTGCTGCAGGACGCGAACGGTAGACGGGTGTGGGTGACCGATGGCGATGGCTGAGCCATTGCGGCGGGCCAGCTGTACCGCGCGATTAAACTGCATGCGGATATCGGCTTCGTTCTGGGTATCATCCAGGAACACCTTGCGCTTAATCACCTTTACGCCCGTTCCCTGAGCGGCACGCATCGCCTGGCTGTTGCCGATGGTCATGCTGTCGAGGAAGTAGAGATTGTAACGCTCCAGCGCCTGCATCACTTTGAGCATCCCGTACAGGCTTGATGTCATCGCGCTGCCCATATGGTTGTTCAGCCCTACGGCATACGGCACTTTGTTGTAGGCGTCGCGGATGATGCGCTCGATCTCCTCGCTGCTCATGTCCGGGCGCAGGGTATCTTTTTCCAGCGGCTGCTTGCTGAGCGGGGCCATCGGCAGGTGGATCAGCACCTGATGACCGCTGCTGTGGGCTTTGGTCGCCATTTCGCGCGCGTGGGGCGCATTTGGAAGAACGGCGACAGAGATGGCCGACGGCATCGCCAGCACCTGATTTTCATAGTGCGGACGATAACCGAAGTCATCAATCACGATAGCGAGTTTACCTGCGTATACCGGTGCAGCCAGCGCCAGCGCGCTGACGACGGAGAAAACCATTCGACGAAATTGAAGCAAAACTTATCTTCCCAACCACGGCTGTGGATTGACCGCCTGACCCTGGCGACGAATTTCGAAATAGAGTGACGGGCGGCCCTGACCGCCACTGCTGCCCACAAGGGCGATGGGTTGGCCTGCGCGCACCTGCGTGCCGACGCTGACCAGCGCGCTCTGGTTGTAGCCGTAAAGGCTCATATCACCTTTACCGTGTTCGACCACGACCACAAGTCCGTAACCCTGCAGCCAGTCGGCCAGAATCACGCGGCCATCGGCAATGGCTTTTACTTCGCTACCTTCAGACGCACCGATAACTATCCCTTTCCAACGTAGCTCACCCTGCAGCTGTTCGCCATAACGATGCAGAATTGAACCGCGAACGGGCCAGAAAGCCTGACCGCGAGGAGAGCCCAAACCGCCGGTACGCGACATAAGAGAACGCTCGCTCTCGCTTGGCTTGTAGGTAGTCCCTTTGCGGGAGGCTTCCTGCTGCTTGTCGCGAACGGCCTGCGCCTCGCGAGCCTCTTTTTCGGCGCGCGCTTTCGCCGCCGCTTCCGCACGGGCGATGCTGTTACGCAGTTTTGATTCGTTGGCGCGCATTTCGCTGAGCTGGCTCTGACCTTCCTGAATGGAGGATTCAAGGCCGGAAAGGGTTTTCTTACGCTCGTTGCGAGCCTGCTCAAGCTTCGCCTGCTGGGCCTGCTGATCGTAGAGCAGAGTTTGCTGCTGGCTCTGTTTCTCTTCCAGCTCGGCTTTTTGCGTGGAGACCTCTTCGCGCGTCTGCTTCAGCTGCGCGATCGTCTCCTGACGCGCCTGGTTGAGATAGCCAAAGTAGGCCTGCAGGCGCTGGCCGCGCTGGCTCTCTTCGCCGCTGAGGATCAGCTGGAGTCCGGTATGTTCACCCTGGCGGAATGCGGCATCAAGCTGTGCGGCAAGATTGCGCTCCTGCGCATCGCGCTGGCGCTCCAGTTTGGCAATCGATGCGTTCATCTCGTCGATCTGCTTGTTCAACAGAGCGAGGGTGTTTTGCGTTTCACGGAGTTTACGCGCGGCGGCGGAGATCGCCTCTTCCTGCTGCTTAAGCTGGGCGAGGAGGGCAGAGCGCTGCTGCTGCTGCTGGCGTACCGCACGCTCTTTGGCGGCGATATCGGCCTGAATGGATTTCAGCTGGTCGCGGTCATCCGCGTGGGCGGATGCGGCGCACAGCAATACGCCAGCGCTGAGTGCGCTGGCGTAAAACAGAGGTCTGACTGATAACCTAAGCGGCTTCACGACCCATGTGATTGAAAAAATCGCCTTTCCCCTCATGGGGAGCGATTATTCCACGATGAACAGCGGCTTACCAGTCATCTCTTCAGGGATCGGCATACCCATCAGCGACAGCATGGTTGGCGCGATGTCAGAAAGCTTGCCGCCTTCCACTGCTTTCAGTGATTTATCACCCACATAAATCAGCGGAACAGGCAGGTTAGTATGGGCCGTGTGGGCTTGGCCGGTCGCCGGGTCGCGCATCTGTTCAGCGTTACCGTGGTCAGCGGTAATCAGCAACTGGCCGCCGACGGATTCAACCGCTTTCGCAACCTGCTCAACGCAGTGGTCCAGCGCTTCAACCGCCTTCACTGCCGCTTCCATCACCCCGGTATGCCCAACCATGTCGCCGTTCGGGTAGTTACAGATGATGGTGTCGTACTTACCGCTCTCGATGGCCGCAACCAGTTTTTCAGTCAATTCTGCAGAGCTCATTTCTGGCTGCAGATCGTAGGTAGCGACTTTCGGAGAGTTTATCAGAATGCGGTCTTCGCCTTTGAACGGCTCTTCAACGCCGCCGTTAAAGAAGAAGGTCACGTGCGCGTATTTTTCAGTTTCGGAAATACGCAGCTGCGTTTTGTCGTTCTTCGCCATCCACTCGCCGAAGGTATTTGCCAGCGATGCCGGTGGGTAAGCGCAAGGCGCTTTGATGTCTGCGGCGTATTCGGTCAGCTGGATGAAATCGAGTTTCACCACTTTCTTACGGGCAAAACCGTCGAAGTCGCTGTTGACGAAAGCACGGGTAATTTCACGCGCGCGGTCAGCGCGGAAGTTCATGAAGATCAGCGCGTCGCCATCTTCCATGGCGGCGTCGGCCTGGCCTTCAGCGCGAATGACGGACGCTTTGACGAATTCGTCGTTTTCATCACGTGCATAGGCCGCTTCCAGCGCTTCAACGGCGGTCGCGAACTGGAACTCACCTTTTGCCTGGGTCATCAGGTCATAGGCCTGTTCAACGCGATCCCAGCGGTTGTCGCGGTCCATAGCGTAGTAACGGCCAATGATGGACGCTACGCGGCCTTTACCCAGCGCGGCGAATTTCTCTTCGAAGGCCTGCAGAGAGCCTTTTGCGCTGCGTGGTGGCGTATCGCGACCGTCCAGGAAGGCGTGCAGATAGATTTTTTCCGCACCGCGCTCGGCGGCCAGTTCAACCATCGCCATGATGTGATCTTCGTGGCTGTGAACGCCGCCCGCAGAGAGCAGGCCCATGATGTGTACGGCCTTGCCAGCGGCAACGGCTTTATCGACCGCGCCAGACAGCGTTGGGTTGGAGAAGAAGGTGCGTTCTTTGATTTCAACGTCCAGACGCGTCAGATCCTGATACACAATACGCCCGGCGCCCAGGTTTACGTGACCGACTTCGGAGTTGCCCATCTGGCGGTCCGGCAGGCCCACTTCCAGGCCAGACGCGTCAATCAGCGTATGCGGACGTTTCGCCCACAGGGCATCCATGACCGGGGTTTTGGCGTTGAAAATAGCGTTATCCTGGCTATCTTCACGGTAGCCATAGCCATCCAGAATCACCAGTACCATAGGTTTTTTAGAAACCGACATTGCGACAACCTCATGCTCAAGAGTCAAAATTTGCGTAATTTTACTACAGCTGAATCGATCAAATAGCCGCAGAAGATCAAAGAAAGCGCAGGGGCAAGATGTTCACCAGACCATTTTGAGGCATTTTTTTAGGTGGCATGCCGCAGAAAATGGATTAGGTTATGGTCGCTGGCTGTATTTGCCAGAACGCACAGGTATACTCCTGTCCTGGTTTTTTTTATCACTTAGTCGGGAGTAGTTACCCTCCATGCAAGAAATTATGCAATTCGTTAGCCGCCATCCGGTTCTGAGCATCGCGTGGATTGGCCTGCTGGCTGCTGTGCTGTTCACCACATTTAAGAGCCTGACGTCTAAAATTAAGGTTATCACCCGTGGTGAAGCGACGCGTCTGATCAACAAAGAAGATGCCGTCGTGGTCGATCTGCGTCAGCGTGACGATTTCCGCAAAGGTCACATTGCGGGCGCAATCAACCTGCTGCCAGCTGAAATCAAAGCGAACAACGTCGGTGAGCTTGAGAAACACAAAGCCCAGCCGATTATCGTTGTCGATGCGACCGGCATGCAGGCACAGGAATCTGCCAGCGCGCTTCATAAAGCAGGCTTCGAAAACGTAACGGTGCTGAAAGAAGGTATTTCCGGCTGGAGCGGGGAAAATCTTCCTTTGGTACGCGGTAAATAAGGAGTTCAGTCATGGCCAATATTGAGATCTATACCAAAGCGACGTGCCCGTTCTGTCATCGTGCGAAAGCGCTGCTGAACAGCAAAGGCGTCACGTTCCAGGAACTGCCGATTGACGGTGACGCGATTAAACGCGAAGAGATGATCAAACGTAGTGGTCGCACGACGGTTCCGCAGATTTTTATTGATGCGCAGCACATTGGCGGCTGTGATGACTTGTATGCGCTCGACGCCCGTGGTGGACTCGATCCGCTGCTGAGCTAAGAGACTTTAGGACAATTAAAAAGGGTATTTCCATGTCAGAACAAAACAACACCGAAATGACTTTCCAGATCCAGCGTATCTACACCAAGGACGTCTCTTTCGAAGCGCCAAATGCGCCACATGTTTTCCAGAAAGACTGGCAGCCAGAGGTTAAACTTGATCTGGATACCGCATCTACCCAGCTGGCTGATGACGTGTATGAAGTCGTGCTGCGTGTGACCGTTACCGCGTCCCTGGGCGAAGAAACTGCATTCCTGTGTGAAGTTCAGCAGGGCGGCATCTTCTCTATCGGCGGTATCGAAGGCAACCAGATGGCGCATTGCCTGGGTGCGTACTGCCCGAACATTCTGTTCCCGTATGCGCGTGAATGCATCACCAGCCTGGTTTCTCGCGGTACATTCCCGCAACTGAACCTTGCGCCAGTTAACTTTGATGCGCTGTTCATGAACTATCTGCAGCAGCAAGCTGGCGAAGGTGCTGAACAACATCAGGATGCCTGATGAGCACTGTTAATGCGTCAATGACTGTGATCGGTGCCGGCTCATACGGCACCGCTCTTGCCATCACGTTGGCAAGAAATGGTCACGATGTGGTCCTGTGGGGCCACGACCCAAAACATATCGCAACGCTGCAACGCGACCGTTGTAACGTGGCGTTTCTTCCGGACGTTCCGTTCCCTGACTCCCTGCACCTTGAAAGCGACCTTGCGACCGCGCTGGCGGCCAGCCGCAACATTCTGATTGTGGTTCCGAGCCATGTATTTGGCGACGTGCTGCGTCAGATTAAGCCGCTGATGCGCCCGGATGCGCGCATTGTCTGGGCGACAAAAGGACTGGAAGCCGAAACCGGACGCCTGCTGCAGGACGTTGCCCGCGAAGCGCTGGGTGATGCGATCCCGCTGGCGGTCATCTCCGGCCCGACCTTTGCCAAAGAGCTGGCCGCTGGCCTGCCGACGGCGATTTCGCTGGCCTCCACCGATCGGGCCTTCTCCGACGATCTTCAACAGCTGCTGCACTGCGGTAAGAGCTTCCGCGTCTACAGCAACCCCGATTTTATCGGCGTGCAGCTGGGCGGTGCGGTGAAGAACGTGATTGCGATTGGGGCAGGGATGTCAGACGGCATTGGTTTTGGTGCCAATGCGCGTACGGCGCTGATCACCCGAGGGCTGACCGAGATGTCCCGCCTGGGCGAAGCGCTGGGTGCCGATCCGGCCACCTTTATGGGGATGGCTGGCCTGGGCGACCTGGTGCTGACCTGTACCGACAACCAGTCTCGTAACCGCCGCTTTGGCATGATGCTCGGACAGGGCAGCGATGTTAAAAGCGCGCAGGAGAAGATTGGTCAGGTGGTTGAAGGCTACCGCAATACCAAGGAAGTCCGCGAGTTGGCGCACCGTTTCGGTGTCGAAATGCCAATAACCGAGGAAATTTATCAGGTATTGTATTGCGGAAAAAATGCGCGCGAGGCAGCATTGACCTTATTAGGTCGTGCGCGCAAGGACGAGCGCAGCAGTAACTAGTCGGAACCGTTGTCACCTGAATGACCCAGCCAGCGCAGAACTGGCTGGTCATTAACTATCGTCTGGAGTAAGCAATGCCGTGTGAAGAACTGGATATCGTCTGGAACAATATTAAAGCCGAAGCCCGGGCGCTTGCCGACTGCGAGCCTATGCTGGCCAGTTTCTACCACGCAACGCTACTTAAGCACGAAAACCTCGGCAGTGCGCTGAGCTATATGCTCGCCAACAAGCTGGCTTCCTCGATCATGCCCGCTATCGCTATTCGTGAAGTGGTGGAAGAGGCTTACGCTGCAGACCCGGAAATGATCGCCTCTGCCGCCTGCGATATTCAGGCCGTGCGCACGCGTGACCCGGCGGTCGATAAATATTCTACGCCGCTGCTGTACCTGAAAGGCTTCCACGCCCTGCAGGCTTACCGCATCGGCCACTGGCTGTGGAATGAAGGCCGCCGCGCGCTGGCGATCTTCCTGCAAAACCAGGTTTCCGTGACGTTCCAGGTCGATATTCACCCGGCTGCGAAAATTGGCCGCGGGATCATGCTCGACCACGCCACCGGGATTGTCGTCGGGGAAACGGCGGTCATTGAAGATGACGTCTCGATCCTGCAGTCGGTTACCCTGGGCGGTACCGGTAAAACCAGCGGCGATCGCCATCCGAAAATCCGTGAAGGGGTGATGATTGGCGCGGGTGCCAAAATCCTTGGCAATATCGAAGTCGGGCGCGGCGCGAAGATTGGCGCAGGCTCCGTGGTGCTCCAGCCCGTACCGCCGCATACCACCGCCGCTGGCGTACCGGCGCGCATCGTCGGTAAACCAGACAGCGACAAGCCGTCCATGGACATGGATCAGCACTTCAACGGCATTCACCATACCTTCGAGTATGGCGACGGCATTTAACTTCTGAGAATGGCGCCCGGATATCCCAGCTGGCGCCAGGCTTCATACACCACCACCGACACCGCGTTCGATAGGTTCATGCTGCGGCTGTCCGGCATCATCGGAATACGGATTTTCTGCTCAGCGGGCAGGGCATCCAGGATCGTGGCCGGCAGGCCGCGGGTTTCCGGGCCAAACATCAGATAGTCACCTGCCTGATAGCTCACGGCGCTGTGCGCTGGCGTGCCTTTGGTGGTCAGGGCGAACATGCGCTGCGGCTTCTCTGCTTCCAGAAACGCAGCGTAATCGTGATGGCGAACGACGGCGGTAAATTCATGATAATCCAGCCCTGCGCGACGCAGGCGTTTGTCGTCCCACGTAAAGCCCATCGGCTCAATGATATGCAGACGAAAACCGGTGTTGGCACACAGGCGGATAATATTGCCGGTATTCGGCGGAATTTCTGGTTCGAATAAAACGATGTTAAGCATGCTGCCCCCTTAATTGCGGGGGCAGAATAGCAGAAAAGAGAGGAACTACGCGACGCCGGGTTCCTGCGAGCGGCTGTACAGCATTTTGTAGACGGTTGCCGCAGCGGCCACCAGAGCGGGCACGCTGAGGATCATTAAAATACTGTCTGCCTGCCACTGCATAGCGAGAAGCTGGGCGCTGGTCATGGTTCCCGCCACGCCGCCAAAGCGGCCGATCCCCTGCATCCAGGCGATGCCCGTCGCGCGGCACTCGGTAGGGTAAAAGGTGGCGGCCAGGGTTTGCATGCCCGATTGCGCGCCGTTCATCGCGATCCCCATCAGGAAAATCAGCCCGCCAAACAGGGCGATATGGTTATGCTCAATGCCAAGCAAAAGAATGAGGCCCATTGTCAGCACGAAACCACACGCGACCACTTTATGCGCTTCCCAGCGGTCCATCATCCAGCCCGCGAGCAGAATGCCTGCGGTGCCGCCGAAGGTGAACAGCGAGGTGAGCCAGGCGGATTCCGCCAGCGCATAGCCCATCTCCTGCATCAGCGTTGGCATCCAGCTAAGCAGGACGTAGTAAATCACCAGCCCCATAAAATAGGTCACCCACAGCATCAGGGTGCCGGGCAGCCAGGGCATGGAAAAGAGCTGCGACACGCTCCCTTTTTTAGAGGCGAGCTTCTCCTCCGCCAGGAAGAAGCCCGTGACGCTATCCAGCGTGCTGCGGGCGAACCGGCTGGCGATACGGCTGACCTGCATGACGTCTTTCCCGCGCTGCACCAGAAACTTCACGGACTCCGGTAAAAACAGCGCCAGCAGCAGCGTTAAAATCAGCGGCGCAATCGCGCCGGTCAGCAGCACGCTTCGCCAGCCGTGGTGGGGGATAAGCCAGGAAGAGATCGCGCCGCCGCCCGCCGCACCGAGAGGGAAGCCGCAGTACATAGTATTAATCGCCATGGCGCGGCAGCGCTGGGGGGCAAACTCGGAGATCAGCGTGATGGCGTTAGGCATTGCGGCACCGAGGCCCAGGCCCGTCAGAAACCGCCACAGCGTGAGCGTATTCAGACTTTGCGCCCAGGCCGTCCCCAGGCTCGCAAGGCCGAAGAACAGGCACGAAAAAACCAGCACGCGCTTGCGCCCCATCCGGTCCGATACCGGACCGGCAATCAGCGCGCCCAGCGACAGCCCCAGCAGCGCAGCGCTCAGCACCGGCCCTAGATCCTGTTTATGGATCCCCCATTCTGCCGACAGCGTGGGCGCAATGTAGCCCATCGCCGCCGTATCAAAACCATCGATCGCCAGAACCAGAAAGCCCAGCACAATGAGCAGCCAGTGAAACCCTGAAAAGGGACTCTCATCGATCACCTGCTGAATATCCACCTTACCTGAATACGCCATACGCTCCCCTCCGATCTGATGTTGTTTTTGTGTTCTTGTATTTGCTTGTCTATACAATTGCGGACGGCAGGTGGATGTCAAATTTTCTTATCCAATATGTTATCTGGATGTTATTTTTGGCGTAAAAAAGCGCCCGAGGGGAAAATCGGGCGCGAGAAAAAGGTGTATTAACGGAGGAGAATTTAGGCCGCGTTTCCCTGAGCAAGTGGCGCCAGCGCCGCCGGTAATTTGCTTAACTCCTGCACCAGAGAATCCTTACTGATTTCGCTAATCGTTCTTGCACCTGTCAGCGTCATCGCCACCTTCATCTCTTTTTCGATCAGGTTGAGCAGATTCGCCACCCCTGCCTGGCCCGCCGTCGCCAGCGCATACAGATACGCGCGCCCCAGCAGCACGCTGTCGGCGCCCAGCGCAATCATACGCACCACGTCCAGCCCGTTGCGGATGCCGCTGTCGGCCAGGATCGCAATATCGCCTTTCACCGCATCGGCGATGGCCGGCAGGGCGCGTGCGGAGGAGAGCACCCCGTCAAGCTGGCGTCCGCCGTGGTTAGAGACCACAATCCCGTCTGCGCCAAAGCGCACCGCATCGCGGGCATCTTCCGGATCGAGGATCCCTTTGATTACCATCGGGCCGTCCCAGAACTCGCGGATCCACTCCAGGTCTTTCCACGAGATCGACGGATCGAAGTTGTTCGCCAGCCAGCCAATGTAATCCTCCAGTCCGGTCGGTTTACCGAGGTATGCCGAGATATTGCCCAGATCGTGCGGACGACCGTGCAGGCCGACATCCCAAGCCCACTGCGGGTGAGTAACCGCCTGCCAGTAGCGGCGGAGCGCAGCATTCGGGCCGCTCATGCCGGAGTGGGCATCACGATAGCGCGCGCCGGGCGTCGGCATATCGACGGTAAAGACCAGCGTGGAGCAACCCGCCGCTTTGGCGCGCTCGAGCGCGTTACGCATAAAGCCGCGATCGCGCAGGACGTACAGCTGGAACCACATCGGGCGCTTGATGGTCGGGGCGACCTCTTCAATCGGGCAGACGGACACGGTGGAAAGGGTAAACGGAATGCCTTTGGCATCCGCTGCCGCTGCCGCCTGCACTTCACCGCGGCGGGCATACATGCCGCATAAGCCTACAGGCGCGAGCGCCACGGGCATGGAGAGCGTTTCGTTGAACAGCTTTGTCTCAAGGCTCAGGTCAGACATATTCTTCAGCACGCGCTGGCGCAGAGCCACCTCCGACAGATCTTCCACGTTGCGGCGCAGGGTGTATTCGGCATACGCCCCGCCGTCGATATAGTGGAACAGGAACGGGGGCAAAATGCGCTGCGCCGCGGCGCGATAGTCACTGGCTGCTGAAATGATCATGCTTTGTTCTCCCTGGAAATATCACTGTCGCCAGGCAGACGGGTAATACGCGCCTGTCGGGCCTGGTCTTCATCGAATCGTTTAATGGTGGTGTGCACGAAACCGAGATGCGCCATCATCGCTTTGCGCGCGGCCTCGGCATCACCGGCCAGAATGGCGTTGAGCACCGCCTCGTGTTGTTCGGTCAGCTGGGCAAACACCGGCGGAACCAGATACATGCGCTGGCGGCTCTGCTTCACGGAGGATTGCAGCAGGTCGAAGAACCCGCGCATGGTCTGAAGCAGCACCACGTTGTGCGACGCCTCGGCAATCGCCAGGTGAAAACGGACGTCCGCCTGGGAGGCGATATCCGGGTCGCTGCTTTGCGTGGCCTCAAAGCAGGCGATGAGTTTCTCTTTGTCGGCGTCGGTTGCCCGCATGGCCGCGTGCCAGGCGGTACTGGTTTCGATGGCGTGACGCGCTTCAAGGATGTCGAAGCTGTAGTCCGGGTCGTTCTCCATCAGCGTCTTCAGCGGCTGCACGATGTTTTGCTCGGACCAGTCGTCATGCTGCCAGCGCACAAAGGTGCCGCCGCCGCGACGGCTCACCAGCACACCTTCGCTGACCAGCGTCGCCAGCGCCTCGCGCAGTGAATTGCGCGACACGCCAAGCTGGGTGGCAAGCTGGCGTTCGGCGGGCAGCTTCATGCCCGCTTCCAGCTGTTGTTCTTCAATCAGCGCCCGCACGCGAGAGGCAATCTCGTCGGACAGGCGTCTGGGCATCACTATCATGGGATCATCCAGGTTAAGACATAGGCCTGCAGGGTGGTGATCACCCCGACCATGCAGGTGAATATCAGGCTGTGTTTCACGGTAAAGCGGAACAGATCCGACTCTTTACCGACCAGTCCCACCGCCGCACAGGCAATGGCGATGGATTGTGGAGAGATCATTTTCCCGGTCACGCCGCCGGTGGTATTCGCGGCCACCAGCAGGACGTCCGACACGCCAATCTGCTGGGCTGCCGTGGCCTGCAGCGCGGCAAACAGGGCGTTAGACGAGGTATCGGAACCGGTCAGGAACACCCCCAGCCAGCCGAGGAACGGCGAGAAGAAGGTGAAGGCGTGGCTGGTATGGGCCAGCGCCAGCGCCAGCGTCGATGACAGGCCGGAGTAGTTCGAGATAAACGCGAACGCCAGCACCATGCCGATGGAGTAAATCGGCAGCATCAGCTCTTTAATGGTCGCGGCAAAGGTCTGCACCGCGGCCGCAGGCTTCATGCGCAGCCACACCACGGAAAGGATAGCGGCAAACAGGATGGCGGTACCGGTGGCGGAGAACCAGTCGAATTTATAGACCGCGGCATACGGCGTGGCGGCGTGTACCACCGGCGGCATACGGGCGACCATCTTGTCGAGGAACGGCACGGAAATATTAATCACCATGTCATACAGCACCCCGCCCGGCGCGAACAGGGCTTTAAACGGCGGAATGCTCCACAGGGTGACCGTTGCGGTCAGGAACAGGAACGGCGACCAGGCGCGGATCACCTGTCCCGCGGTATAGCCCGTACGCGCCAGGTTTTGATCGACCTGCGAGGCGCCCATGTCGGCGAAGCGGAAGATACGCACCGGCTGCCAGCGTTTCAGGAACAGCGTCAGACAGACCAGCGACACCAGCGAAGAGATGATGTCCGGCAGTTCCGGGCCGAGGAAGTTCGAGCTGAGGTACTGGGCAATCGCGAACGAACCGCCCGCCACCATCACCGCAGGCCAGGTCTCCTTCACGCCGCGCCAGCCGTCCATAATCGCCATGATCCAGAACAGGACGATAATGGTCAGGAAGGGCAGCTGGCGGCCAACCATCTGGCCGATCTCGAAGCTGTCCAGCCCGGTGACCTGTCCGGCCACCAGAATTGGAATACCCATCGCGCCAAACGCAACCGGCGCGGTGTTCACAATCAGGCACAGGCCCGCGGCATAGAGCGGGTTAAAGCCCAGACCCACCAGCAGCGCGGCGGTGATCGCCACCGGTGCGCCAAAGCCTGCCGCACCTTCCAGAAACGCCCCGAAGGAGAAGCCGACAATCAGCATCTGCAGGCGCTGGTCCGGCGTGATGGAAAGAATCGACGAGCGGATTATGTCGAACTGCCCGGTTTTCACCGAGATTTTATAGACAAACACCGCGGCGATGATGATCCACGCAATCGGCCACAGGCCGTAGAAGAAACCGTAGACGACGGAGGCCAGCGCGCGATCGACCGGCATTTTGTAGAAGAACAGCGCCACCAGCAGGGCGATGGCAACGGTATACGTAGCGGCAAGGTAGCCCTTCAGCTTGAGCTTAATCAGCGCAAAGAAGAAGAACAGGATCGGAAGCGATGCGATCAGGCTCGACAGCCAGATATTTCCGGCCGGGTCGTAGTTTTGTTGCCAGAGGCTCATGCAGGTCTCCTGGGGACCAGACAGCCTGCGCTGCGGGTGAGTCTCCGCTCAACTCTGCGTCACAGGTTGTGTAAAAGTGGTCCTGCCAATGTTGTGTTGTAGGGTTAATGACAATGAATGGTTAACCAAATGTTATGAGTGGGCAATGAGTTTGTGAGCGGAAATAATGGAATTGTGAACCGGGGAAGGATTGGTTGCGCTATTGGTTGGACCAATTCACACGAAGGGGAAAAGAGTAGGCCGGGTAAGCGCAGCGCCACCCGGCATGAAATCAGAACGCGGTCTTACAAAAACCCGTCATCTCTTTCAGGCCCATTTCGCGGCCAAGCTCAGTCATCGGGTGTACCACCACCAGACCACGGACGCTTTTTTTCAGCTTGCCCATGTCGGCCTGTTCTTTTTTGGTGATCGCGCGGCGGTGCGGCATGTTCATCAGCTTCTGCGCTTCTTTGCTCAGCTTCTGGCCCTTCACTTCGCGCAGACGTTCGATTTCTGTTTCCAGCGTGGCGGCTTCTTTTTCCAGCTCGGCGTACTTCTCGGCGGAATCGACCAGTGACAGGCCAGCCATCTGGTGGCGGATCAGATCCAGGCGATCGCTCAGGCGTTTAATTTCGTTCTTTTCGACTTCTTTCATGACAAATAACTCTGAAAACGGGGAATTTACAGGGAAGGATACACCAATGTGAGCAGGCTTACTTCTGAAACGCTTTTTTTAAGCTGATTCGGGAAATCAGCTCAGTCAGGGAGAGAACCATCGTGGAACGGACAACCTGTTGATAACGCAGCTTTTGCATCGCGTAGAGCTCAGGGTCGCTGTTATCAAAATGGGGCGCAGGGGGCAGCGCGGTGACGCAGTGCAGCTCGCCGAAGGGCCCCAGGATCTCATCATCGGTAAAGGTATACTCGTTACCGTCATGATTGAGTTCTTCGCGCAGCGCCATTAACAGCTCCGCATCTTCATACTCTTGTCGGTTGAGCACGCCAAGACCATAAATCAGCTTCAGACGCACGGATAGATCGCCCAGCGGTCCGTCTCCGTCCAGTAACGGTTCTACAGCATACTTTACCGCGTAGTCGTCTTTGCGAAACACCTGAAGCACCAGGATATTCACCGCCTCGGTTAACAGCTCGACGGCGGCAATCAGGAAGCTTCGTACGGTTTTGCCAGCATTCAGACGCTCAAGCACACGATTTTCAAAGGCCTGGGTTTGTTCCATTATTGCCTGCATATCTGACAATCTATTATTTGGGCGCAGGTTAACCTGCGCCGCACTGTGCATCATTTGGTTGCGTTGTATGCGTTAACCGCCTCCACAACCACGTCGCTGTTGGCGTCCAGACCGGAAATCTGCGCCAGCGCAGCCTGCCCGCCTTTGTCATCAATCAGCTGAGCCAGTTCCTGCGCCTGTGGGTCCTGCTCGCTGCGGTAGTGCATCGCGGCGGCAATCCCTTTCACCAGGTTGGCGTGCGGCAGGCCGTATTCCAGCGTGCCCAGCAGCGGCTTAATCAGACGGTCGCCCGCGCTCAGTTTGCGCAGAGGCTGACGGCCCACGCGCTCAACGTCATCTTTCAGATACGGGTTTTCAAAGCGACCGAGGATTTTCTGGATGTATGCTGCGTGTTTCTCAGCATCAAAACCGTAGCGTTTGATCAGCACCGCGCCGCTCTCTTCCATTGCCCCTTTTACCACCGCGCGGATCTTCTCATCGAGGATCGCGTCACGAATGGTCTGATGACCGGCCAATTTTCCGAGGTACGCGGTTATAGCATGCCCGGTGTTCAGCGTGAAGAGCTTGCGCTCGACAAATGCCATCAGGTTATCGGTTAATTCCATTCCCGGAATGGTCGGCAGGGCGCCTTTAAACTGGGTTTTATCAACGATCCACTCGCTGAAGGTTTCCACGGTCACTTCCAGCGGATCGTTGGTGGCGGATTCAGAAGGTGGGACGATGCGGTCCACGGCGGAATCCACAAAACCCACGTGCGCTTCAACCCAGGCTTTGTCTTCGTCTGCTACAGCGTTAAGCACGTGGCCTTTCAGCTGCGTGGTGCCGCGCACCATGTTTTCACAGGCGATGATATTCAGCGGGGTGTCGATACCCTGCGCTTTACGTTTTGCCAGGCCTTTCGCGACCGCAGGGGCGATGCGCTCAAGCACAACCGGGCCCACGGCGGTGGTGACCAGATCGACGCTGGCGATGAGGTCGATAACGTCTTCGCCGATGCTGCTGACCGCATTGACGCCGGATACCGTCTCAACCTGTTCGTTTTCGCCGACCACATGGACCTGATAGCTATGACGCGCATTCAGGGCATCCAGGACCACCTGATTCACATCGGCGAATGTCAGCGTAATGCCCGCGTCTGCCAGCAGTTTACCGATAAAACCACGACCGATATTACCTGCGCCAAAATGTAATGCTTTCATAGTGTTAACCTTCATCAATGTTTTTACCCGAGAGGGCTGGGGTGAGGAACGTTTCCCCTCACCCTAGCCCTCTCCCCCATGGGGGAGAGGGAAGAGAACTTATTTGTTAAGAAGTGCCAGGACTTCTTCCACGCTGGTGGTGCTCGCCAGACGCGCAATGACAGATTCATCGTCCAGCGCGTTGGTCAGGCTGGTAATCACCTGAATGTGCTCGTTGTTGCGAGCGGCGATACCAATCACCAGACGGGCGATGTCATCTTCTTCTTCGCCGAAGCGCACGCCCTGCGGATACTGACAGAATACGACGCCGGTTTTCAGAACGCGATCTTTCGCTTCAACCGTACCGTGCGGCACCGCGATGGATTCGCCCAGGTAGGTTGGCGTCAGTTTTTCGCGTTCCAGCATCGCGTCAACGTATTCAGGCTGAACGTAGCCGCCTTTCACCAGCTGCTCGCCGGCAAAGCGAATCGCTTCTTCTTTAGTTGCCGCGGTACGACCAAGGAAGATGTTTTCCGCACCCAGTTTGAACAGGTGGGCATTGCTCTCGTCAAAGCTGTCCTGCAGGCTTGAGCGCACTTTCACTTCATTGTCTTCGTGACGTTGCGCCGCAACCAGACGTTCGGTCAGGCTGGTGTACAGGCCGCTGTCGAGGAAGTTGGTCAGCGAGATATGCTGCGCCTGCGGCACCTGGCGCATGGCGCGTTCGGTCAGGTCGCGGTGCGTGATAACCAGGTCAACGTCCGGCGGCAGGCTGTTAATGGCGCTGTTGGTGACGGAGATGTTGGTCAGGCCCGCATCCTGCACTTTCTTACGCAGCACGCCTGCACCCATTGCGCTGGAACCCATACCGGCATCACAGGCAACGATGATTTTACGAACGTGGCTCAGGTCGTTAGACACATCGCCAGCCGCCAGCGGGGTTGCGCCTTTGGATTCGGCTTTCATGTCGTGCATACGACGGGTCGCCGCTTCGATGTCATCATCTTCTTTCACTTTGCTGGTTTTCAGCAGGATAGAAGAGACCACGAAGGAGACGGCCATGGCTGCACAGATAGCCGCGATGTTGGCGAAGTACGCCCCTTTTGGCGTCATCGCCAGCACCGCCAGGATAGAACCCGGAGAGGCCGGAGACACCAGACCGCCGCCCAGCACGCTCAGGGTGAACACGCCGGTCATACCGCCAAGGATAACGGCCAGGATCAGACGTGGGTTCATCAGCACGTACGGGAAGTAAATTTCGTGGATACCGCCCAGGAAGTGGATGATTGCCGCACCACCAGCAGACTGCTTAGCGCTGCCGCGACCAAAGAACATGTACGCCAACAGTACGCCCATACCCGGACCCGGGTTGGCTTCAATCAGGAAGAAGATAGACTTGCCGAGATCGTGAGACTGCTGAATACCCAGCGGCGAGAAGATGCCGTGGTTGATGGCGTTGTTGAGGAACAGGATTTTCGCCGGTTCTACGAAGATAGACGCCAGCGGCAGCATATCGTGCGCAACCATAAAGTTAACGCCTGCCGCCAGAATTTTGGACAGCACTTCTACCGCAGGGCCAATGCCGAGGAACGCCAGAATCGCGAGGATCATCCCGATGATGCCCGCAGAGAAGTTGTTCACCAGCATTTCGAAGCCGGATTTGATCTTACCATCAACCCAGACGTCGAATTTCTTAATCGCCCAGCCGCCCAGAGGACCGGCAATCATTGCACCGAGGAACATCGGCATATCCGCACCGACGATAACCCCCATGGTCGTGATGGCACCCACTACGCCACCACGGTCACCGCCCACCAGTCGACCACCGGTGAAACCGATGAGCAGCGGCAGGAGATAGGTAATCATTGGGCCAACAAGTTTCGCCAGCGTTTCGTTAGGCAACCACCCTGTCGGAATGAACAATGCAGTGATGATACCCCACGCGATAAACGCGCCGATATTTGGCATCACCATGTTGCTGAGGAAACGACCAAAGCTTTGAACTTTGATCTTGAAATCGGATGACATAAAACACCCCTTCTTCTGTTTACGCTTAGGCTTGCGGCCCGAGGTTTATTGTTAATGAGGCGGCAGAGGTAGCCGGGCCCTGTTCTGATGCTGTGAAATCTGGCACTGAATCGTTCAACTGTCCAGACGGCGAAAATTTATGTGACGTGTATCACGTAAATGTAGGGGGTGTGGACATTAATGAGGTGATCTGAATCACAAAATGTATGACTAAAAAAAATACGATGGTGAGAAAAACGACAAAAACCACCCTTTTCTGTGATGAGCGTCACGATTTGATTTTGTGGGTTTGTTTCTGGATTGTGACTGATTTCACAAAATATTTTTATGCAGATTTCTCCGGCTGTGATCGGCGGCAAACTCTGCTTCGCGATTCAGCGCCAGGAGGATATTGCACGACACGATAAGCTAAAAAACCACTTTTGATGTGTGGTATGGCGAAAAGTTAAAAGGTGGATTACGCTCATATTGTAAGGTTAAGTATATTATTATTCAGGATATATTTTGACACGCTTATAAACTTGCACGGAGATATTATAAAAACCGATACTCCCCGGCTCTGAAATAACCAGTATACCTTATGTATTTTAAAATAAATTAATTAGGTTGCGTACTGTTTTATTAATTCAATGAGTTGACGTTGTTTAAGTGAGGAGAATATGTTTCTCAACTATTTCGCGCTGGGCGTATTGATTTTTGTATTTCTGGTTCTCTTTTACGGAATCATCGCCATCCATGACATTCCTTATAATATGGCCAAAAAGCGAAACCATCCGCATGCCGATGCGATTCACACGGCAGGGTGGATTAGCCTGTTTACGCTCCATGCCATCTGGCCGTTCCTGTGGATATGGGCCACGCTGTACCGTGAAGATCGCGGCTGGGGGATGCAAAACCACATCACCAAGCCTGATGAGGTTCCGGGCATGGATGCGCTGGCCAAACGCGTGGCCGAATTAGAACAAAAGCTGGCCGCGGTACAGCCCGCTGCTGATAAAAACACGCTGGAGCGCTAATCATGGATCTGTTGATTATTTTGACCTACGTGGCATTTGCCTGGGCCATCTTTAAAATATTCCGAATTCCGGTTAACCAGTGGACGCTTGCCACCGCGACATTAGGCGGGGTATTTATTGTTGCCGGACTTATTCTGTTAATGAACTATAACCACCCGTATACCTTTACGGCGCAAAAGGCGGTTATTTCTATTCCGATTACGCCGCAGGTGACCGGTGTGGTCAGTGAAGTCACCGATAAAAATAACCAGCTTATTAAAAAAGGCGAAGTGTTATTTAAGCTGGATCCGGGCCGCTACCAGGCGCGCGTCGACAGACTCCAGGCCGACCTGGTGACCGCGACGCATAATATCGACAATCTGAAAGCGCAGCTTTCGGAAGCGGTCGCCAATACCACCCGCGTATCGGCTGAACGCGATCGCCTGTTTAAAGATTATCAGCGCTACCTGAAAGGCAGCCAGGCGAAGGTGAATCCGTTTTCTGAAAGCGATATCGACAACGCGCGCCAAAATTATCTCGCACAGGATGCGATGGTGAAAGGCTCCGTTGCCGAACAGACGCAGATTCAAAGCCAGCTGGACAGCATGGTGAACGGCGAGCAGTCGCAGATTGCCTCCTTACGCGCGCAGCTTGCCGAAGCGAAATACAACCTGGATCAGACCGTGGTGCGTGCGCCAAGCGATGGTTACATCACCCAGGTCTTAATCCGTCCCGGAACTTATGCCGCCGCGCTGCCGCTGCGTCCGGTGATGGTCTTTATTCCTGAACAGAAGCGTCAGATCGTGGCCCAGTTCCGTCAGAACTCGCTGCTGCGTCTGAAGCCGGGCGATGAAGCGGAGGTGGTGTTTAACGCGCTGCCGGGCCAGGTGTTCTCCGGTAAGCTCACCGCAATTCTGCCTGTGGTGCCGGGAGGAACCTATCAGGCGCAGGGCGCGCTGCAGTCTCTGACGGTCACACCGGGTACGGATGGCGTGCAGGCCATCATAGAGCTGAGCCCTGACGCTGAAGTCGATGCCCTGCCGGACGGTATCTATGCCCAGGTGGCGGTCTACTCGGACCATTTCGCCCACGTCTCGGTGATGCGTAAAGTATTGCTGCGCATGACCAGCTGGATGCACTACCTCTATCTCGATCACTAATCCTTCCTGGGCAGGAATACGACACGCATACCTGCCCTTTTTTCATCGCTTGATCCATACTGACTTTTTTCCGGCATCAAGGATCAGGCAATGAAACTCATCGGTAGCTACACCAGTCCCTTCGTGCGAAAAATCTCGATTCTCCTGCTGGAGAAAGGGATTGAATTTGAATTCGTGAATGAACAGCCCTACAACGCTGAAAACGGCGTCGCGCAGTACAACCCGCTGGGGAAAGTCCCGGCGCTGGTGACGGACGAGGGCGAATACTGGTTCGATTCCCCGATTATTGCGGAGTATATCGAGCTGTTGGGCGTTGCCCCGGCAATGCTGCCGGCTGACCCAAAGGCGGCGCTGGCGATGAAGCAAATTGAAGCCCTGGCCGATGGCATTATGGATGCGGCGTTAACCTCCGTGCGTGAACAGGCAAGGCCCGCTGCCCAGCAGTCGGAAACGGAACTGTTACGCCAGCGGGAAAAAATCAGCCGCAGCCTGGACAGGTGCGAACAGCTTATCCGGGAAGGAAAGATTCAAACCGACAGCCTGAACCTGGCAACCATCGCTATCGCCTGCGCCATTGGCTATCTTAACTTCCGCCGCGTTTCCCCTGGCTGGTGCGTCGACCGTCCGCTGCTGGTGAAGCTTGCAGACACGCTTTTTAGCCGCGAGAGCTTTGCCCGTACCGAACCGCCAAAGGCTTGATGCGGGTTATAACACTTCGGCGTCGGAGGCGGTACAATCCCTCCACATGTTAACTCCCTCTCCCGTCGGGAGGGGGGAAGATATTTACTCGCCAGGCGCTTTCATGACTACTCATCATTCGCTGTACAGCCAGATCCCCGCTACCGACCGTCTCCTTCGCGAGCCCCGCATTCATGCTGCCGTTGAGCGTTTTGGCCATACCGCGACGGTGGAGATGTTACGCCTGCTTCAGGACGAAGCCCGATGCGCTATTCAGGCAGAAAACGCCTTGCCCGACTGGTGCGCGGCGTGGGAGCAGGAAGTTGAAAACCGGCTGGATGAGAAAGCGCAAAGCGCGTTACGCCCGGTGATTAACCTGACCGGTACCGTGCTGCATACCAACCTGGGACGCGCGCAGCAGGCGGATGAGGCTATCGCGGCGGTTGTGCAGGCCATGCGGGCGCCCGTGACGCTGGAGTACGATCTGGACGGCGCCGGACGCGGGCATCGTGACCGGGCGCTGGCGGATCTGCTGTGCCAGCTGACCGGTGCGGAAGATGCCTGCATTGTGAATAACAACGCCGCCGCGGTGCTGCTGATGCTGGCGGCCACCGCCAGCGGCAAAGAGGTGGTGGTTTCCCGCGGCGAGCTGGTGGAGATTGGCGGGGCGTTTCGTATTCCGGACGTGATGCGCCAGGCGGGCTGCACGCTATATGAAGTGGGCACCACTAACCGCACCCATGCGAAAGATTATCGCGCGGCGGTGAATGAAAATACCGCCCTGCTGATGAAGGTCCACACCAGCAATTACCATATTGAAGGCTTCACCAAAACGGTTGAAGAGGCGGAGCTGGCGGCGATTGGCCGCGAACTGAATATTCCGGTGATTGCCGATCTCGGCAGCGGCTCGCTGGTGGATCTGAGCCTTTATGGGCTGCCCAAAGAGCCGATGCCGCAAGAGATGATTGCCGCAGGCGTCAGCCTGGTCAGCTTTTCCGGCGACAAGCTGCTTGGCGGGCCGCAGGCCGGGATTATCGTCGGCAAGCGCGAGCTGATTGCGCAGCTCCAGCAGCATCCGCTCAAGCGCGCCCTGCGAGCCGATAAAATGACGCTTGCCGCGCTGGACGCGACGCTGCGGCTCTATCTCCATCCGGAGAAACTGGCCGACCGCCTGCCCACGCTGCGTCTGTTAACCCGCGATGCCGCTTCGATTCGCGCCCAGGCCGAATTACTGCTGCCGCGCATTGCCCCGTGCTACCCCGATTTTGACGTTCGCATTGAACCCTGCCAGTCGCAGATTGGCAGCGGTTCGCTGCCGGTGGACAGGCTGCCGAGTGAAGCGCTCACGTTCACCCCGCGTGACGGCCGCGGCAGCCACCTTGAAGCCCTGTCGTCGCGCTGGCGTGGCCTTCCCGCGCCGGTTATCGGGCGGATTTACGATGGCCGAATGTGGCTGGATCTGCGCTGCCTTGAAGATGAAGAGCGATTTCTGGAGATGTTGTTGAAATGATTATTGCCACCGCCGGTCACGTCGACCACGGAAAAACCACGTTGCTGCAGGCGATTACCGGCATAAACGCCGACCGCCTGCCGGAAGAGAAAAAGCGCGGCATGACCATCGATCTGGGCTATGCCTACTGGCCCCAGCCTGACGGTCGCGTACTGGGTTTTATTGATGTACCGGGGCATGAAAAGTTTCTGTCTAACATGCTGGCGGGCGTGGGCGGCATCGATCATGCCCTGCTGGTGGTGGCCTGCGATGACGGCGTGATGGCGCAAACCCGCGAGCACCTGGCGATCCTGCAGCTGACCGGCAACCCGCAGCTGACCGTGGCGCTGACCAAAGCCGATCGCGTGGATGACGCACGCGTCAGCGAGGTGCGCGAAGCGGTACAGGCGACCTTGCAGGAGTATGGTTTTGCCGATGCACCAATTTTTGTCACCGTGGCGACAGAAGGGCGCGGTATCGATGAACTTCGCCACCACTTACAGCAGCTTTCGTCGCGTGACCACGCCAGCCACCACCGCTTCCGACTGGCCATTGACCGGGCGTTTACCGTCAAAGGTGCGGGGCTGGTGGTGACCGGTACGGCGCTGAGCGGTGAAGTGAAGGTAGGCGATAGCTTATGGCTGACGGGCGTTAACAAACCGATGCGCGTGCGCGGCCTGCATGCGCAAAATCAGCCCGCGGAGCGTGCTCATGCCGGGCAGCGGATCGCGCTAAACATTGCCGGGGATGCGGAAAAAGAGCAGCTTAACCGCGGCGACTGGCTGCTGGCCGATGCCCCACCTGAGCCGTCTGAACGCGTCATTGTCTCCCTGCAGACAAACGTGCCCCTGACCCAATGGCAGCCGCTGCATATTCACCACGCGGCCAGCCATATCACCGGGCGCGTGTCGCTGCTGGAAAACGACCTTGCCGAACTGGTATTCGATTCTCCGCTCTGGCTTGCAGACAACGATCGTCTGGTTCTGCGTGATATTTCCGCGCGGGAAACGCTGGCCGGGGCACGGGTGGTCGCGCTGAATCCACCGCGACGCGGCAAGCGTAAACCTGAATATCTGCAGTGGCTGGCAGCGTTGGCGCAGGCCAGCGATGATAACGCCGCGCTGCGGGTGCATCTCGATCGCGGTGCGGTGAGCCTGCGTGATTTTGCATGGGCACGCCAGCTGAGCGAGGAAGGGTTACGCCTGCTGGCCCAGCAGCCGGGCTTTATTCAGGCTGGAAACAGTCTGCTAAACGCCCCGGTTGCTGCACACTGGCAGCGTAAAATACTGAACACGCTCGAAACCTACCATGAACAGCATCAGGATGAGCCTGGCCCGGGCCGTGAGCGTCTGCGGCGCATGGCGCTGCCGATGGAAGACGATGCGCTGGTGCTGCTGCTGATTGAAAACATGCGCGAAAGCGGGGCGATCAAAAGCCACCACGGCTGGCTGCATCTGCCGGATCACAAGGCCGGGTTCACCGAAGAGCAAGAAGCGGTATGGCAAAAAGTGGCCTCGCTGTTTGGCGATGAGCCGTGGTGGGTTCGCGATCTGGCCCGCGAAACGAATACCGACGAGCAGGTAATGCGTCAGGTATTGCGCCATGCGGCGCAGCAGGGGCTGATAGTCGCGATCGTGAAAGATCGTTATTACCGTAACGATCGCATTGTGGCCTTTGCGAACCTGATCCGCGAGCTGGATCAGGAGCGGGGCTCTACCTGTGCAGCCGATTTCCGCGACCGGCTGAACGTGGGCCGCAAGCTGGCGATTCAGATCCTGGAGTATTTCAACCGCATCGGCTTTACCCGCCGTCGCGGTAACGATCATTTATTGCGAGATTCGTTATTATTTCCTGAAACTCCGTGACCCCCGTCGTAAAGCCGTTACCGGTTGGCGAGAAAATCGCCAGCCGGAACTACCCTTGATGTACACCAACAGCAAGGAGACGGTCATGACAAACAATCCTCCCTCATCGCGTATCCAGCCCGGCGAGTATGGTTTTCCCCTCAAGCTGAAGCCCCGTTATGACAACTTTATTGGCGGCGACTGGGTGGCACCCGTCGACGGCGAATACTATTCCAACCTGACCCCCGTTACCGGCCAGCCGCTGTGCGAAATAGCCAGCTCAGGCAAGCGCGACATCGATCTGGCGCTGGATGCGGCGCACAAAGCGAAAGATAAATGGGGCCACACCTCTGTTCAGGATCGTGCGGCCATTTTGTTCAAAATCGCCGACCGGATGGAGCAGAATCTGGAGCTGCTGGCGACGGCGGAAACCTGGGATAACGGCAAGCCGATCCGGGAAACGATGGCGGCAGACGTGCCGCTGGCCATTGACCACTTCCGCTATTTTGCCTCCTGCATTCGCGCTCAGGAGGGTGGAATAAGCGAGGTAGACAGCGACACCGTGGCGTATCACTTCCACGAACCGCTGGGCGTCGTCGGGCAAATCATTCCGTGGAACTTCCCGCTGCTGATGGCGAGCTGGAAAATGGCGCCCGCGCTGGCTGCCGGCAACTGCATTGTGCTGAAACCGGCGCGTCTGACCCCGCTCTCGGTGCTGCTGCTGATGGAAATCGTTGGCGATCTTCTGCCGCCGGGCGTGATTAACGTGGTCAACGGCGCGGGCGGTGAGATAGGGGAATATCTGGCTACCTCGAAACGGATCGCTAAAGTGGCGTTTACCGGGTCGACGGAAGTGGGCCAGCAGATTATGCAGTACGCCACGCAGAATATCATTCCGGTTACCCTGGAGCTGGGCGGGAAATCCCCGAACATCTTCTTCGCGGACGTGATGGAGGAAGAGGATGCCTTCTTCGATAAAGCCCTGGAAGGGTTCGCGCTGTTTGCGTTTAACCAGGGCGAAGTCTGCACCTGCCCGAGCCGCGCGCTGGTGCAGGAGTCCATCTATGAGCGCTTTATGGAGCGGGCCATTCGCCGCGTAGAGTCTATCCGCAGCGGTAACCCGCTCGATAACGTCACGCAGATGGGGGCGCAGGTCTCGCATGGACAGCTGGAAACTATCCTCAACTACATCGATATCGGCAAGAAAGAGGGGGCGGATATTCTGACCGGCGGTCGCCGTAAGGTGCTCGGCGGGGATCTGCAGGAAGGGTATTACCTTGAGCCGACGATCCTGTTCGGTCAGAACAACATGCGCGTCTTCCAGGAGGAAATTTTCGGACCGGTACTGGCCGTGACCACCTTCAAAACGATGGAGGAGGCGCTGGAGATTGCCAACGACACGCCGTATGGCCTGGGAGCCGGCGTCTGGAGCCGTAACGGTAATCTGGCTTATAAAATGGGCAGAGGCATTCAGGCCGGGCGCGTATGGACCAACTGCTACCACGCCTATCCGGCGCATGCGGCATTTGGCGGTTATAAGCAATCGGGCATCGGGCGTGAAACCCACAAGATGATGCTGGAACATTATCAGCAGACGAAATGTTTGCTGGTCAGCTACTCCGATAAACCGCTGGGGCTGTTCTAATCGCCCTGCTCAGGCCGTCCATGGGCGGCCTGAGCTATTTGCTGGCGCAGGCAGTTCAGAACGCCATCCAGAACGTATTGCACGCGCCAGGGTTGGTATTCGCGTTTGCGGAAGATGGCCGTCAGATCGAGCCACCACTCTTCCTGATGCGGGAAGCAGGGGACCAGCATCCCTTGCGTTAATTCTCTTTTCAGACTCTCTTTTGGCGCAAAAACAATCCCAAGATTATTTCTTGCCAGCTCCAGGGCCGTCTGCGTATTGTCGCAAATATAATTACCGGTCACCCGGTAGTCATGCACGTTATCGCTGCCATGCACGCGGAAACGCCATATATTTGCATCATCGACCAGCATGGAGTCAATGAGAATACAGGAATGATTAATTAAATCTTCAGGTCCCTTTAAGGGATGCTTATTTAAATACTCAACGGTTGCAAATGCCGTAACGGAATATTTTGTTAACACGCTGGCAACCAGACTTTCGTCTTTCGGCTGCGCATAGGTAATTAAAATATCGCAGTCATCTGGAAACGAAACACCTTCAGCAAATTCATTGCGATCCAGATTGTACGTTTTCAGGGATATGCGGATGTCACCGATATCCTCGATTTTGTGGATCACATGTCGAGACAGATAGGTCACAATACCCGTAGGGGCGTAAATCGTGACCTTACCGCGTTTTTCATGCTTGTAATCAGCAATGAAATTAACAAGTTGCGTGTTTTTATCCAGCGTGGCGTTAACGTAGGGAAGTAACGCTTCACCGAACTGAGTAAGCGCCAGCTGGCGCGTGGTGCGTTCAAAAACCTTGAGTCCAACCCGCGTTTCAAAATCAGACAGATATTTGCTGACGTTGGCCTGCGCCATGCCCAGCAGGGCGGCGGCATCACCAATGCTGCGAGTTGCGGCGATGACGGATATGATTTTTAATTCGCGTGGCTTTAGCTGTAAATTACTCATCCTGCGCACCCATCTATATGATTTTATATATAATATTATATAAACCGCAGCGTTGCATTGGCAAATTTGTAACCATTATTATGCGCCTCGCTTGTTTGGCATTTTAATGGATTACATGTAATGACTATTAAATACAATTTACTCATCGCGGCCACGTTATTTGCAACATCCTCAGCAATGGCCGGTGACTTTTCACTAGGAGCGGGGGCTGTATTTAATGAGTCTCCTTACAAAGGCTATAACGAAAATACGACCGCAGTACCGTTAATTAGTTACGAAGGCGATAGCTTTTATGTTCGCCAGACCACGGGCGGATGGATCCTGTGGAAAGACGCAAAAAACGAACTCAGCCTGACCGCATCGTGGATGCCGCTGCATTTCGATCCTGATGACAACGACGACCATCAGATGAAAAAGCTTGATGAGCGTAAAGCTTCTGCCTTCCTCGGCGGCGCGTACTACCGCCACGAAAGCTGGGGTTCGCTGAAAGTGGCGGTCTCGGGCGATGCCACTGATGAAAGCGGCGGTCTGATCGGCGAGGTTTCATACTTCCGCCCAATCAGGATGGAACGCCTGACCCTGACGCCCTCTGTCGGTATTTTCTATAGCGACGAAAGCTATAACGACTACTACTACGGCGTATCCGGCAGCGAGTCTCGCCGCTCCGGACTGGATCAATACACCGCCGGTGACAGCTGGACGCCATACGTTGGCCTGGCGGCTAAATATCAGTTAACCCAGAAGCTATACCTCAACGCCAGCGCGGTTTACACCGTTTTGCCTGACGACGTGAAGAACAGCCCGGTGATCGATCGCGACGACAGCTTCGCGCTGATGACCGGCCTGACCTGGCGTTTCTGATGCGCTAAAGCCGGGTGGCGGCTTCGCCTTGCCCGGCCTACATGGACTACCATCGCAGTTTTACGTAGGCCCGAGCAAGCGAAGCGCTGCCGGGCATATTTGAGAGTACCTATCTCCCGTTTCCCTTTCCGTCATGACTTCCTCATTAATATTCCTGATACGCTAATGCGATCTGCGCCATCAATAAAGGTGCGTATCATGTGTATCATTCTTAAAGAAATTTATACTGGGCACTCTCGCCCGGATTTGGCGACGGGCGCGAATTAAGCACGGATATCAGGAGTCGTTATGTTTTATCCGGCTTACATTCATTCTGATTCCGACGGTAGCGCCAGCGGCTTTTTACCTGACGTTCCAGGCTGAGGCAGCACGTCGCGTGCTGCCTCAGTAAAAAATTAATTATATAGAGCTGCTGTCGCTTTCAGGATATCAGCAAAGGAATAGATATCATCGACTGTCGTTATAGGATGACGCGTTTCGTTTTTTTCTATGTCGAAAAGTCCGATGTATTTTTGCGTACGATTGAAATGCAATCGGCAAAGGGGTTTGCGGTTGTTGTCATCTACAAGGATACCAAAGTAACTTTTGGTATCTCTGTGAGTTATACGGGGTGCCTCCAGTACTGCTCTGGTGATTGCTTTAACTATATGATATCCCTCGAGCTCCTCTAGCGTTGTAACCACATCACTTTCATCTTTATGTTCGTCTTCCTCAATCTGTGATGACTCATTTGGAGTATCGATGATCGCTGGGGTTATGCCCGTAATAGCTGACTTAAGTCGCTCATTAACCTGATCATTTATGTACTGGCTTGCAGCTTTTTTGGTCAAGTTTAAAAAAGATTCTCTGACTTTTTGAGTCAGAATCCCATCATAAACTCGGGATGCAAAAAATTTCACAAAGTCATCTTCAGGATTATTTAGCTGAGAATGCAGGATTTTTTTGATTTGACTGACATATTTTAATTCACCAGCAGCATTGATAATTGATTCCAAATCAAACGAAGACTTAGTTAATTTTCTTAGCTCAGGTATGATATTTTCGTCAATATCAAGAAGATCTACTTCCAAAAATGGTTTTTCATCCATTTTATTGGGAGCATCCAGATCTGTAAAAAATTTATAATTTTGTCCATTGGTGAGGATTGAAATTCTGGCGTTTGTTACATGGAAATACCTGAATAACTGCGAAGCATGATTTATATTTAATGGTTCGCCAATTTTCTTACATTCAATAAGTATCTGAACGTCATTATTTTTCATTATAGCATAATCGATTTTCTCGCCCTTTTTTGTACCAACATCACAGACAAACTCAGGTGTTACCTCTGAAGGATCAAAAACATCATAACCCAGAACGTTATGAATGAATGGCATTACAAATGCGGTTTTTGTTGCTTCTTCAGTATTAATTACATCAAGTTGTTGTTTTATTTTATTTGATAAGGCATTTAATCTTTCTGTGAATTCCATGGGATATCCTTATTTTTAGCTGTGTGTCTTTATGGAATAACACTAAAATGCATGTCAGACAATGGTATGTCTGAGCTGAACTGCTGCAAAAAAACAATACCGAGGGTTAGATCACATTGTCTTTCAGTCGATGATAATCCGTGAACTCGGCATCGCTGAGCTTGATAAAAATATTATATATCCATAAAGGTGACATTATTCTTGTTTATGTTTATCCACCCAAATCCGCATCTCTGCTACTCCCCTATTTGCCCAACTGAACCGGGGTATAAAGGTTAGCGTGCAGTGCTGGCGCTGGAGATGATTTTATAGCAGGTGTCGCTCTCTTCAGGGAATGGAGACAGCGTGGATCAGGCCGGTGCGGCGATGGCGTGGAAGGCGAAGCAGCTTATTCGCACGCAGTTTCATTTACCGCTTTCGATGTCGCAGCTGGCAAAAGCGTTGCACTGCAATGCCGATTACCTGGGGCACGTATTTCGCCGGACTTTCCACTGCCCTGACGGAGGCGATACATCGCCAGCGCGTCAGGGCAGTGGAAAAGCTGTTGCTGGATGGCTCTGCGTCGCTTACCTAAGTAGCAAACCGCTATGGTTTTAATGACGTGGGCTATTTTCGGCAAATATTTTCAAAGCATACGGGCTTAACACCTGCCGTCTGGAAACGGCGGTATTGTAAAGAGCATAATAATTCTGGCTGAGCGCCTCCTATTTGACCCATCACACCTTCGCTGAATCGGGCAGTATGTAAGATGTGTGCAGTACCGGCTTTTAATGCACGCGAGGCGTAACACATGAACCGATTTATCGTGGCGGATGCGGAAAAATGCATTGGGTGCCGCACCTGCGAAGTGGCCTGCGCGGTGTCGCATCAGGACGCCGTCTCCGCTCATGCCTTTACGCCCCGCCTTCGGGTGGTTAAGGGGGACGACTACACAACGGCAGTGGGTTGCCATCAGTGCGAGGATGCGCCATGTGCTAACGTCTGTCCAACCCATGCTATCAGCCGTACGGCGGGAGCCTGGCTCGTTGAGCAGACGCGCTGCATTGGGTGCAAAAGCTGTATGGTGGCGTGTCCGTTCGGGGCGATGCAGGTGCGCATGGAGGGAAATAAGCCGCAGGCGCTGAAATGTGATTTATGCCTGCATCGCGGAGGCGGACCGGCCTGCGTGGAGGCCTGTCCAACCCACGCGTTGCGATGCGTTGATCCTGCCAGACTACGCGCCGAACGGCTGCATAATCTGGCGTAAGAACTTACTGGCCGTCTTCGCGCCAGGCTTTTTCAATTTCTTCGGCGAGAATTTTAACACCCGCTTCGATTTTTTCCGGATCGGGCACGTAGTTCATGCGCATGCACTGGTGTGTATGCGGCCACGGCTTATCCAGCCCCGGGAAGAAATAATCGCCTGGTACCATCAGCACGCCGCGCTTTTTCAGGCGCTGGTAGAGCAGTTCGGTGGTGATAGGCAAATCCTTAAACCACAGCCACAGGAAAATCGCCCCTTCAGGTTTATGGATCAGGCAGCGTTCTTCCGGCAAGTAGCGGCGAAGTATCGCAATCGTCTCCTGAACGCGCTGGTAATAGAATGGCTTGATCACGTCATTTGACAGACGCAGCAGGTCGTTGCGCTTAATCATTTCGCACATCATCGCCGGGCCAATGCCGCCCGGTGAAAGGCTGATAATGCCGTTCATATTGGTAATGGCGGTGATGATTTTCTCGTTGGCGATGATGATGCCGCAGCGGCTGCCCGGCAGACCCAGCTTAGAGAGGCTCATGCACAGGACAATGTTCGGGTTCCACAGCGGACGCGCTTCGCTGAAGATAATGCCCGGGAACGGCACGCCGTAGGCGTTATCGATCACCAGCGGAATGCCGTGCTGATTCGCCAGCGCATCCAGCTTCATCAGTTCGTCGTCGGTGATCACGTTGCCCGTTGGGTTAGTCGGGCGCGATACGCAGATCATGCCCGTCTCTTCACCAATATGCAGGTGTTCAAAATCGACGTGATATTTGAACTGGCCTTCCGGCAGCAGCTCGATGTTCGGGCGCGCGGAGACGAACAGATCCTCTTCCAGGCCGGAATCGGCGTAGCCGATATACTCCGGCGCCAGCGGGAACAGCACTTTTTTGGTGGTGCCGTCGGCGCGACGCCCTGCGAACAAGTTAAACAAGTAGAAAAACGCGCTCTGGCTGCCGTTTGTCAGTGCAATATTCTGTGGTTCGATATCCCAACCCAGCTCGTCACGCAGCATTTCGGCGAGGAGTGCCAGCAGTTCAGTTTTCCCCTGCGGGCCGTCGTAATTGCAAAGCGCATCGGTTGCTTTGCCACTTTCCAGCATCTGAGCGAGCAGCGTCTGGAAATAGGTATTCATCTCCGGAATTTGAGCCGGGTTTCCGCCGCCGAGCATGATTGCGCCCGGTGTGCGCAGCCCGTCGTTGAGGTCCTCCATCAGGCGAGTAATGCCTGAATGGCGGGTAAATTTGTCGCCGAAAAGTGAAAACGTCATAGCAGGTGATCTGTCGAGCTTATTTTGAAAGTGGGTAACCATAACGCTAGCACCGTGCTGGTGCAAATCGGGTGATGTGGTCGGATTTGTTGTTTTGTATGGCGGAGTGGGGTTTATGTAGTGAATAGTTCTGGTGGATTTTCCCTCAGCCCAGCCCTCTCCCACAGGGAGAGGGAACTGGAGTGAGCCGTTATTGATTACCTGCCCATACCACCATCACCTTATCGCCATTGTGCTCGCGCACGAATCCATACCCCTCGTTTAGCGACAGCGTGGTTTGTTTGCCTTCACCAATCGCCGGGTGGCGGGCGCGGAACTGGCCCAGCGTTTGCCAGTGGGCGACGGTTAAGGCCTGCTTGCCCGTGACGTCCTGCCAGTTCATATCCGAACGGGTGCCCTGTAATGGATCAGAACCCGTCGGACCGAACGGACGCTCGGATTCATCACCGTAATAGATTTGTACGCTGCCGGGTGCCAGCAGAAGCAGCTCCGCCGCGCGCTGGCCCCCTTCGCGGAACAGACGCGTATCGTGTGATGAGAGATAGCTCAGCACGTTGAAACTTTGCAGCTTTTCCGCCATCTGCTGCCAGGTGAGATCCATATCGGCCAGGCAATCCACCGCTTTTGCCGCCTGCTCCTGATAGTCAAAGTTGATCATCGCATCAAAACCGTGGCGGTAATAATCGCTTTGCATCACCCCGTGGCCCCAGGATTCTCCGGTCATCCAGAACGGTGCGTTGTCGAGCTTTTTGTCCGGGTTCGCCCCTTTCCAGGCGGCCAGCGCCTGACTTGCCTGGTCTTTCAGCTGTTGCCAGGCCGCAAGCTCAACGTGTTTCGCCGTATCCACCCGGAAACCGTCGATGCCGTAGTCACGTACCCACTGGCTCAGCCAGTGGGTCAGATAATCGCGCGGGGTATATCCCGGGATGGCCTTCGCGTGGGTGTCGGGCTTGTGTTGGTAGAAGTTTGGCAATCCGGAAGGCGTCGTGGATTCCGTTTTCAGATCCGGCAGAAATGCCAGCGACATGGTCAAATCGTCGAAGCCGGGGTTGTCGTAATCGCCGATGTCCGTGCGGATCCACTTTTTGCCCCACCATTTCTCCCATGCGGCTTTGTCGCTAAAGTTGATGTAGTCGTTAAAGCTGTGCCAGCTTTGGCCCGCGCCCGGCTTCCAGTCCGTCCAGCGTTCTCCCAGCGTCTTTTTCAGCTCATCTCCCTTCAGATACAACGAGCCAAACTGGTACTCCTGCATATCAGCAAGCGTCGCGTAGCCCGCGTGGTTCATGACGATATCGAACAGGATGCGAATGCCGCGCTTGTGCGCTTCGTCGACAAGATGGCGTAAATCATCTTCGGTGCCCATGTTGGCGTCGAGCTTCGTCCAGTCCTGAGTGTAGTAGCCGTGATAGGCGTAATGCGGGAAATCCCCTTTAGTGCCACCGCCTACCCAGCCGTGGATCTGCTCAAGCGGGGAGCTTATCCAGAGCGCGTTCACTCCCAGCTGCTGTAAATAATCGAGCTTGCCGGCGAGCCCTTTAAGGTCTCCGCCGTGGAAGGTGCCAATCTCCTGCATACCGTCTTTATGACGACCGTAGCTGTTGTCGTTGCCCGGGTCACCATTCACATAACGGTCGGTCAGCACAAAATAGACGGTGGCGTTTTGCCAGCTAAACGGCGCAGGCTTGTCGGTTTCGGCGCGCTCAAGCAGCAGGAGGCCGTTACTGTTAGCGGCTGGCTGCAGGGTGATTTTTCCATTCTGCACCGTCGCCGTCTGTTTACTGTAGTAGTCGCGTACGACGGAGCCCTCCGGGAAGGTACTGCTGACGTCCAGCGTCAGCGGTTTACCGTCCCACTTCGGACACTGGCGGATGACGTTTGCAACCGGCTGTTCTGCGACACTCTGAATCGTCAGCAGCAGGGTGGGCGTGCCGGAGCGGGTATCAATCCGCATCTGGTAGTTACCGTCGCGGAAAAGGCGCCACTGCGGCGGCGTGCCGTCACAGGGCTTGAGCGACAGCATCTCGTTGAGTTTTATCGCGTCCGCAGGCTGCCAGCACGTCGTGTCAAAACTCAGCGTCAGAGGACGCGTACCCTTCGCAAGCTTTGCCTGGCTGGTGAAGACCCCGGTGCCTTCGGCGCTAAATGCGCTAAACCCCGGCGATGACCAGTCGGCATGCGCCAGTGCGGGTAACATCAGAAAGGCTAATGCGGTACGTTTCATTCCTTTTTCCTGTCGCGGCATTTTTGACCAGTGTGCCATCAGGCGAGGGGCAAAAACTCATCCCCTGTCGCTTTCTGCCAGGAGGATGCGTGAGGATGAGTGATCTCGCGCAAAATTAGGCAGTTATCTGCGATAGCGCACACAGTTTTTGTGGAATGATGTTTTTATGAGCAAGTTTCAGGTGACATAGTTTCGGAATTGGACTATTTCTATACGTGCTCTTGAAGTCTATTTTTGATATGATTTGAGATTCCGCTCTCAAATTTGTGAAAAAAATAAGGTGTTGGGATGATTACATCCGACCAGGAGACCTAATGATATCGACTCCCATTCGACGATATGGGGCTGCGATACTCATGTTACTCACCACGGCATTTTCGGGTGAGGTGCTTGCGAAGACGCACACGGATACAACGAGTAAGAAAGCCCACGTAATAAAGACGACAAGTAGTAAGGTTAGCAGTAAACAAGAGTATTCTCGCAATAGTGCAAAGAGTAGTTCACTTCCTGATTTGCGAAAATACCCTTCCGGAACACCAAGGAAAAAAGCGTTTCTCCGGACGGTAATGCCTTACATCACGAGTCAAAATGCCGCGATTACTGCGGATCGTAACTGGCTGATTTCCAAACAGTACGATAGCCGCTGGTCGCCGTCAGAGCGCGCGCGTCTGAAAGATATCACAAAGCGCTATAAGCTGAGCTGGAACGGTAACACGCGTCGTGTGCCGTGGAATGCACTCCTTGAGCGTGTGGATATCATCCCGGGCAGCATGGTTGCGACCATGGCTGCTGCCGAAAGCGGCTGGGGTACTTCTAAGCTTGCGCGTAGCAACAACAACCTTTTCGGCATGAAATGTGTGAAAGGTCGTTGTAATAATGCCCCTGGCAAGGTGAAAGGCTATTCGCAGTTTGAATCTGTGAAGGATTCCGTCAGCGCCTACGTGGTGAATCTGAACACGCACCCGGCCTACTCATCGTTCCGTAAATCCCGCGCTCAGCTGCGTAAAGCGGACCAGGAAGTGACGGCCAGTACGATGATCCACAAGCTGAAAGGTTATTCGACAAAGGGACAGAGCTATAACAACTATCTGTTCGCCATGTACCAGGATAACCAGCGCTTAATCGCCGCCCATATGTAATCTCGAAAAAACGCCTTCCACTGGAAGGCGTTTTCATTTCTATATCAACACCTCGCTGTGGCGATCCCGATACTCCTTCGGCGTGGTGTCATACTCTTTGCGGAACACCGAATAGAAGTATTGCAGAGACGGGTAACCGCACATCTGCGAGATTTCGTTGATCGATAGCGACGTGGAAATGAGCAGGCTGCGTGCTTTCTCCAGCTTTTCAGCATGGATGACGGCATGAATGGTTTCGCCCACCTCTTCTTTAAAACGCTTCTCCAGATTCGAACGCGAAATGCCCACCGAATCCAGCACCTGATCGACCTTTATCCCTTTGCAGGCGTGGTTGCGAATGTAGTGCATGGCCTGAATAACGGCCGGGTCGCTTAAGGAGCGATAATCGGTTGAGCGACGTTCTACGACGCGGACAGGAGGCACGAGCAAGCGCTGAAGCGGCAGAGATTCTTTATCCAGCAGACGATGCAGCAGCTTCGCCGCCTGATAGCCCATCTGACGCGTGCCCTGTGCAACGGAGGAGAGCGCCACGCGAGACAGATAGCGGGTCAGTTCTTCGTTATCAATGCCAATCACGCACAGCTTTTCGGGCACCGGAATGTGTAAATGTTCGCAGACCTGCAGCACGTGACGCGCGCGAGCGTCCGTCACGGCGATAATACCGGTTTGCGGCGGCAGCGTTTGCAGCCAGTCCGCCAGGCGGTTTTGCGCGTGCTGCCAGTTTTCCGGCGCGGTCTCCAGCCCCTGGTACACCACGCCGCGATACTTCTCCTGTGCGACCAGCTGGCAAAACGCGTGTTCTCGCTCAACGGCCCAGCGCTTGCCGCTGGTGGTGGGTAAACCATAAAACGCGAAGCGGTGAACGCCTTTCTCTTTTAAATGGAGAAAGGCGGCCTCGACCAGGGCATGGTTATCGGTGGCAATATAATGAACCGGCGGATAGTGTTCGGGCGAATGATAGGAGCCACCGACGCCCACGATCGGAACGTCGACGTCGGTCAGCAGTTGCTCAATAACGGGGTCGTCATAGTCGGCGATGACGCCATCGCCCAGCCAGTCTTTGATGTTCTCCAGACGGGTGCGAAAATCTTCTTCAATAAAAATATCCCATTCAGATTGCGACGCCTGCAAATATTCACCCACGCCTTCCACCACCTGACGGTCGTAGGCCTTATTGGCATTGAATAACAACGTAATGCGGTGACGCTTTTCAAACATGGCTCACTTCCCAATTAAGTCACAATACGGTTATCAGGCCCGTCGCTTGGTGGCCGAGTCCATCCAGACTGCCAGTAAAAGAATGGCCCCCTTGACGATATACTGCCAAAACGTCGGGACGTCCATCATACTCATCCCGTTATCCAACGACGCCATGATAAATGCCCCCATGACCGCGCCCGCCACGCTCCCGATACCCCCTGCGAGGCTGGTGCCGCCAATGACGCAGGCGGCGATAGCATCCAGCTCGGCGATGTTACCGGCGGAGGGAGAACCGGCACCCAGACGCGAGCTGAGGATCAGCCCGGCGATAGCGACCATCAGGCCGTTAATGGCGAAAACCGCGAGTTTGGTGCGTTCGACGTTAATACCCGAGAGACGGGCAGCTTCAAGGTTGCCGCCAATGGCATAAATACGACGGCCAAACGCGGTGCGCGTCGCCATAAACATGCCGCCCAGCAGTAAAAGCGCCAGCAGCAGGACGGGTGTCGGGACACCGCGATAGTCGTTTAAAAGCCAGATGGCGCCCAGCACAATGACCGCCGTGAGCGCCTGACGTCCCACCACTGAGGTTGAAGCAGGTGAAGCCAGCCCCAGCGACTGACGACGCATGCGTCCACGCCACTGCCACGCGACAAACGCCAGCAACCCCACCACACCGATCGTAAAGCCTACGCTATCTGAGAGGTAACTCTGGCCAATCTGCGACATGGCTGCACTGGTCGGGGAGACGGTGGTGCCGTTAGTGATGCCTATTAAGATCCCGCGGAAGGCCAGCATCCCCGCCAGGGTGACAATGAACGATGGCACCTTACGGTAGGCAACCCACCAGCCGTTCCAGGCCCCCAGAACCATACCCAGCACCAGCGTGACCGCCACGGTTAGCGGCAGCGGCCAGCCGAGCCAGACGTCAAAAATTGCCGCGACGCCGCCGAGGAGCCCCATCATCGACCCGACCGACAGGTCGATCTCCGCGGAGATAATCACGAACACCATGCCCACGGCCAGAATGCCGGTGATAGCGGTCTGGCGGAGCAGGTTGGAGACGTTACGCGCGCTTAAGTACGAGCCATCGGTCATCCAGGTAAAGAACAGCATGATGACGATAATGGCCGCGATCATCACGAAAACCTGCAGGTTAAGCGCTTTTAGCCCCGCGAACGCACCGGGCGTCGGAACAGCGACTTTGATATCAGACGGATTGCTTTTCGACATGACGTTCGCTCCTTAAAGCGGCTTCCATCACCTGCTCCTGCGTCAGGTTCTGGTTAATCAGGTTGGCTTTCAGTTTTCCCTCATGCATGACCAGCACGCGGTCGCTCAGGCCGAGCACTTCGGGTAACTCAGACGAAATCACAATGACGGCAATCCCTTGCTGTACAAGCTGATTAATCAGTTTGTAGATTTCATATTTGGCACCGATATCAATCCCGCGCGTCGGCTCATCAAGGATTAATATGCGTGGATTGAGAAGCAGGCAGCGCGCCAGAATCGCCTTCTGCTGGTTTCCCCCGCTCAGGCGGCCTATCGCCAGCTCCGGCGAGGAGGTTTTGACCTTCAGCCGGGCAAGCGACTGGAGGATGCACTGCTGCTCGGCGGCGTCGTCCAGGCTGCTCAGCGCGCCGGAGAACCGATCGAGTGCCGCAAGCGTAATGTTTTTACCCACCGCCATTACCGGTACGATGCCGTCTTTCTTACGATCTTCCGGCACCATGGCAATACCGTGGGCAATCGCCTGCTGGCAGTTGTCGATTTTCACCGGCTGGCCGTCGATATAAACCTCGCCCTCCCAGCGCCCCGGCCACACGCCAAAAAGGCACTGTACGGCTTCGGTGCGCCCGGCACCGACGAGGCCAGCAATCCCAAGAATTTCACCGCTGTGAAGGGAAAACGAGACGTTATTGACGCGCTTGATGTGGCGGTTAACGGGGTGCCACGCGGTCAGATTTTCCACGCGCAGCACTTCATCGCCCTTAGCGTGAGGCTCATTCGGGTAGAGCGCCGTCAGCTCGCGGCCCACCATCATGGTGATGATGTCATCTTCGCTCATCCCGGCGGCTTCACGCGTGCCGATGTGCTGCCCGTCGCGGATCACGCAGATGGTGTCCGAAATGGCTTTAACCTCGTTCAGCTTGTGCGAAATGTAGATACAGGCGATGCCGTGGTTTTGCAGATCGCGGATGATGTTGAGCAGAACCGCGGTTTCCTGTTCGGTGAGCGAGGCTGTAGGCTCATCAAGGATCAGCAGCCTGACCTGCTTATTGAGCGCTTTAGCGATTTCGACCAGCTGCTGTTGCCCAAGGCCCAGATCCCCCACGCGGGTATCCGGTGAAATGTTGAGGCTCACCTGCGCCAGCAGCTTTTCGCAGCGGAGCGTCATGGTGTCGTAATCCAGCACGCCGTGGCGGGAAATTTCGGCTCCGAGGAAAATGTTTTCCAGTACGGTGAGATGCTTCACCAGCGCCAGCTCCTGGTGGATGATGGCGATGCCTTTGCGTTCGGTATCGCGGATGTGTGTCGCCTGAATCACTTCGCCGGCAAAGATGATTTCGCCTTCGTAGCTGCCGTGTGGGTAGATCCCGCACAGTACTTTCATCAGCGTCGACTTGCCCGAGCCGTTCTCGCCGCACAGTGAAACCACTTCGCCGGGGTTCAACCGGAGGCTAACGTTATCGACGGCTTTCACCGTGCCGAAGCGCTTGGTGATGCTTTTCATTTCAAGTAAATAGGGCATAACCGCTCCACATAACCCGAGGGAAGAACAGTACTACGTGATGCGCCCCCGCAGAGCAGGGGCCGCGCCGGATTACAGTTCGCTCTTCTTGTGGAAACCGTCTTTAACCACGGTGGCGTCAATGTTCTCTTTATTGACTTCAATCGGCGTGAGCAGGCGAGCCGGAACGTCTTTCAGGCCGTTATTCAGCGTTGCGTCTGCTTTAGGTTGTTTGCCATTGCCCAGCTCTACGGCGATTTCCGCCGCCGTATTTGCCAACTGGGTAATCGGTTTGTAGACCGTCATGGTTTGGGTGCCTGCGATAATGCGTTTTACGCCAGCGAGATCGGCATCCTGTCCTGAAATGGCGACTTTACCGGCCAGTCCCTGGGCGCTCAGAGCCTGGATAGCACCGCCTGCAGTGGCATCGTTGGAGGCCACAACCGCATCAATTTTGTTGTTGTTGGCCGTCAGCGCGTTTTCCATAATTTTCAGCGCGTTTTCTGGCAGCCAGCCGTCGGCCCACTGATCGCCTACCACTTTAATTTTCCCGTTGTCGATGTACGGCTTAAGGACTTTCATTTGCCCTTCGCGGAACAGTTTGGCGTTGTTATCTACCGGAGAGCCGCCCATCAGGAAATAATTGCCCTGAGGCACTTTGTCGATCAGGCTTTGCGCCTGTAATTCCCCGACTTTTTCATTGTCGAACGAAATATAATAATCAATATCCGCATTATTAATCATGCGGTCATAGGCCAGGACTTTTATGCCTTCCTGTTTGGCTTCTTTCACCACGTTACTTAATACCTGGCCGTTATAGGGGATAATGACCAGAACATCGACGCCACGGTTGATCATATTCTCGATCTGCGACATTTGTGTTTCTTCGTTGCCGTTAGCCGACTGAACAAACACGCTGGCGCCGAGGGATTCTGCTTTTTTAACAAAAATATCGCGATCTTTTTGCCAGCGCTCCAGGCGCAGGTCGTCAATCGCCATGCCAATTTTGACCTCTTTGGCATGCCCTGCAAAGCTTGCAAGGAGGAGCGTAGTGCAGAGCGTTAGAGTCAGGTTCTTTATCTTCATAATTATTAGGCCTTTTTGTAGGGGTATGTGTTGCTGAGATAAAAGAAACATTCACTGCTGAGACGCAGCAAATTTTTAACGCGGAAAGGCGGGCTGGCAATTACAGATTTTTATCTTCTCATTATGATATTTGGTTTATTTCTGAATTTATGACCGCGATCGGATTTTAAAATACGTAACGTCTTAATTACATTTGATTCTGGAATATGCGCCGAAAAATAGTTTGTCTGCGCATTATTTTGCGAGCCAGCGCACAGTTGTGCATTCTCTCAATAGCAGTGTGAAATAACGTAATTGAGCAACCCAAAATGTCTATTCACTATTACTCCTGTATCAACGACTCGCCGCATACCCTGATTATGGAGCTCAATATGCAAGCTTATTTCGACCAACTCGATCGTGTTCGTTACGAAGGCCCAAAAACGACCAATCCTTTAGCATTTCGTCACTACAACCCGGATGAGCTGGTGCTGGGTAAGCGCATGGAAGATCATCTGCGCTTTGCCGCCTGTTACTGGCATACCTTCTGCTGGAATGGCGCCGATATGTTCGGCGTGGGTTCCTTTGACCGCCCGTGGCAGCAGCCGGGTGAGGCCATCGAGCTGGCAAAACGCAAAGCCGATGTTGCGTTTGAGTTCTTCCACAAGCTGAACGTGCCGTATTACTGCTTCCATGACGTCGACGTGTCGCCGGAAGGAGCATCGCTGAAAGAGTATCTGAACAACTTTGCACAGATGGTGGATGTACTGGCGGCAAAACAGCAGCAAAGCGGCGTGAAGCTGCTCTGGGGCACGGCAAACTGCTTCACAAACCCTCGCTACGGCGCGGGTGCGGCCACCAACCCGGATCCGGAAGTGTTTAGCTGGGCGGCCACGCAGGTTGTGACGGCAATGAACGCTACGCATCAGTTGGGTGGCGAGAACTATGTCCTGTGGGGTGGCCGTGAAGGCTATGAAACCCTGCTCAACACCGACCTGCGCCAGGAGCGCGAGCAGATTGGCCGCTTTATGCAGATGGTTGTCGACCACAAGCACAAAATCGGCTTCCGCGGCACGCTGCTGATCGAGCCGAAACCGCAGGAACCGACCAAGCACCAGTATGACTACGACGTGGCGACGGTATATGGCTTCCTGAAGCAGTTCGGCCTGGAAAAAGAGATTAAAGTTAACATTGAAGCCAACCACGCCACGCTGGCGGGCCACTCTTTCCACCACGAGATCGCGTCTGCAATTGCGCTGGGCATCTTCGGCTCTGTCGATGCGAACCGTGGCGACGCGCAGCTGGGCTGGGACACCGATCAGTTCCCGAACAGCGTGGAAGAGAATGCGCTGGTGATGTACGAGATCGTCAAAGCGGGCGGTTTCACTACCGGCGGCCTGAACTTTGACGCCAAGGTGCGTCGCCAGAGCACCGATAAATACGATCTGTTCTACGGCCACATTGGCGCGATGGACACCATGGCGCTGGCGCTGAAAGTGGCGGCTCGTATGATTGAAGACGGCGAGCTGGATAAACGCGTAGCGAAGCGTTACAGCGGCTGGAACAGTGAGCTGGGCCAGCAAATCTTGAAAGGTCAGTTATCGCTGGCGGAAATTGCGAAGTACGCTGAACAACAGCAGCTGGCGCCGCAGCACCAGAGCGGGCACCAGGAACTGCTGGAAAATCTCGTAAACCACTATCTGTTTGATAAGTGATTGAGCTGAAGATGCACGTAGGCCCGGTAAGCGTTAGCGCCACCGGGCATTTCTGTTAAAGGAGTCACCGTAATGTATATCGGGATCGATCTTGGCACATCGGGTGTGAAAGCCATCCTGTTGAGCGAGCAGGGCGACGTGTTAGCAACGCAGACGGAAACGCTGCAGGTTTCACGTCCGCATCCGCTGTGGTCGGAGCAGGATCCGGAGCAGTGGTGGCAGGCGACGGATCGCGCAATCAAAGCTTTAGGGGAGCAGCACAGCCTGCGTGACGTGAAAGCGCTGGGGATTGCCGGGCAAATGCACGGCGCTACGCTGCTCGACAGCCAGCATCGCGTGCTGCGCCCTGCGATCCTCTGGAACGATGGCCGCTGTGCGGAAGAGTGCGCGCTTCTTGAGGCGCGCGTACCTGCCTCCCGCGAGATTACCGGCAACCTGATGATGCCCGGTTTTACTGCGCCCAAATTGCTGTGGGTGCAGCGCCACGAACCGGAGATTTTCCGTCAGGTGGCGAAAGTCCTGCTGCCGAAAGACTATCTGCGTTTTCGCATGACGGGCGATTTCGCCAGCGACATGTCCGATGCCGCGGGCACCATGTGGCTTGACGTGGCGAAACGCGACTGGAGCGAGGCGATGCTGGATGCCTGCTATCTGACCCGGGAACATATGCCCGCGCTGTACGAAGGCTGTGAGGTGACAGGCACACTGCTGCCAGCCTTTGCGGAACGCTGGAATATGCCTGCCGTACCGGTGGTGGCCGGGGGCGGTGACAACGCGGCGGGCGCCGTGGGCGTTGGCATGGTTGAGGCGGGCCAGGCGATGCTGTCGCTGGGAACGTCCGGCGTCTATTTTGCCGTCAGCGACGGGTATCGCAGTAATCCTGAAAGCGCTGTGCACAGCTTCTGTCATGCCCTTCCCGGGAAATGGCATTTGATGTCGGTAATGCTCAGTGCGGCGTCCTGCCTGGACTGGGCGGCAAAACTCACCGGCATGGACGACGTTCCGGCGCTCATTTCTGCGGCGCAGCAGGCGGATGAGGCTGCGGGTACCGTCTGGTTTTTACCGTATCTTTCCGGCGAGCGTACGCCGCACAACAACCCGGAAGCGAAAGGGGTGTTCTTTGGCTTAACTCATCAACATGGCCCGGCAGAACTGGCGCGCGCGGTTCTGGAAGGCGTGGGGTATGCGCTGGCCGACGGGATGGACGTGGTGCACGACTGCGGCCTGAAACCGACGAGCGTCACCCTGATTGGCGGCGGTGCGCGAAGCCCTTACTGGCGACAGATGCTGTCGGATATCAGCGGTTTGCAGCTGGATTTCCGTACCGGCGGGGATGTCGGGCCCGCGCTCGGTGCCGCGCGCCTGGCGCAGATAGCCATTCATCCGGAACAACCGCTTTCGCAACTGTTGCCGCAGCTTACGCTTGAACAGGCGCACGTACCTGACGCGGGGCGCCATGCGCGGTACGCGGAAAGGCGTGATGTGTTCCGCAAAATCTACCAGCAGCTGCTGCCGCTGATGTCGTAAATACGCTTGTCCGGGAGTGGCACGAGGATGTCCTTTTTTGGTCTGTGCGTGCCTTCATTTCCTTGCCAGTATGGTGTCACACCCACTGGCGAGGAGATTTATCATGTCACGTATTGCATTAATCAACATCGATACTCAGCAGTCCTTCCATCAACGCAATTACTGGCAGGAGGACGAAATTCCTGCCTTTCAGCAGGCGATGCTGGGGCTGATTGAAGGCTGCCAGGCGCGCAATATTCCGGTCGTTGATATTTTTCACGTGGATGAAGACGGCCCCTTCACCCTCGAAAGCGGCTATGTCAAACCGATGGCCTTTTTGCGTCATCAGCCGGATGTGGTTTTCCAGAAACACGTCCATAATGCCTTCACGGATACCGGGCTTGACCGCTGGCTGCGCGAGCGTGATATCAACCAGCTGATTATCTGCGGCATTCGCACTGAACAATGCTGTGAAACCACCGCCCGGGTGGCATCCGATCTGGGTTATGCTGTGACCTTTGTTAGTGAGGCAACGCTAACGTTTCCCATGACGTACAAGGGCATTACCCTTAGCGCAGCGGAAATTCGCCATCGTACCGAGACGGTTCTGGCCGGGCGTTTTGCCGAGATTAAAACGGTAGCGGAGACGCTGGAGTCATTGTAATGCGCATCGACGTCTGGTTCGTGATGTTGCCCGGGGTGCTGTCATTAGACATGACCGGCCCGGCAGAAACCTTTGTGCTGGCAGGCGACGCGTTTCGCCTGCATTACATTGGCCCGCAGCCGGAGGTTCCGACGTCCATTGGCCTGACGATGAGCGGCATCCAGCCGCTGCCGGATCGTCTCCCGGAAGGCAGCCTGCTGGTGCTGCCGGGTGTGAGCGACTCCCGCAGTCAGTTCTCAACGCCACAGGCGCAGAAGATCCAGCACTGGCTGATGCGCCTGCAGCCGCAGATCCAGCGCCAGGAAATCACCGTGATGTGCGTCTGTTCAGGGGCCTTACTGGCGGCGAAATCGGGCCTGCTGGATAACAAACAGTGCACAACTCACCATGACGTTATAAGCCGTCTACGCACTGCGGCGCCCACGGCGACGATTAAAGAAAACCGCATATTTGTGCAGGATGAGAACATCTGGACCAGCGCGGGGATCACGTCAGGCATCGATCTGGCGCTGCATATGATTAACCGCCTGTGCGGCCCCGAAAAGGCGCTGACCGTAGCGCGTGAGATGGTGGTCTGGTTCCGCCGTTCCGGTGACGATCCCCAGCTATCCCCGTGGCTGCGCTACCGCAATCATCTTCATCCGGCGATCCATCGGGCGCAGGATGCGCTCACCGCCGAGCCGCAAAAAACGTGGAGCTTGCCTGACATTGCCGCACTGGCGCACGTCAGCCCGCGTCATCTCACCCGGCTTTTCCAGTCACATTTAGGGATTAGCGTTCGCGATTATCTGGAACAGCTGCGTCTGGCGGTGGCGGAGCAGTGGCTATTGCAGGGGCACGGCGTTGAGCAGGCTTCACTGGCGGCGGGGTTTTCTTCCCCGCGCCAGTACCATCGCGCCCGGCAGCGCAGCGTTAACTGACGAAGCGGCGAACGTCTATTTTTTGCAGCAGCATCGACAGCAGCAGGCTGATCGCCAGCGTGGCGGCAAAAATCCAGACCATATCCAGCACCGGCCAGCTTTTTAGCTCAACGCCTCTCGTGCGCAGCGCGTGGATCACCAGCGCGTGAAAACCGTAAATCCCGAGAGAGTGCCGCGAGATAAGGCTCAGCACGGGCAGGGGACGCGCGTTCAGGGTATTTTTGGCGAGCGTGAGCAGCGAAACGGCACAGATAAAGACCATCGGCCCGCAATAGAGATACCAGGTATCGGCAAAATTGCCGCGCCACTGCAGCTCGTGCAGCGTCCCGCGTGAAATCACCGCCACCCCAGCGATAAACAGCGCCCCGCAGAGCCAGTTCAGACCGCGTTTTTGCGTGTCCATCATCCCGATGGCGCGCCCCAGCATGCCGTAAAGCACGTAGTAAAAAGTATCGCCATTGATATAAAGGTTCACCGGCAACCACTCAAATCCGTCGATTTTTTGCGAAACCGTATTCGGGTTGGCGATGATGCCAATCACCACCATCAGGGCCAGAAGCATTTTACCGCTGACGTTTTTTACCTGGATGAGCGGGGAGACCAGATAGATAACGATAATGGCGAAGAAGAACCACAGGTGGTAGAACACCGGTTTTTGCAGCACGTATTTCAGCGATAGCCCGGCGTTAATGGAGGTGAACAGCGCGATATAGAGCAGGGCAACGGCGCTGTAGAACCCCAGACAGGCCGCGATGCGAATGAAGTGCCGCGGCTGCGCGCTGCGTTCGCCAAAAAAGAGAAAGCCGGAAATCATAAAGAACAGCGGCACGCTGACGCGTGACGCAGAGTTGAGAATATTGGCGATATCCCAGTTAACGGGGCTGATGCTGTGGGCATTCGTGACGTACCAGGTCGTCGTGTGGATCATGACCACCATCAGGCACGCTACTCCTCGCAGGTTATCAATCCAGTTAATTTTTGACTGCATCAGTTCCTCGTATTCCCTGTAAATTGAGTGTGACTGCCATTGTCCAAAAGTCTTCGCTTGGAAAATTCTGAGTTTTATTCCGCAGGCTTGTAGGGAGGCCGCGAGATTCGCAGAATGCCGGACCGTAATCTATAAAAGCTTTGATACTAAAAATAACAGCCACTGACCAGGGCGGTAAAAAAAATGATGATGAAGCGTGTGGCGTCACTCTTTCTGCTGGCGATCCTGGCGGGATGCAGCGCACCGCAAGAAGCACCTGTGCAGAAAGCGCAGCAGGGTAAAATGAGCCCGGAACGTTCACTGAATATGGAAGCGCTCTGTAAAGATCGGGCCGCTCGCCGCTATAACTCTGACGTACAGAAAATTGATGTCACCGGGTTTGAGCGTTTTCAGGGAAGCTACGAGCTGCGGGGGCATACGTCGCGCAAAGAGGGCTTTGTCTGCTCGTTTGATGCGGACGGTCAGTTTTTACACCTCTCTATGCGCTAGCCTGCTCGTATAATCAACAGCCAGACGCCGTCAGCGTTCTGGCCGGAAGGCTTATTTCCCCAATTTTCCCTAAACAACCCCGTTTCGTACTGTATATCTTGCAGCCAGCGGGTATACTGGTCCCTTCCATTTAAAACCACACGTATCCAGCACGAAATACTATGCAAAAGTTTGATACCAAGACCTTCCAGGGCCTGATCCTGACCTTACAGGATTACTGGGCTCGTCAGGGCTGTACCATTGTTCAACCTTTGGACATGGAAGTCGGCGCCGGCACTTCACACCCGATGACCAGCCTGCGCGCGTTGGGGCCAGAGCCAATGGCGACCGCGTATGTGCAGCCTTCCCGTCGTCCGACCGATGGTCGTTACGGTGAGAACCCGAACCGTCTGCAGCATTACTATCAGTTCCAGGTGGTGATTAAGCCATCACCCGACAACATTCAGGAACTGTACCTCGGGTCGCTGAAAGAGCTGGGTATGGATCCAACCATCCACGACATTCGCTTCGTGGAAGATAACTGGGAAAACCCAACGCTGGGTGCCTGGGGTCTGGGTTGGGAAGTGTGGCTGAACGGCATGGAAGTGACCCAGTTCACTTACTTCCAGCAGGTTGGCGGTCTGGAATGTAAGCCAATCACTGGTGAAATCACCTACGGTCTGGAACGTCTGGCGATGTACATTCAGGGCGTAGACAGCGTTTACGACCTGGTCTGGAGCGACGGCCCGCTGGGTAAAACCACCTACGGCGACGTGTTCCATCAGAACGAAGTGGAGCAATCCACCTATAACTTCGAATACGCGGACGTGGACTTCCTGTTCACCTGCTTCGAGCAGTATGAGAAAGAAGCGCAGCAGCTGCTGGCGCTGGAGACTCCGCTGCCGCTGCCTGCCTACGAGCGTATTCTGAAGGCCGCCCACAGCTTCAACCTGCTGGACGCCCGCAAAGCCATCTCCGTGACTGAACGTCAGCGCTACATTCTGCGTATTCGTACCCTGACCAAAGCCGTTGCAGAAGCTTACTATGCGTCCCGTGAAGCCCTTGGCTTCCCGATGTGCAACAAGTTGAAGTCAGAAGACATCAAAGAAAACGAATAAGAGGCGGCCATGTCTGAGAAAACTTTCCTGGTGGAAATCGGCACCGAAGAGCTGCCACCAAAAGCCCTGCGCAGCCTGGCTGAATCTTTCGCTGCGAACGTGACCGCCGAGCTGGATAACGCTGGCCTGGCACACGGTAAAATTGAGTGGTTTGCCGCACCGCGCCGTCTGGCGCTGAAAGTGGCTAACCTGGCGGCGTCTCAGCCGGATCGCGAAGTCGAAAAACGTGGCCCGGCGATTGCCCAGGCGTTTGACGCGGAAGGCAAGCCGAGCAAAGCGGCTGAAGGCTGGGCGCGCGGTTGCGGCATCACCGTCGATCAGGCCGAGCGTCTGACCACGGATAAAGGCGAGTGGCTGCTGTATCGTGCGCACGTGAAAGGCGAAAGCGCGGAAGCGCTGCTGCCGGACATGATTGCCACGTCTCTGGCGAAGCTGCCGATTCCTAAGCTGATGCGCTGGGGCGCGTCCGACGTGCACTTCGTGCGTCCGGTTCACACCGTGACCCTGCTGCTGGGCGATACCGTTATCCCGGCGACCATTCTGGGCGTGGCGTCCGATCGCGTGATCCGCGGCCACCGCTTCATGGGTGAGCCTGAGTTCACCATCGACAATGCTGACCAGTACCCGCAGATCCTGCTGGAGCGCGGTAAGGTTATTGCCGACTACGAGCAGCGTAAAGCCAAAATTAAAGCGGATGCTGAAGAAGCGGCGCGCCAGATTGGCGGTAACGCAGACCTGAGCGACAGCCTGCTGGAAGAAGTGACCTCTCTGGTGGAATGGCCGGTTGTGCTGACGGCGAAGTTCGAAGAGAAATTCCTCGCCGTTCCGGCTGAAGCGCTGGTGTACACCATGAAAGGTGACCAGAAGTACTTCCCGGTTTACGCCAACGACGGCAAGCTGCTGCCAAACTTCATCTTCGTGGCAAACATCGAATCGAAAGATCCGATCCAGATTATCTCCGGTAACGAGAAAGTCGTTCGTCCGCGCCTGGCGGATGCAGAGTTCTTCTTCAACACCGACCGTAAAAAGCGTCTGGAAGATAACCTCCCGCGCCTGCAGACCGTGCTGTTCCAGCAGCAGCTGGGTACGCTGCGCGACAAGACCGACCGTATTGCGGAGCTGTCCGGCTGGATTGCCCGTGAAATCGGTGCGGACGTCAACCACGCGACTCGCGCGGGCCTGCTGTCCAAGTGCGACCTGATGACCAACATGGTGTTCGAATTTACCGACACCCAGGGCGTGATGGGCATGCACTACGCGCGTCACGATGGCGAAGCGGAAGATGTAGCCGTCGCCCTGAACGAGCAGTATCAGCCGCGCTTTGCGGGTGACGAACTGCCGTCTAACCCGGTTGCCTGCGCCGTGGCGATCGCCGATAAGATGGACACCCTGGCGGGTATCTTTGGTATCGGCCAGCATCCGAAAGGCGACAAAGACCCGTTTGCGCTGCGTCGTGCTGCGCTCGGCGTGCTGCGTATCATCGTTGAGAAGAACCTGAACCTCGATCTGCAGACCCTGACCGAAGAAGCGGTGCGTCTGTACGGCGACAAGCTGACTAACGCGAACGTTGTGGATGACGTGATCGACTTCATGCTCGGTCGTTTCCGCGCGTGGTATCAGGACGAAGGTTACACCGTTGACACCATTCAGGCGGTGCTGGCGCGTCGTCCAACCCGTCCGGCTGATTTCGATGCGCGTATGAAGGCGGTTTCCCACTTCCGTACGCTGGAAGCGGCATCTGCCCTGGCCGCGGCCAACAAGCGTGTATCCAACATTCTGGCGAAATCCGACGAGACGCTGAACGAGCGTGTGAACGCCGCGACCCTGAAAGAGCCGGAAGAGATTGCTCTGGCGATGCAGGTTGTGGTGCTGCGCGACAAGCTCGAGCCGTACTTCGCAGAAGGTCGCTACCAGGAAGCGCTGGTGGAGCTGGCCGAGCTGCGTGACGTGATCGACGCCTTCTTCGAGAAAGTGATGGTGAACGTAGAAGATAAAGAGCTGCGTATTAACCGTCTCTCTATGCTCGATAAACTGCGCGAGCTGTTCCTGCGCGTGGCGGATATTTCGCTGCTGCAGTAATGGGCCCGCTGTTACAAATGCTAAAAACCCGCTTCGGCGGGTTTTTTTATGGGTCTTTTGTAGGCCGGATAAGCGCAGCGCCATCCGGCAGGTTTAGCCGATCGCGATTGTGCCTTCGTCTGTCTGTAGCCAGCGCGGTGCCTTCAGCGTATCGGCAAAGTAGCTGACCAGCTCGCACAGCAAATCTTCCATAACGATTTCAGATTGTCGCGGCAGTGAGCCGTTCATCAGCATCTGCGTAAGCTCCTGACAGTAGCGCCCCAGCTGATCGCATTCGGGTTCGAAAGACGGAACGCGTGACGGGAGTTCCTTCACGGTCAGTCTGGCTTTTAAAGCGTCCGGAACAGGTTCCAGAAGCGTGGGTTGCAGAAGATTCAGACAGGCATAAAGTCTGCCGTAAAGCGCCATTTTTGGGGCGGGTTCTTCGCAATCTACCAGTGCGTCGGTAAAACGTTCGCAGTTATCCGCTAGTTCGGTGAAGTCGGTGGCGTGGTTGAAGGGCAGGGTGAATAAAGAATGAGCTTGGGTTGGGGTAGTAGCCATATTGGCAGCCTCCGATAAGTGATAAAGCTTCCACCACCGGAAATGCTAACTTCGCTGGTGGTGGACTGAACAGAGTTAGCATTACCGGCCTTATCGGATACCGGCGCATCTTTCGATGCCCCTGCTCAGCCCACCATTGAGATGTAGCAAAGCATGCTGCACATAATGTGCCGCCGATAAGATAAGCCAGGATGCTAAACCCGGCACCTGATTTTGCAGGTGCAAAGAGAACTTACTGCTCATCAAAACAGGCGGCAATAGATTTGAGCTATGCCACTGAGGATATTACCATTTCTGGAAAGAGACTCGCAAAATTACCGCAATGAAAAGCATACTGCGGGCAGAGGTCTTACAGCGACGCTATGGTCCGGCTGTAAATCGCCGAGGCGTTTCCTGCAGGCCGGGGCGAGGCGCATGGATGCGCCGAGAGGGCGGGCTTTACAGGGATGTTACCTCCGCCCGTCCCCGATAAGCCGGAAGGAATAAGCCGAAGGTACCGCGTAGCGGCGATTTACCGCCGGGAGCCCGGGTAGCCAGGGTGGTGGCGACTGAGCCACCCTGGCATGTTCACGGGTATTGTCTTTACAGAGTAGCAAGGAACATAAAGTGAACGGAATGACCACCAGAGCCGTATGCTTCCCCTCACCCCAGCCCTCTCCCTCAAGGGAGAGGGGGCCGTCAGTGCAGACAATATTTGGTGGGGATCCCTCAGCCCAAAGGGAGAGGGAGTACAAATCGCCCAAAATTTAACCTTGAAACCTTCAACACATTACCGCTATCCTTAACGCGTTAACTTTCTCGCGCTGGAGTGCCCCCCAAAAATGAACAAACACGACTGATGAATTTCGATCCTTGCTAAACGCCACCGCGTCGGCAGGGGATGTTTTGATTTCATTCAGGAGTGCTTATGGCTCATTTTGCGCAGTCCCCTTCTTTTATTTTGCATCAGGTCACCTGTCAGTTTCCGACGGGCGATACACTTTTTGGTCCGCTGAATCTCACGCTGGAACCCTCCCTGTGCGCGCTGGTTGGCCGCAACGGCAGCGGGAAAACGCGTCTGCTGCGTATGCTGGCGGGGCTGGAAGAACCGGCTTCTGGTCATATTGAACGCTTTGGCTCGCATGCCTGGGTGGCGCAGCAGCACGTCATTTCGCCGCAGACGACGCTTGCTGAACTGCTCAGGTATGACGCTATTTTTGCGGCGCGTAAGCGCATCGACAGCGGCAATTACCAGCCTGACGATCTGGACACGCTCGACGGCCGCTGGGATGTCGCCGAGCGCCTGAGCGAGGCGTTTATCAATGCGAATCTCCCGCCGTTTGACCCGGATAAACCTGCCGCTGAACTCAGCGGCGGCGAGCGCGTTCGCGCCCTGCTGTGCGGGGCGTTTACGGCTGAGGCGGATTTCATGCTGCTGGACGAACCCACTAACCATCTGGATCGACAGGGCCGGGCGTGGTTTTACGACCAGCTCAGCCGTTTTCAGGGCGGCGTGCTGGTGGCTTCCCATGACCGCGAGCTGCTTGAGCAGGTGCCGCGTATCCTTGAGCTGAGCGCCTCGGGTCTGCGCAGCTACGGCGGGAATTATGCGGATTATCAAACCCAGCGCGATGCCGAACAGCAGGCGGCCCGCGCGGCGCTGGAACATGCTGCAACCGAGCGCAAACGCACTCGGGCACGCATGCAAAAAGAGCATGATGACAGCCAGCGGCGTTCGGCAAAGACATTGCGGACCGTCGATACCCTGAATATCGCGTCGTTCGAGCGGGTCAAATATAAAGGCGCGGCAAAGGAGCGGATCGGCTCCTGGAAAAAACAGCACAGCGAGCAAAATGAAGCCCTGAACGCCGCGGTAAGCAAGGCGCGTGAACGCGTTGAAGAAGATAACCCGGTAATGTTCACCCTGCCGGGGAGTCAGATCCCGGACGGGAAGCAGGTACTGGTGCTGGAGGATCTGGTGCTGCCGCATGTGCCTGTTCCTCCGCTCAACTGGCGGATGGACGGACCGATGCGCGTGGCGTTAAAGGGACCGAACGGCTGCGGAAAATCGACGCTGTTAAAAACCATCCTCGGCGAGATTGCTCCCCGTTCGGGTACCTGTAGGGTTTCAGTCAGCTGCGCTTATCTTGACCAACATCTTTCCCGGCTCGATCTTTCGCAGTCGGTCATGACGCATCTCAACCTGAGTCATACGCCTCTGGAAGAAGGGGTATTGCGAACCCGTCTGGCGCAGCTTCAACTGGGTGCTGACAAAGTTACGCTCCCGCTGGCGGAGCTCAGCGGCGGCGAGCGTCTTAAGGCCGCGCTGGCCTGCGTGCTGTGGCGCGCGGAGGCTACGCAGCTTTTGCTGCTGGATGAACCTACCAACCATCTGGATTTGGCCTCAGTCCAGGCCATTGAAGCGGCACTGGCCGGTTTCCCCGGCGCGCTGCTGGTGGTATCACACGACGAGGCTTTTTTAAGAGGTTTAACGTTAACGCATGAGTGGGTATGGGAAGAGGCGGGCTGGCGTTGCGAGAGCCTTTAAAACACAAGCCCCCGCAGAGGCGGGGGCATTCAATCTTCACTACGCTATCTGTTTGCTGAGTGCAGGGTTGGCCTGAATCAGGCGCATCAGCCTTAACTCGGTTGGGGTGGGTTTCTCACGTTTTGACTCCCACTCCTGCACCATAGCCACGCTGACACCCATCGCTCTGGCGAATTCTTCTGTTTTCAGTCCTGTCCCTTTGCGCAATTGCTCGTATTCTGTAAAGGGATTGGATTTTTGTTGCAGGGTAATCGCCTGCGGTACGTCTTTAAAAATGATCTGTTCCAGGCTGCTCAGCAGCTCAAACTCAGGATCTTTATATTCCATTGAGGACTCCTCTTAAATCTCACATCGTGATCAAGAACATCAGAGAGCCAGTTAAGAATAGTCCCTAATACGAACCCAGGATCGTTACGGGTGTGATTAATCGTGCGATAACGATCGCTTTACGCGATTCAGCGATATGGATAGTTATGCTAATTACCTGATTAGTCATATGTCGGCTTCGGCAGGTATTTTTTTGTAAATGGTAAGAAATAAATCGGCAATAGCCGTTTTGCATGAAAAGAGTATCTTGCAAGGCTGACCTGGACTATCCTTGTCAGCGTCGGGCACGCGTGTGCCGGTGTGCGCTTTTTTGGGTGAAAGGAGTAATAAAATGGCGACAGGAAAGTCCTGCTCTCGCTGGTTTGCGCCTATTGCGGCGTTGTTGATGGTTGTTAGCCTGAGTGGGTGTTTTGATAAAGAAGGCGATCAGCGCAAAGCGTTTATCGATTTTCTGCAGAATACAGTGATGCGCAGCGGCGAGCGGTTGCCGACGCTGACTGCGGATCAGAAAAAACAGTTTGGCCCCTTCGTGTCCGATTACGCCATTCTTTATGGTTATTCACAGCAGGTGAGCCAGGCGATGGATTCCGGTATCCGCCCGGTAGTGGATAGCGTGAACGCCATTCGCGTTCCGCAGGATTATATGACTCAGCGCGAACCGCTTCGCCAGTCCAACGGTGCGCTTGGCGTACTGAGCCAGCAGTTGCAGAATGCGAAAATGCAGGCTGACGCGTCACGTTCTGCGCTGAAGCAGGGCGACGATCTCAAACCTGTCTTCGACAAAGTGTATGAGAAAGTGGTGACGAAACCGTCTGAAGCGCTGCAACCGCTGATTCCGGCCGCGCAAATCTTCACGCAGCAGCTGGTTCAGGTGGGTGACTTTATCGCCCAGCAGGAAACTCAGGTGAGCTTTGTTGCCAACGGCATTCAGTTCCCGACCTCGCAGCAGGCAAGCCAGTACAATACGCTGATTGGGCCGCTAGCCTCCCAGCATCAGGCCTTTAGCCAGGCCTGGAGTGCCGCAGTCACGGCCACAGAATAAACCAAAAAAAACCCGCTTCTGGCGGGGTTTTTTTATGCATATCGAAAATAACGCTTGTCATTCATCTACCACATCGGTATAACTATCCCCGTCGGTTTGTTACACAGACCTAAAGCAGTTTAGTAAAGCAGTCCAGATTGTTATCCATAGATACCCTTCGTAGTGACCCTTCCTTCATCGCTTAAAAATCTGTAACGCAATCCATCAAGCCGGAAGGCACAATATATTTGTTAATAAGGTAATTTCTATGTCTGCTAAAATGACTGGTCTGGTAAAATGGTTCAACGCTGATAAGGGTTTCGGCTTCATCACTCCTGACGATGGCTCTAAAGATGTGTTCGTACACTTCTCTGCTATCCAGAACGATGGCTACAAATCTCTGGACGAAGGTCAGAAAGTTTCCTTCACCATCGAAAGCGGCGCTAAAGGCCCAGCAGCTGGTAACGTTGTAAGCCTGTAAGCTTCCAACCCAGTAGCACAAAATTCAAAAACCCGCCTCCTGGCGGGTTTTTTCGTTTCTATCGTTGCACCTGCGGGTTCACGCAGTTTATCTCCACCTTTCCGCTAAGAGCGGCGATGAGATTATCGACCGCAGTGGCCGCCATGTTGTAGCGCGTCTCATGGGTGGCGGAGCCGATGTGGGGCAGGGCAACGACGTTTGGCATTGTCAGCAGCGGGGAATCCAACGGCAGCGGCTCCTGCTCAAACACGTCCAGACCTGCGGCATGGATCTGACCGTTTTTAAGGGCCTCAATCAGCGCCTTCTCATCCACCACCGGGCCACGACCCGCGTTGATGAAAATGGCGGATTTCTTCATTTTTTCAAATGCGGATTTGCCAATCAGATGACGCGTTTCGTCCGTCAGCGGCAGAACCAGACAAACAAAATCGGCTTCCTGCAGCAGAGTATCCAGCTCGCAGTAACGGGCGTTGAAGCGTTCTTCGGCTTCACCGTGATGGCGACGCGCGTTATACAGAATCGGCATGTTAAAACCAAAATGCGCGCGCTGCGCCAGCGCCAGCCCGATACGACCCATACCGACAATGCCCAGCGTCTTGCCGTGAACGTCCACACCGAACCAGTCCGGTCCAATGCTTTTTGTCCATTCGCCCGCTTTGACGCGCTCAGCCACTTCCACCACGCGACGGGCCGTGGTGAGCATCAGCGCCATCAGCGTATCGGCCACGGTTTCCGTCAGGGCATGTGGGGTATGCATCAGCAGGATCTTGCGGGCGTTAAGGGCATCCACGTCGAAGTTGTCGTAACCCACGGAAACGGTAGAGGTAGCACGAAGCTTCGGCATTTTCTCCAGCAGGGCGACATCCACTTTCTCGCTTGAACCCAGCAGGCCTTCGGCGCTGGCGAACGCTTCGGCGTGCTGCGCCACGGTTTCCGGGCTCAGGTTCTTCACCTGCGTGACGGTGAAGTGTTCTTCAAGGCGTTTCTGCAGATCTTCCGGCAGTGCTTTGTACAAAATGACGGACGGCTTCATGCTAATCTCCGTTGATTTTTAAGGGTTCAGGCGTGGCGTGCGCCAACAGGATGCTGTTGATTATTAGCAGGCTTAACAATCAGAGTAAGCCACACGGAGGCGAAAAGCGCCACCCCCATAAAGATGTACGATGCGGACGGGCTGCCGGTGGCACCGTTCAGGTAGCCGACGAACCATGAGCCGCAGAACGACCCAAGCGCACCCATACTGTTAATCAGTGCCATCGCGCCACCCGCGACGTTACGCGGCAGCATTTCCGGGATGATGGCAAAGAACGGACCATACGGGGCATACATTGCGGCACCGGCGACCACCAGCAGGGTATAAGAGGCCCAGAAGTGATTTGCACCCACGGCCCACGAGCCGATAAAGGCAAAAGCAGCGATCAGCAGCAGCGGCCAGACAAACAATTTTCGGTTCTGCAGCTTGTCCGATGCCCAGGAGACGACGATCATGGCGATGGTTGCCGCCAGATATGGTACGGATGACAGCCAGCCTACTTCGACCATGCCGAGGTTTTCGCCGCCGCTGCGGATAATCGACGGCAGCCACAGCACAAAGCCGTACACGCCAATGCTCCAGGTAAAGTACTGCGCGCAGAGCAGGATCACGTTGCGCGAGCGGAAGGCTTCACCGTAGTTGCGTACCGCCTTCAGACCTTGCTGTTCTTTATCCAGCTGCGCCTGCAGCGCCGCTTTTTCGTCTTCGGAAAGCCATTTCGCCTGGGCAGGTTTATCTTTTACCAGTACCCACCAGCAGAATGCCCAGATCACTGCCGGAACCCCTTCGATGATAAACATCTCGCGCCAGCCGAAGGACTGGATCAGGTAGCCAGACACCACCGACATCCACAGCACCGTGACCGGGTTACCGAGGATCAGGAAGGTATTCGCGCGCGAGCGTTCAGATTTGGTAAACCAGTTGCTGATGTAAATCAGCATCGCCGGCATGACCGCCGCCTCAACGACGCCGAGGATAAAGCGAATGGCGGCCAGGGCAGGAATATTGTTCACCACGCCGGTCAGTGACGCGCAGGCACCCCACAAGATCAGACAGACGAAGATCAGCTTACGCACGCTGCGGCGTTCCGCATAAATCGCGCCGGGGATCTGGAAGAAGAAATAGCCCAGGAAGAAAAGGGCACCGAGCAGGGAGGAGATACCTTTGGTGATGCCGAGGTCCTCGGTGATCCCCGCTGCGGACGCGAAGCTGAAGTTGGCACGGTCAAGGTACGCCAGGCTGTACGTGATAAACACGATTGGCATGATGTACCACCAGCGTTTTACTGCATTGGTCGAACTGTTCATAGGCTTGCCTCTGTTGTTGAGGTTGTTACCGCCGTTGTCTGTAGGGTACACGGTGGCTTAATTATTTGGTGTGGCTTGCTGCCCTCACCCTGGCCCTCTCTCACAGGGAGAGGGAAGTTAAACGCCGAGCTCTGCTCGCGTGGGTAATCCTTCGCTGTCGCCCTGCACCTGAATGGCCAGCGAGCCAATCTTGTTGCCCCGCGCCACGGCCTGCGACAGCGTTTTGCCTTCCAGCAGGGCGCTAATGACGCCCACGGCAAAACCGTCGCCCGCGCCGACGGTGTCGACCACGTTCTCAACCCTGACCGCTGCGACCGCGCCCTGTTGGCCGTCGGCCGTCTTAAACCATGCACCATCGGCGCCGGTCTTCAGCACCACAGCTTTTACCCCTTTATTCAGGTAGAAATCGGCAATGCCTTCCGGCGTGCTTTCGCCGGTCAGAATCATCCCTTCTTTCAGGCCCGGCAGAACCCAGTCAGCCTGGAACGCCAGACGGTTCAGCTTCTCGACCATTTCCGCTTCGCTTTTCCACAGCACCGGGCGCAGGTTCGGATCGAAAGAGATCGTTTTTCCCTGGGCTTTCAGCGTGGCTGCCGCGTGAGCCAGCAGTTCATACGAGCTGGCGGACAGCGCTGCCGCCACGCCGCTCAGGTGCAGATGGCGAGCGGAGGCAAAATAGTCGGCGTGGTAATCCGCCACTGAGAGGTGGCTTGCGGCCGATCCTTTGCGGAAATACTCCACGATGGGATCGGTTCCATTTTCGACCTTGGATTTAAGCTGAAAGCCGGTAGGGAAGCGTCCGTCGAGGGTGACGCCTGCGGAATCAATCCCCTCTTTTTTCAGCGAATCGAGAACGAAATGGCCAAAGCTGTCGTCCCCCACGCGGCTGACCCAGCCGACGTTCAGGCCAAGGCGCGCCAGGCCGGTCGCGACGTTCAGCTCTGCGCCTGCGACGCGTTTGATAAAGTGCTCTACCGCGCTCAGCTCGCCCGTTTCGGTGGCGACGAACATCGCCATGGCCTCGCCGATCGTGATGACATCCAGCGTCTTGTGCATGGTTTACTCCTCGCGCAGCAGGTTGACGTAATGGCGGGTAACGGCGGTTAAATCCGTCCCTTCCAGCGGGAACTCGATACCGCGCGGGGCATCGGCAGGCAGCTGGCCGAGCAGATCCAGCCAGCGCGCATCAGCGTGGTCCGGCGCCACGGCGCGGAAGTTATCTTTATGCGGCACGGCGGCTTTCACGTGGATATAGCTCACCGCAGGGGCAAGGCGACGGGCGGCCTCTTCGGGGGAGTCACCGACCCACAGCCAGTTGCCCATGTCGAAGGTCAGCGTGATGGGTAAAGCCATTTCCCGACAGGCGGCCTGGAAGCGCTGCATGGGCGCGAGCTGGCCGCAGTCGGTCTGATCGTTCTCCACGACCAGCGCCATGCCGCTTGCGTTCAGCAGGCTACGCAGGCTGTCGAGAGGCTGCACATCGCGGAAATGGCCCAGGGAAACCTTCAGCCACAGGGCGTTCAGGGTGCTGGCCTCAGAGAGATAGCGGGTCAGGTCCGGGTTGAGGGTGCCGTCGGGCATAAACAGGGCGGCGGGGGCGGAGTAGCACGCCAGCAGGCCCAGCAGCTCAATGGATTCGCCCAGCGCAGGCAGCGTCAGCAGCTCTTCGCTGCTGAACAGTTCCCGGCGGATCTCCACGCCGTCTGCCCCCGCGCCTGCAATAACGGGAAGCATTGCCCGCTGGCCGCCTGCCTGTCGCACCTGTTCCGCACCGTACGCGGCGGTGACCACCATAATTTTCCTGCCCATCTTCGGACTCCATCGCAACATATCAATACTATTACGCTAGATGGAACCGGTTCCAAAGAAAAGGTCAGGATGTCGAATTTATGATCGGTATCACAAGGGAAAATTAACGCGCCGTGGAGCCGCGAACGATCAGCTCTCCGGAGAAGACCTGCTCGCGAACGGCATCGCTGGTGCCTTCAATGCGACGAACCACTTGTTCAACAGCAGCATAACCAATCTGCCAGGTGGGTTGTTTGAGGGTAGTAATGCCGACGCCCGCCAGCTCCGCCCACTCCAGTTCATCAAACCCCAGCAGACCGATATCGCTGCCCCAGTGCAGGCCAATGCGCTTGAGCGAGCGGGCGACCTGAAGCGTCAGTGCCCCGTTGGCGGAGATAACGGCTTTGCGCATCCCGCGATGGCGCGTGTGGAACTGGCGCAGGGTGTTGTCGAGCTGGTCGGCTTCGTGAAGCGGCGTTTCGGCATTTTCGGCGATCACGCCGGGATATCGCTCCAGCGTGGCGCGAAATGCGCTGAGGCGCTCGCGACGGGTATTGACCATCCCTAGCGGTTCACTCAGAAACAGAATGGCCTCGAAGCCCTGTTCGATCAGATGTTCGGTGGCGGTCGTGGCGGCCTGGGTGTTATCCAGCCCGACCACATCGCAGGCAAATTCCGGGATTTTACGGTCGATGAGGACCATAGGCAGAGAGGACTGCTGCAGGCGGTTTAAACCCTCTTCCCGCATGCCCACCGCGTTCACCACGATCCCTTCGACCTGATAGCTGCGCAGCAGATCGAGGTAATGCAGCTCCTGGTCGACTTCGTTGTTGGTATTACAGACCAGCGGCGTGAAACCTTTCTCGCGACAGGCGGCTTCAATACCGCTGAGCACGTTAACGGAATAGGGGTTGGTGATATCGGCGATGATTAGCCCGATAAGGCGGGTGCGGCCGCGTTTGAGCCCCCGCGCCATGAGGCTGGGACGGTAGTCGAGTTCGGCAATGGCCTGTTCAATACGCGCCAGCAATGCGTCGGACAGCAGGTGTTTCTCGCCGTTAAGGTAGCGCGAAATGCTGGTTTTACCGGTTTTGGCGGCTTTCGCCACGTCGCTGATGGTGGCCCGGGCTGGTTTGCTCATCGCTGATTTCCCTGAATTTAGTGAGAATACCTTAACGGGAAAATCAACGATGGCAAGTGGTTCATACCGTGGTGTGCGGTCTAATGCCCTCACCCCGCCCCTCTCCCACGGGAGAGGGTGCAACCACTAAAAACGGCAACGAGCGTTGCCGTTTTGCTTTTACCTACTGAATTGGGCTTAACGTAATCTCTACGCGGCGGTTCTGCGCTTTGCCTTCCGCCGTGCTGTTACTGGCGATAGGGTTGGCAGGGCCCATGCCGCTGGTGCGGATGCGGTTCGCTTCAACGCCCTGGGTGATCAGCGAGCTGGCCACGGCGTCGGCGCGCTGCTGGGACAGACGCATGTTCAGATCCTGGCTGCCGGTGCTGTCGGTGTAGCCCATCACGTTCACGGCGGTCTTGTTGTACTCTTTCAGTACCATCGCCACGCCGGTAAGGGTGTTCGCACCTGCGGGTTTCAGCGTTGCGCTGCTGCTGTCGAAGGTCACGTTGTTCGGCATATTCAGGATGATGTTATCGCCGCTGCGCGTCACGCTCACGCCGGTTCCCTTCATTTTGTCGCGAAGCTTCGCTTCCTGCACGTCCATGTAATAGCCAACGCCGCCGCCCAGTGCCGCACCCGCCGCTGCGCCAATCAGCGCGCCTTTACCGCGGTCTTTCTTGGAGGAGGAGAGTGCCCCCACGCCTGCGCCGACCAGCGAGCCGATACCTGCGCCAATGCCGGATTTACCCGCTTCACGCTCACCGGTGTAAGGGTTAGTTGTGCAGCCAGAAACAGCTAGTGCACCGCTCACCAGAGCGGCAATAACGAGTACGCGTTTTTTCATCTTCTTTCCTTAATCCTTTTTATTCTTTGCCACGGCGAGCGTGGCAGTTGATTATGACGTCCAGATACGGAGAAAATTCCGGGTATAACTCTGAAATTTGTGACAAACCATAAACTGCCTCAACAAGAAGGCCGTAAACCTGCACGCAACCAGGAGCGCACGCTTGAGCACCTCAACGAAAACCATTCTGACCGCCGCCCACTGGGGGCCGATGCTGGTCGAAACCGATGGCGAAAATGTTCTGTCGTCCCGCGGGGCACTGCCAACCCAACATCCCAACTCGTTACAGACCGTCGTTCGCGATCAGGTGCACAGCAAAACGCGCGTGCGCTGGCCGATGGTGCGTAAAGGTTTTTTGGCCTCGCCGGACAAGCCGCAGGGGATCCGCGGTCAGGATGAGTTTGTTCGCGTGAGCTGGGATGACGCGCTGGCGCTGATCCACGCCCAGCATAAGCGCATTCGCGACACTTACGGTCCGTCGTCCATTTTTGCCGGCTCCTACGGCTGGCGTTCTAACGGCGTGCTGCACAAGGCCTCAACGCTGCTGCAGCGCTACATGAGCCTGGCGGGAGGCTATACCGGCCATCTCGGGGATTACTCCACCGGCGCGGCGCAGGCGATCATGCCGTACGTCGTGGGAGGGAACGAAGTGTACCAGCAGCAGACCAGCTGGCCGCTGGTGCTGGCACATACCGACGTGGTGGTGCTCTGGAGCGCTAACCCCCTCAACACGCTGAAAATTGCCTGGAACGCCAGCGACGAGCAGGGCATCGGGTATTTCGACGCGCTGCGCAAAAGCGGCAAGCGCATCATCTGCATTGACCCGATGCGCTCTGAAACCATGGATTTCTTCGGCGACAGCGCCGAGTGGATTGCCCCGCATATGGGCACCGACGTGGCGATGATGCTGGGGATTGCCCATACGCTGGTAGAAAACGGCTGGCACGATGTTGAATTCCTGACGCGCTGTACCACCGGCTTCGATAAATTTGCCGACTACCTGACGGGCCAATCCGATGGGGTAGCAAAAACGGCAGAGTGGGCGGCAGATATTTGCGGCGTACCTGCGGAGAAAATCCGCGAACTGGCGGCGTTGTTTCATAAAAATACCACGATGTTGATGTCCGGCTGGGGAATGCAGCGTCAGCAGTTTGGTGAGCAAAAACACTGGATGCTGGTGACCCTTGCCGCGATGCTTGGGCAGATCGGCACGCCGGGCGGCGGTTTTGGTCTCTCCTATCACTTCGCGAACGGCGGTAACCCGACGCGTAAAGCGGCGGTGCTGGCGTCTTTGCAAGGCTCGGTGCAGGGCGGCGTGGATGCGGTAGATAAAATTCCGGTGGCGCGGATCGTTGAAGCTCTGGAAAACCCCGGCGGGTTTTATCAGCACAACGGCCTGGACCGCCACTTCCCGGACATTAAATTTGTCTGGTGGGCGGGCGGATCGAACTTCACGCACCATCAGGATACCAACCGCCTGATCCGCGCCTGGCAAAAGCCGGAGCTGGTGGTGATTTCCGAGTGCTTCTGGACCGGTTCGGCTAAGCATGCCGACATCGTGCTCCCGGCGACCACCTCGTTTGAGCGTAACGATCTCACCATGACCGGCGACTACAGCAACCAGCATATGGTCCCGATGAAGCGCGTTGTCGCCCCGCGAGACGAAGCACGTGATGATTTTGACGTGTTTGCTGAACTGAGCGAGCTCTGGGAAGCGGGCGGCCGCGAGCGTTTTACCGAAGGGAAAAGCGATCTGCAATGGCTGGAGAGCTTCTACCAGATTGCCGGCCAGCGCGGCGCGGCGCAGGGCGTGACGCTTCCGCCATTTGCCGAGTTCTGGGAAGCGAACCAGATCGTCGAGATGCCGGAGAGCGAACAGAACGCGAAGTTTGTCCGTTTCGCCGATTTCCGCCGCGACCCGGAGAACCACCCGCTGAAAACCGAGAGCGGAAAGATCGTGATCCACAGCGAGCGCATCGCCAGCTTTGGCTATGCCGACTGCCCGCCACACCCTATGTGGCTCGAGCCGGACGAATGGCACGGCAACGCCCAGCCGGATCAGCTGCAGGTGTTGTCTGCGCATCCCGCGCACCGTCTGCATAGCCAGCTTAACTATACGTCTCTGCGGGAGCAGTATGCGGTCGCCGGGCGAGAGCCGATCACGCTGAATACCCTCGATGCGAAAGCGCGCGGGATTGCGGACGGCGACGTGGTGCGCGTCTGGAACTCGCGCGGGCAGGTGCTGGCAGGGGCGGTAGTGAGCGACGGAATTAAACCGGGCGTGATCTGCATTCATCAGGGCGCATGGCCCGACCTTGAGCCCGCCGAGGGAGGGATCTGTAAAAACGGGGCGGTTAACGTGCTGACCAAAGATCTCCCCAGCTCGAAGCTGGGGAATGGCTGCGCAGGGAACACGGCGCTGGCCTGGGTAGAGAAATATCAAGGCCCCGAGCTTACCTTAACGGCGTTTGATCCGCCTGCCAGCTCATGATCCACGTCGGGTGCTGGGTGTCATCCTGCCAGGCGCTGTCTTCAATGCGAAAGCCCTGAGCATGGTAGAAATTCACCGCCCGCACATTTTTCTGATATACCTCCAGGGTTAAATGCGGGAAGCGCTGTTGAACATGGTTCAGCAGCGCGCGCCCGATGCCTTTCCCGATGCATGATGGTGCGACAAACAGCGCGCCGACAAACTGAGACTGCATCACGCTGATAAATCCGTATGGCTCGCCATCCTGTTCCCAGACCCAGGTTTCCGCCGACGGCAGATAAACGTCCCGCACCATGGCCTCGTTCTCTTTCCAGTAACCCGGCTCGATAAACGGATGCGCTTCCGTGGTGCTTTCAAGCCACAGGCTCAAAAGCGGCGCGGTATTCTCACTTTGCCATTTGCGGATCATGATGGCCTCCCGGATGACAGAAGCAGCCGGTAACGTGGTCGTTGACCAGGCCACAGGCCTGCATAAAGGCGTAGCAGATGGTGGAGCCGACAAACTTAAAGCCGCGTTTTTTCAGGGCCTTCGAGAGCGCATCCGAGGCCGGGGTAGAGGCCGGGATTTCCGCGAGCGTGGCGGCCCGGGTGACCTGCGGATCGTTGTTCACAAACGTCCAGACAAAATCTGAGAACGATTCGCCGTTTTGTTCCATCGCCAGGTAAGCGCGTGCGTTACCGATGATGGCCTGGATCTTACCGCGATGGCGGATGATGCCGGCGTCCTGCACCAGTCGTTCCACGTCTTCATCGGTCATCGCGGCGACGGCGACAGGATCGAACTGATGGAAGGCGTTGCGGTAGTTTTCGCGTTTCTTCAGCACCGTAATCCATGACAACCCCGCCTGCTGGCCCTCCAGGCAGATCATCTCAAAGAGTTTTTTGCCATCCGTTTCCGGTACGCCCCATTCCCGATCGTGATAATCGATATAAAGCTGATCCTGGCTCACCCAACCGCAACGTTCCATCCGTCATCTCCCTTAGTGATACTGATTTCGCAAATATTTCGTTCTGACTGGCTTGACGTGTTTACTATAAAGACAATAGTTAATACAAGGGCTATAAGCTCTTCCTGAATAACGACAAATATCGCCGAATTCGGCTCTCTCTGGGGTCGCGTTGATGATGATAAAAAAAATCAGTGGTCGCCATGCTGCTTCTGGCCTGGTGGGGATTTCTGCCTGCCTGTTTTTTTGTAATACAGCGTCTGCCTGGCAACAGGAATATATCGTTTCAGACGCCCAAAATAATACGGCGGAACGCTATACATGGGACGCGGATCACCAACCGCGTTATGAGGATATTTTGGCTGAGCGCATTCAGTCTTCACAAAATGCGCCGGGTCTTGCCCTGAATATACCGTCTGGCAGTGCGACGGAGGGGGCGATGAGCGTGGGCTGGAATTTTCCGGTTTCAGCGCGTATCACCACCGGCCCGGTAGTGGCGTGGCGCTACGACGGCACGGCTCCCATGATGATCAACGAGTTTGGTGATAGCGCGTCGACGCAGGCAATCATCGACCCGCTCTGGCATGCCAGCGTCAGCACGCTGGGGTGGCGCGTGAATACCCAGTATGGCGATCTCCGGCCATGGGCGCAGATTAGCTATAACCAGCAGTTTGGTGAAAACCAGTGGAAATCGCAGTTTGGCATGCCGCAAACGCCAGCCCCTGCCCAAAACGGTAGCTGGATGGACGTCACCGTGGGAACGGATATTCCCTTTAATACGCACGTGGCGGCCTATGCGTCGCTGGCTCAAGGGGAGCACTCCACCACCGGTGAGGAGTTTTTATACACCCTCGGCGTTAGCGCAAATTTCTAGAGTTGTTACTTTTTTAAACGTTACGATAACATCTCGAATACAACAACCACGGGCTATACAGCGATAGCAGATACTAACACGCTGTCGCTTTATTCCTGGGCCAGGCCATTCATTCCCGATTCCAGGCATTTCATTCCGTTCCGCCTGCATTTCATGCCGTTTTACCCCAGGCGTTTTAAGGTTTTGTTTATCGTTGTCCTCAGCGAACTTCCTTAATTTCTCTTGCAGGACAACTGCCATGAACACATCATCTTATAACCGCACGCGCTGGCTCACGCTCTTTGGCACCATCGTCACCCAGTTTGCGCTGGGGTCGGTCTATACCTGGAGCCTGTTTAACAGCGCGCTTTCCGACAAACTCGGCGCGCCGGTCAGCCAGGTCGCGTTCTCCTTTGGTTTGCTGAGCCTGGGTCTGGCGATTTCGTCTTCGGTCGCGGGCAAGCTGCAGGAGCGTTTTGGCGTGAAGCGTGTGACCATGGCGTCCGGCATTCTGCTGGGGTTGGGCTTTTTCCTGACGGCGCACTCCAGCAACCTGATGATGCTGTGGCTGAGCGCCGGCGTGCTGGTGGGTCTGGCCGATGGCGCAGGTTATCTGCTGACGCTGTCGAACTGCGTGAAGTGGTTCCCGGAGCGTAAAGGCTTAATCTCCGCGTTCGCCATCGGCTCTTATGGCCTGGGCAGCCTCGGGTTCAAATTTATCGACTCCCATCTGCTGGCGTCCGTTGGCCTCGAAAACACCTTTATGATCTGGGGCGCAATCGTGCTGGTGATGATTCTGTCCGGCGCCACGCTGATGACCGATGCGCCGCAGCAGGAGGTCAAATCCGTTAACGGCGTGGTGGAGAACGACTTCACTCTCGCGCAGTCCATGCGTAAACCGCAATACTGGATGCTGGCGGTGATGTTCCTGACGGCCTGCATGAGCGGTCTTTATGTCATCGGCGTGGCGAAGGATATCGCGCAGGGGATGGTGAAGCTGGATGCCGCCACGGCGGCGAATGCGGTGACGGTCATCTCCATAGCCAACCTCTCCGGTCGTCTGGTGCTCGGTATTCTGTCTGACAAAATTGCCCGCATCCGTGTGATTACGATTGGGCAGGTGGTTTCGCTGGTCGGTATGGCGGCGCTGCTGTTCGCTCCGCTGAATGAAGCCACCTTCTTTGCGGCGATTGCCTGCGTGGCCTTTAACTTCGGCGGCACCATTACCGTCTTCCCGTCACTGGTGAGCGAGTTCTTTGGCCTGAACAATCTGGCGAAAAACTACGGCGTTATCTATCTTGGCTTCGGGATCGGCAGCATCTGCGGCTCGCTGATTGCCTCCCTGTTCGGCGGGTTCTACGTGACCTTCTGCGTAATATTTGCCTTGCTGATTATCTCGCTGGCGCTCTCGACCACGATTCGCCAGCCGCAGCGCGAAGTATTCAAAGAAGCGCACGCGTAAGCTGTATGAAAGAGGCCTCTGTGGCCTCTTTTTTCTTTATGCGAGACGCTTCCCGTTTCGATATTTTGTAAAAATTTACACCGATCACACTCTCTGCTGCCACTTTTCTCTCCCGCTGTGGTCTACTTACCGCGCTTGTAGACGTTTCTCATAACGCTTCCTTACGCATTTACTTACTCTGTCCGCTTTCTCTTTGAGATTCGACGGGTCTTTATACCCCTTCCCCCAGGGTTGTTTGCATGAAATACATTAGGTCTCTTACCCAGCAAAGATTGTGTCTGATGCTGGCTGTCTATATCGGATTATTTCTGAATGGCGCGGTACTGTTCAGGAGAGTGGAAGGTTATTTTGAAAACCTTACCGTGAGTAATGGTATTTTTGCCGCCATTGAAGTGTTCGGCTCCGTCCTCGCTACCTTCTTCCTCTTACGCCTGCTGTCCCTTTTTGGCCGACGTACCTGGCAAATTTTGGCCTCGCTGGTGGTGATTATTTCCGCCGCCGCAAGCTATTACATGACCTTTATGAACGTGGTCATTGGTTACGGTATCGTTGCCTCGGTGATGACCACGGATATCGACCTCTCGAAAGAGGTGGTAGGGAAAGGCTTTATCGTCTGGACGGTTTTAGCCTGTCTGATCCCGCTGTTCTTTATCTGGAGCAATACGTGCCGCTATACGCTGTTACGCCAGCTGCGCACCCGTGGACAGCGGATCCGCAATATCGTCGTCGTCCTGCTGGCCGGTCTGCTGGTATGGGCGCCTATTCGCCTGATGGAAACGCAGCAAAAACGCGTCGAAAAAGCGACGGGCGTGGATATGCCAAGCTATGGCGGCGTGGTGGCAAACTCGTATTTGCCGTCTAACTGGCTGTCAGCGTTAGGTCTGTATGCCTGGGCGCAGGCGGACGAATCCAGTGATGTGAAATCGCTGATCAATCCAACGAAACAATTCACCTACCAGCCGCCAGCCGACGGGATTGATGATACGTACGTCGTCTTTGTCATCGGCGAAACGACGCGATGGGATCATATGGGTATTCTCGGCTATAACCGGGATACCACGCCAAAGCTGGCGCAGGAAAAGAACCTGGTGGCTTACAGGGGCTATTCCTGCGATACCGCAACGAAGCTTTCGCTGCGCTGTATGTTTGTGCGTGAAGGCGGTGCAAGCGATAACCCTCAGCGCACGCTGAAAGAGCAGAACGTGTTTGCCGTGCTGAAGCAGCTTGGATTTAGCTCAGACCTGTTCGCCATGCAAAGTGAGATGTGGTTCTACACCAATACTCTGGCAGATAACATCGCGTACCGTGAGCAGATTGGCGCCGAGCCGCGTAACCGCGGTAAAAACGTCGACGATATGCTGCTGCTGGAAGAGATGTCGCAATCCCTCAAGAACCATCCGCAGGGTAAGCATCTGGTTATTCTGCATACCAAAGGGTCGCATTACAGCTATTACCAGCGCTACACGCGAGATTTCGCGAAGTGGCAGCCTGAGTGCGTGGGCATTAATAAAGACTGCAGCAAGCAGGAGCTGATCAATGCCTACGATAACTCGGTGCTGTACGTGGATACCTTCCTGAGTCGGGTGATCGACCAGCTGCGCGATAAAAAAGCGATTGTGATTTACGCGGCAGACCACGGTGAATCCATCAACGAGAAAGAGCACCTGCACGGTACGCCGCGCAAGCTGGCACCGCCGGAGCAGTTCCGCGTGCCGATGATCATGTGGATGTCGGATAAGTATCTTGAAAATCCGGAGAAGGCCAAGATGTTTGCTCAGCTGAAAAAAGAGGCGGAGATGAAGGTGCCGCGTCGTCACGTTGAGCTGTACGACACCATTATGGGCTGTCTCGGCTATACCTCACCGAACGGTGGGATTAACGAAAACAACAACTGGTGTAAACTCCCTGATAACAGCGTAAAAGCCGCGCAGTAGCTGCCCTGGCGAGAATATCGCCAGTTGAATGGCTTTTTGAAAATAAGGGATTGACGGGGGCGCACCTCAGCAGTAAGATGCGCTCCGCATTCGGCGAGTAGCGCAGCTTGGTAGCGCAACTGGTTTGGGACCAGTGGGTCGGAGGTTCGAATCCTCTCTCGCCGACCACATTCTGAAAAGGGCTAACCGCAAGGTTAGCCCTTTTTGCATTATGATCTTATCCCGTCAGAGTATCCAAAACGCCCCTTAGGCCTGCTTCTCCCTGCCTGTTAACGATTTTGTGACATAATCCATTGTATTTTTTTATATATAGATTGATCTTTTTTCGCGTTGCTTATGGATAACCTCAGCATTTTTCGCTGTGCGTTTTAACGTTCGCGGTATTTAGTGCTCAGATAATCACCATTCCGCAAGAAAATTTACCCATTCTGAATAAAAGTTAATCACTGATTGTTGCGATATATGAAGAGACTTGTGCTGCAAGATAGCGAGTAGCATAAATTTCCCTGCTGAAAACTGGCATACATAGTTTTTTTAATCTTTGTTTGCGGTTTCTCACACTCAGCGTAAATCCCCGTCACCTGTATTGACGTTTTCACATTCTGTTGACAGATTGTAGGGCATGAGGGGCATTTCAGGGACGATCTGCGCTGCAACTCAAACGCTCTTCTGAAAGGATTCTCCATCCCTTTAAAGCCTTCGGGCATCTCCGACCGGACCGGGTAAAAAATAAATAAAGGTCTGGCGGCGTAACACAACAAAGCAAAACATCACATTGGAGCAGAATAATGAGTATTTCCTTGAAGAAGTCAGGGATGCTGAAGCTTGGTCTGAGCCTGGTGGCTATGACCGTGGCAGCAAGCGTACAGGCAAAAACCCTGGTTTACTGTTCTGAAGGCTCGCCGGAAGGCTTTAACCCACAGCTCTTTACCTCTGGTACGACTTACGACGCAAGCTCTGTACCGATCTATAACCGTCTGGTTGAATTCAAAACCGGTACCACGGAAGTGATTCCGGGTCTGGCCGAGAAGTGGGACGTCAGCGAAGACGGTAAAACCTATACCTTCCACCTGCGCCAGGGCGTGAAGTGGCAGGACAGCAAAGAATTCAAACCAACGCGCGACTTTAACGCCGACGACGTTGTGTTCTCCTTTGACCGTCAGAAAAACGCTCAGAACCCGTACCACAAAGTGTCTGGCGGCAGCTATGAATACTTCGAAGGGATGGGTCTGCCAGACTTGATCGCTGAAGTGAAAAAAGTGGACGATAAAACGGTTCAGTTCGTGCTGACGCGTCCGGAAGCGCCATTCCTGGCTGACCTGGCCATGGACTTCGCTTCAATTCTGTCCAAAGAGTACGCGGACAACATGCTGAAAGCCGGTACGCCGGAAAAAGTCGACCTGAACCCAATCGGTACCGGTCCATTCCAGCTGCTGCAGTACCAGAAAGACTCCCGCATTCTGTATAAAGCGTTCGAAGGCTATTGGGGCACCAAGCCGCAGATCGACCGTCTGGTCTTCTCCATTACGCCTGATGCATCAGTGCGTTATGCAAAACTGCAGAAAAACGAATGCCAGGTGATGCCGTACCCGAACCCTGCTGATATCGCCCGCATGAAGCAGGACAAGAACATCAACCTGCTGGAGCAGGCTGGCCTGAACGTGGGCTATCTCTCCTTCAACACCGAGAAGAAACCGTTTGATGACGTGAAGGTGCGTCAGGCGCTGACCTACGCGGTGAACAAAGAAGCGATCATCAAGGCGGTTTACCAGGGCGCTGGCGTTGCTGCCAAAAACCTGATCCCACCAACCATGTGGGGCTATAACGACGACGTTAAAGACTACACCTACGATCCTGAGAAAGCGAAAGCGCTGCTGAAAGAAGCGGGCCAGGACAAAGGCTTTACCGTTGAGCTGTGGGCGATGCCGGTACAGCGTCCGTACAACCCGAACGCACGCCGTATGGCGGAAATGGTTCAGGCAGACTGGGCTAAGGTTGGCGTTCAGGCCAAGATTGTGACCTACGAGTGGGGCGAGTACCTGAAGCGCGCCAAAGCGGGTGAACACCAGGCGGTAATGATGGGCTGGACCGGTGATAACGGGGATCCGGACAACTTCTTCGCCACCCTGTTCAGCTGCGCGGCGGCGAAAGACGGTTCTAACTACTCTCGCTGGTGCTACAAGCCGTTTGAAGACCTGATCCAGCCGGCGCGTGCGACCGACGATCACAACAAACGTATCGAACTGTACAAGCAGGCTCAGGTTGTTATGCACGATCAGGCTCCGGCGCTGATTGTTGCTCACTCCACCGTGTACGAGCCAGTGCGTAAAGAAGTGAAAGGCTACGTGGTTGATCCACTGGGCAAACACCACTTCGAAAACGTATCTGTTGAATAATAAGTAGGGTGTTCTCCCTCTCCCTCTGGGAGAGGGCAGGGGTGAGGGGCGTGCATGCATCCCCTCACCCTAACCTTCTCCCGCTGGGAGAGGGAATTTACATTTGTGAGCAATACAGACGTCACGCCACTGGTCGTGCGTCATCAGAGAGAATCCGGGTTATGTTGCAGTTCATCCTCCGACGTCTGGGACTTGTTATCCCCACGTTTATCGGTATCACCCTTCTCACTTTTGCCTTCGTCCATATGATCCCCGGCGACCCGGTAATGATTATGGCGGGCGAGCGTGGTATTTCCCCTGAGCGCCATGCACAGCTGCTGGCGGAACTCGGTCTCGATAAGCCGATGTGGCAGCAATATCTCCACTATATCTGGGGCGTATTGCACGGTGATTTAGGGATTTCGCTGAAAAGCCGTCTTCCGGTGTGGGACGAGTTCGTGCCGCGTTTTAAAGCGACGCTGGAGCTTGGCGTCTGCGCCATGATTTTCGCCACTGCGGTGGGTATTCCTGTCGGGGTACTGGCTGCCGTCAAGCGTGGCTCTATTTTTGACCACACCGCGGTGGGCCTGGCGCTGACCGGCTACTCCATGCCTATCTTCTGGTGGGGCATGATGCTGATCATGCTGGTATCGGTGCAGCTTAACCTGACACCGGTCTCCGGGCGCGTCAGTGATATGGTCTTCCTGGATGACTCCAACCCGCTCACCGGCTTTATGCTGATTGATACGGCTATCTGGGGCGAAGAGGGCAACTTCATTGATGCCGTGGCGCACATGATCCTGCCTGCCATGGTGCTGGGCACCATTCCTCTGGCGGTGATCGTGCGTATGACCCGCTCATCGATGCTGGAAGTGCTGGGTGAGGATTATATCCGCACCGCGCGCGCCAAGGGCCTGACGCGTATGCGCGTCATCATCGTGCATGCGCTGCGTAACGCCATGCTGCCGGTGGTGACCGTTATCGGCCTCCAGGTGGGGACGTTGCTGGCGGGGGCGATCCTGACCGAAACCATCTTCTCCTGGCCTGGCCTTGGACGCTGGCTGATTGACGCGCTGCAACGCCGTGACTATCCGGTTGTGCAGGGCGGTGTACTGCTGGTCGCGACGATGATTATCCTCGTCAACCTGCTGGTCGATTTGCTGTACGGCGTGGTGAACCCGCGTATTCGTCATAAGAAGTAAGGGACCATCATGTCACAAGTCACTCAAAATAAAGTGGTCGCTGCACCGGTTCCTATGACACCGCTGCAGGAATTCTGGCACTACTTCAAGCGCAATAAAGGCGCGGTGGTAGGGCTGGTATATGTCGTAATCATGATCCTGATTGCGGTGTTTGCGAACTTCCTCGCACCGTATAACCCGGCGGACCAGTTCCGCGATGCGCTGCTCGCGCCGCCTGCCTGGCAGGATGGCGGTAGCCTGACGCACCTGCTGGGTACCGATGACGTGGGCCGCGACGTGCTGTCGCGTCTGATGTACGGCGCGCGCCTGTCGCTGCTGGTCGGCTGTCTCGTTGTTGTGCTGTCGCTGATCATGGGCGTTGTACTCGGCCTGGTTGCCGGTTACTTCGGCGGCATCGTTGATAACATCATCATGCGTATCGTCGATATTATGCTGGCGCTGCCAAGTCTGCTGCTGGCGCTGGTGCTGGTGGCGATCTTCGGCCCGTCGATAGGCAATGCCGCGCTGGCGTTGACCTTCGTGGCGCTCCCTCACTACGTGCGTTTAACCCGTGCGGCGGTGCTGGTGGAAGTGAACCGCGATTACGTCACCGCTTCTCGCGTGGCGGGTGCCGGTGCGATGCGCCAGATGTTCGTCAATATCTTCCCAAACTGCCTTGCGCCGCTGATTGTTCAGGCGTCGCTCGGTTTCTCTAACGCCATTCTTGACATGGCCGCTCTTGGCTTCCTGGGCATGGGTGCGCAGCCGCCAACACCGGAGTGGGGCACCATGCTCTCCGACGTGTTGCAGTTCGCACAAAGCGCCTGGTGGGTTGTCACCTTCCCGGGTCTGGCAATCCTGCTGACGGTGCTGGCATTTAACCTGATGGGTGATGGCCTGCGTGATGCGCTTGATCCCAAACTGAAGCAGTAAGAGGCACGAGATGGCGTTATTAAATGTAGATAAATTATCGGTGCACTTCGGCGACGAAGGCACCCCGTTTCGCGCCGTGGACCGCATCAGCTACAGCGTAAATCAGGGCGAAGTGGTTGGCATTGTCGGGGAGTCCGGTTCCGGTAAGTCGGTGAGCTCACTGGCGATCATGGGGCTGATAGATTACCCGGGCCGCGTGATGGCGGAAAACCTGCAGTTCAACGGTCAGGATCTGAAGCGCATTTCTGAAAAACAGCGCCGCCAGCTGGTGGGCGCCGAAGTGGCGATGATTTTCCAGGATCCCATGACCAGCCTGAACCCTTGCTACACCGTTGGCTTCCAGATTATGGAAGCGATTAAGGTGCATCAGGGCGGGAATAAGAAAACCCGTCGTCAGCGGGCGATCGACCTGCTGAACCAGGTGGGTATTCCTGACCCGGCATCGCGTCTGGACGTTTACCCGCACCAGCTCTCCGGCGGGATGAGCCAGCGCGTGATGATCGCGATGGCGATTGCCTGTCGACCAAAACTGCTGATTGCAGATGAACCGACGACGGCGCTGGATGTGACCATTCAGGCGCAAATCATCGAACTGCTGCTGGAGCTGCAGCAGAAAGAGAATATGGCGCTGGTGCTGATTACGCACGATCTGGCGCTGGTGGCCGAAGCCGCGCACAAAATCATCGTGATGTATGCCGGCCAGGTGGTCGAGACCGGAAATTCACACGATATTTTCCGCGCGCCGCGTCACCCGTATACCCAGGCGCTGTTACGCGCGTTGCCGGAGTTTGCCCAGGACAAAGCGCGTCTGGCGTCGCTGCCGGGTGTGGTACCGGGTAAATATGACCGTCCGCAGGGCTGTCTGCTCAATCCGCGCTGTCCGTATGCAACGGACAAATGCCGGGCAGAAGAGCCAGAGCTGAACCAGCTTGCTGACGGTCGTCAGTCGAAATGCCACTACCCACTCGATGATGCCGGGAGGCCAACACTATGAGTACGCAACAGGCCACCACGCAACAACCGCTGCTGCAGGCCATCGATCTGAAAAAATACTACCCGGTGAAGAAGGGACTGTTTGCCCCTGAACGCCTGGTGAAAGCGCTGGACGGCGTTTCCTTTAACCTCGAACGCGGTAAAACGCTGGCGGTGGTGGGGGAGTCAGGCTGCGGCAAATCGACGCTGGGCCGTCTGCTGACGATGATTGAAGTGCCGACCGGCGGCGAGCTCTACTATCAGGGGCAGGATCTGCTCAAGCACGATCCGCAGGCGCAGAAGCTGCGTCGCCAGAAAATCCAGATTGTGTTCCAGAACCCGTATGGTTCTTTGAATCCGCGTAAAAAAGTCGGGCAGATTCTGGAAGAGCCGCTGCTGATCAACAGTAATCTGAGCAAGGAGCAGCGCCGTGAAAAAGCGCTGGCGATGATGGCGAAGGTCGGCCTCAAAACCGAGCATTACGATCGCTATCCGCACATGTTCTCCGGCGGCCAGCGTCAGCGTATTGCGATCGCCCGCGGGCTGATGCTCGATCCGGACGTGGTGATTGCCGATGAGCCGGTCTCCGCGCTCGACGTATCCGTGCGTGCGCAGGTGCTGAACCTTATGATGGATCTCCAGCAGGAGCTGGGGCTGTCTTACGTGTTCATCTCCCACGACCTGTCGGTTGTCGAGCACATTGCTGATGAAGTGATGGTGATGTACCTGGGACGCTGCGTGGAGAAGGGGACTAAAGACCAGATCTTTAATAACCCTCGTCACCCGTATACCCAGGCGCTGCTGTCTGCGACGCCGCGTCTTAACCCGGACGATCGTCGTGAGCGTATCAAGCTGACGGGTGAACTGCCAAGCCCGTTGAATCCGCCTCCGGGATGTGCATTCAACGCCCGCTGCAGCCGCCGCTTTGGCCCGTGCACCCAGCTCCAGCCGCAGCTGAAGGAGTATGGCGGCCAGCTGGTTGCCTGCTTTGCGGTCGATCAGGATGAAAATGGCGAGAAGCCACATCCATAACGAAAAAAACCGGCGCTAAGCCGGTTTTTTTATGTCTGCTTGATTATTTCCGCAGGCGAATCTGGTCGACGGCGTGCTTCTCGCTCTTGGTGAGGATCAGGCTTGCACGCTCGCGCGTCGGCAGGATGTTCTCTTTGAGGTTCACGTAGTTGATCTCGTTCCACAGCCCCGTGGCCACACCGATCGCTTCTTCTTCAGAAAGCTGGGCATAGTGGTGGAAATAGGAATCCGGATCGGTGAAGGCCCCTTCGCGGAACTTCAGGAAGCGGTTGATGTACCAGTTTTGCAGCAGGTCTTCCGGCGCATCGACATAAATAGAGAAATCAACAAAATCCGAGACGAATACGTGATGCGGGTCGTGAGGATAGTCCATCCCGCTTTGCAGTACGTTCAGACCTTCCAGAATCAGGATGTCCGGCTGGACCACGGTTTTATCCCCGCCCGGAATGCGATCGTAGATCAGGTGCGAATAGACTGGCGCAGTCACGTGCGGCACGCCGGATTTCAGGTCAGAGACAAACTTCACCAGACGATGCATATCATAAGAAAGCGGGAAACCCTTCTTCTTCATTAGCCCACGTTCTTTTAACACCTCGTTCGGGTGCAGGAAGCCGTCGGTGGTGATCAGCTCCACGCTGCGGTGTTCCGGCCAGCGACTCAACAGCGCCTGCAGGACGCGCGCGGTGGTACTTTTACCCACGGCCACGCTGCCTGCGATACTAATGATATAAGGAATGCGTTGACCGTTCGTCCCGAGAAACTGCTCCAGCACGGCCTGACGGCGCAGGTTCGAGCTGATATAGAAGTTAAGCAAGCGAGAGAGGGGAAGATAAATTTCTGCCACCTCTTCCAGGGACAGATCTTCGTTTATCCCTTTTAACCGCGCGATTTCACCTTCCGTCAGCGTCATAGGGACGGAATCACGCAGGGCAGCCCACTGGCTGCGGTTAAAGTGAAGATAAGGCGTCATTAACGTTTGCTCTTTTTTGCTCATAAGCATGCTTCAGTGAGCCAGCATCACACTGCCGGATCGTGGCTCATCACACAGTTAATTTTGGACAATGGGCAGGAGGTTAACACCAGATGACGGGAATAATAAGAAAAAAGATGGAAAGCGCTGCGTTACGCGGAAGCCGTCACGCTACGGTGAATACAGTGCAAATCACGATGATATGTTGAATATTTGACCTCAAATGACTACTTTTACAGCGCTTGATACGCTCTTCGCATAAAATGTGAGCGAAAGAACGTTTTATGCAAATTTTTAGTTGCATGACCGCGCAGGTATCCATAGAATGCGCGCTACTTGATGCCGACTTAGCTCAGTAGGTAGAGCAACTGACTTGTAATCAGTAGGTCACCAGTTCGATTCCGGTAGTCGGCACCATCAAGTCCGGTGGGGTTCCCGAGCGGCCAAAGGGAGCAGACTGTAAATCTGCCGTCACAGACTTCGAAGGTTCGAATCCTTCCCCCACCACCACTTTCTGGCAGCGTAAATGCCGCCGGAGCTGGTTGGAAAAATTAGCCAGCTCAAACTGAAAAAGAGAGAAATCTCTTTTTTTGTTACAGAAAGAACTGGGTAGCCGAGTTTCAGGATGCGGGCATCGTATAATGGCTATTACCTCAGCCTTCCAAGCTGATGATGCGGGTTCGATTCCCGCTGCCCGCTCCAATACGTGCTGATATGGCTCAGTTGGTAGAGCGCACCCTTGGTAAGGGTGAGGTCCCCAGTTCGACTCTGGGTATCAGCACCACTTCACTTCTCCTTCCCGTTTCTCTCTGTTTCAATTTTACTGTATTCAACAATTCAGGCATTTCGCCTGGTTGATGTGGTGATATCACCGATTTATCCGTGTCTTAGAGGGACAATCGATGTCTAAAGAAAAGTTTGAACGTACAAAACCGCACGTTAACGTCGGTACTATCGGCCACGTTGACCATGGTAAAACAACGCTGACCGCTGCAATCACTACCGTTCTGGCAAAAACCTACGGTGGTTCTGCTCGTGCATTCGACCAGATCGATAACGCACCAGAAGAAAAAGCTCGTGGTATCACCATCAACACCTCTCACGTTGAGTACGACACCCCGACTCGCCACTACGCACACGTAGACTGCCCAGGCCACGCCGACTATGTTAAAAACATGATCACCGGTGCTGCGCAGATGGACGGCGCGATCCTGGTTGTTGCTGCGACTGACGGCCCAA
>NZ_JANLIZ010000017.1:0-107795 GCF_024702055.1 Enterobacter sp. HG048
AATTTGCCTGGCGGCTTTAGCGCGGTGGTCCCACCTGACCCCATGCCGAACTCAGAAGTGAAACGCCGTAGCGCCGATGGTAGTGTGGGGTCTCCCCATGTGAGAGTAGGGAACTGCCAGGCATCAAATAAGTGAAGAGGCCATCCGCAAGGATGGCCTTTTTGCGTTTAAGCACCTCAGAAATTTGTAGGCCGGGTAGGGCGAAACCGCCCCGCGGTAAGTCAGATGGCACTCCACTCCACTATAAACTCCGCAATCCCTTCCACATCATTTAAATCCAGCATCGGAACTTCAAGCGGCAATACAACATCACTGGCCAACGCAATCACATGCTCATCCAGCGTTAATTCGCTGAAATCATGCCCGGCATCGCTTCTGAACAGTAGGATCTTAGGCACGGCCTCATGCTTAAATCCCTCAACCAGCACCAGATCCAGCGTGGCGTGATCCATCCGACTGACCAGATAAGCGAGATCCAGCGGCACCTCATCCGGCGTTTCTGTCATTAACGCCCAGCGCTGAGGACTTGCTACCATCGTTTGCGCTGCTCCGGCCTTACGCAGCTCATAGCTGTCTTTTCCTGGCGTATCGATATCCATGTTGTGATGGCTATGCTTAATCAATCCTGGACGGATACCTCTGGCACAAAGCGCAGGAATGAGTTTTTTCAGCAGCGTGGTTTTTCCGGTCCCACTCCAGGCGGAAATGGCGACAACAGGTATCATCTTTTCTCCTGCATCATCTGCAAATCTTCACACGTATTCACATTCACAAATGCTGATTTTAAATCGCTAAAATCAACGGGATGACCGCCAGACTCGCGCATAAAAGCCATCACCCTGCGCTCTCCCGCAGCCAGATAGGACTGCAGGGCTGGCGCTAGGGAACGGTGCATCAATGCGATAGCAGGATGATCACGCTCGCCGTCATGTACCCAAACCACAGGAGCCGTACCGCGAAGCAGCAACAAACGCTCGACAAGACAGGACGGAATAAACGGAGTATCGCAGGGACAGAAGATGAACCACTCTCCGTGAGACTGTTGCATGACCGAAAGCATCCCGGCCAGCGGTCCCGGGTAATCCTCAAGGATATCCTGGTAAACGGCATACCCGCTGAGCTGGTAAGTGTCGATATGCCGGTTAGCACTGATGACCATTGTCGACACCTGGCCTGCGAGCGTATCAGCGACACATTGCCATAAGGGTTTGCCGTTCAGGCGTTGAAGCCCCTTATCTTTTCCCCCCATTCGCGTCGCTCTGCCACCTGCCAGAACGACCCCAATGATTTCCTGGCTAAGATTCACGAATATCGCCTCTTTTATTGTGGGATTGACCCTGCTAACGTGTCACTCTAAATGAAAGGAGCACCACCATGAAATGTAAACGTCTGAATGAAGTTATTGAACTCCTCCAGCCCGCCTGGCAAAAAGAGCCAGAGCTAAATCTGATGCAATTTTTACAGAAACTGGCGAAAGAGTCAGGTTTTGACGGTGATCTGGCAGACCTTTCTGACGACATCCTGATCTATCACCTTAAAATGCGTGACTCTGCCAAAGATGCTGTTATTCCTGGTATTCAGAAAGATTATGAGGAAGATTTTAAGACCGCATTACTGCGCGCCCGAGGCGTAATTAAAGAGTAAAAGCTTGTAAGCGGCGGCACCGAAATCGCCACAAGATGATATCCTGAATCATTCGTATAATTTCCGGATGATCGGATGAACGACCAGGCTTTTACTTTCCAGACATTACACCCGGACACCATTATGGATGCCCTGTTTGAACAGGGTATTCGGGTGGATTCCGGGCTAACACCGTTAAACAGCTACGAAAACCGCGTCTATCAGTTTCAGGATGAGGATCGTCAGCGCTTCGTCGTAAAATTCTATCGTCCTGAACGCTGGTCCGCAGAACAAATTCAGGAAGAGCATCAGTTTGCTCACGATCTGCTGGATGACGATGTTCCCGTTGCCGCACCGCTAAAATTCAATAACCAAACGCTCCTCACGCACGAAGGGTTTTACTACGCTGTATTCCCGAGCCTGGGTGGCCGCCAGTTTGAAGCGGATAATATCGATCAGATGGAGTGGGTTGCCCGCTATCTTGGGCGCATACACCAGACGGGACGCAAAAAAGCCTTTATTGCCCGCCCGACTATCGGGATTCAGGAATACCTTATTGAGCCACGCGGAATATTCGAAACGTCTGCCATGATCCCCACTGCGTTAAAGGATGATTTCCTCAACGCCACCGATAAGCTCATTGCTGCTGTTAAAACCTTCTGGCGCGACGATATTTCCGTCCTGCGCCTGCATGGCGATTGCCATGCCGGAAATATCCTCTGGCGTGATGGCCCGCTGTTTGTCGATCTCGATGATGCGCGTATGGGGCCAGCGGTTCAGGACCTGTGGATGCTGCTCAATGGTGATAAAGCCGAGCAACGCATGCAGCTTGAAACCATTATTGAAGCTTATGAAGAATTTAGCCCGTTTAATTCAGACGAAATTGCCCTGATTGAGCCTTTACGTGCGATGCGTTTTGTTTATTATCTCGCATGGTTAATCAGGCGTTGGGACGATCCCGCATTTCCCCGGAATTTCCCGTGGCTTACCGGAGAGGATTACTGGCGTAGCCAGATATCTACATTTACTGAGCAGGTTAAGGTTCTTCAGGAACCCCCTCTGCAATTAACGCCGATGTATTAATTGGACACACCCAGGAGAGAGTTAATCATGAAAAAAATTTGGCTGGCGCTGGCAGGTATGATTCTGGCATTTAGCGCTTCTGCTGCGCAGTTTACCGACGGAAAACAGTTCATCACGCTGGACAAGCCGGTCGCTGGCGAGCCACAGGTTCTGGAGTTCTTCTCGTTCTATTGCCCACACTGCTATCAGTTCGAGCAGGTTCTGCATGTGTCTGACAACGTTAAGAAAAAGCTGCCAGAAGGCACCAAAATGACCAAGTACCACGTCGAGTTCCTGGGCCCATTGGGTAAAGACCTGACCCAGGCGTGGGCGGTTGCGATGGCACTGGGCGTGGAAGATAAGATCACTGCGCCAATGTTTGAAGCCGTACAGAAAACCCAGACCGTTCAGACCACTGCGGATATCCGTAAAGTGTTCGTTGATGCCGGCGTGAAAGGTGAAGAGTATGACGCAGCATGGAACAGCTTTGTGGTGAAATCTCTGGTTGCTCAGCAGGAAAAAGCGGCTGCTGACCTCCAGCTTCAGGGCGTTCCGGCGATGTTTGTTAACGGCAAATACCAGCTGAACATGCAGGGCATGGACACCAGCAGCATGGATATCTTCGTACAGCAGTATGCTGATACCGTGAAATACCTGGTTGAAAAGAAGTAATTTCGCTGATGTAAAAACGCCGGTCACTGACCGGCGTTTTTGTATGAAGATTTAATATTGTCTATCTGTTCGTCTTTCTCTTTCCAGAGCGTATTAAGCCACTGCTGGAAACGACGCTTGAAATTCTTATCGTTAACGTAATCACCGTGTAGCCCTGCATCTATCGGAACCAGATCGACACGCACAACAATGCGCGTCAGTTTGCCGCTGAGCATATCGAAGAACGGCGTCTTATCGTTTTCCGGATAGCAGAGCGTGACGTTAAGGAGCTTATCGAACTGTGCTCCCAGCACGTTAAGCGCCATCGCAATACCCGCAGCCTTTGGCGGCAGCAGATGCTGATAAGGGGAGCGAGTTTGTTGATGCTTCTCTTCCGTAAACCGGGAGCCTTCAACAAAGTTCACGATGGTCGTAGGATGCGCGCGAAACTTTTCGCAGGAACGGCGCGTGGTCTCCACGTCTTTGCCGCGACGCTCGGGATGACGAATCAAATAGCTGCGCGAATAGCGTTTCATAAACGGCATATCAAGTGCCCAGCAGGCCAGCCCGATAAAAGGCACCCAGGCGAGCTGCTGTTTCAGAAAATATTTGTTCATCGGGATGTGTTTGCGAAAAAGTACGCATAACACCACGATGTCCGCCCAGCTGTGGTGATTGCAGATCAGCAGATACCAGTTCTTCTTGTTAAGACTCTCCACCCCTTTGATATCCCATTTTAGATGCGGATTCAGGCACAGCAGGATCGCCAGTCCTTCGCACCAGCAGTACATCATGAAATTACAAAATGCGGACACGGCTCGCCACACCCCAGGGACAGGCAGCAGCAGTTTAACGATCCCGGCGATGATGATCGGCACAGAGCAGGCGACAGTCACCAGGATAGTTAAAATGATGCTTAACAGTAATGTTATTGCTGCGAGCAATCTCGGCATGATGAGCTTTTTCAGGTAGTTAGCTGTAAGTTAGCGGTCGGCTATGCGACGCCGGGCGCTGATTTTACCAGAAAACAGACAAATTAATGGCGCTTTGACGTGATGATTTGGCCGCTTTTACCCTGTCGCAGACGATTTCTCTGTGATTGCTCGCTTAACAAGGCTTATATCCACATAGACTAAATTGCCATCAGTTGACCATATAGATAAGATCTAATGCTATAACAGCATGATAATTAAGATCTAAAAATTAGCGCATATGTATTTTTTACGTCTGTTATTCATATGAAGTGAAAATATACACAAACTTATCCACAGTTTGATTTTTGCGAGCGATCCTCACGATCGCAAAATCTTTTCCTGTATCTGGCGCTAATACCTGATGTTTTCATCCTTCTGTGGCATCCTTTACCCATAAATTGATTAAAGGCACGGACATTATGGTTCAGATCCCAGAAAACCCTCTTATTCTCGTCGATGGCTCTTCTTACCTGTATCGGGCATATCATGCGTTTCCTCCTCTGACCAATAGCGCAGGGGAACCCACCGGCGCAATGTACGGCGTGCTGAACATGCTGCGCAGCCTGATCCTTCAGTATCAGCCAACCCATGCGGCTGTGGTCTTTGATGCGAAAGGTAAAACTTTTCGCGATGAGCTGTTTGAGCATTACAAATCTCACCGTCCGCCAATGCCTGACGATCTGCGCGCGCAGATTGAGCCGCTGCACACCATGGTAAAAGCGATGGGGCTGCCGCTGCTGGCCGTCTCTGGCGTTGAAGCCGATGACGTCATCGGTACGCTGGCGCGTGAAGCAGAAAAGATGGGGCGTCCTGTGCTGATCAGCACCGGTGATAAAGATATGGCGCAGCTGGTGACGCCAGGCATCACCCTGATTAACACCATGACCAACACCATTCTGGGGCCAGAAGAAGTGGTCACAAAGTACGGCGTGCCGCCTGAGCTGATTATCGACTTCCTCGCGTTGATGGGCGATTCCTCGGATAACATCCCGGGTGTCCCTGGCGTCGGTGAAAAAACCGCGCAGGCGCTGCTCCAGGGGCTGGGTGGTCTGGACACGCTCTACGCGGAATCGGATAAAATCGCCGGGCTCTCCTTCCGTGGCGCAAAAACCATGGCCGGAAAACTGGAAGAGAACAAAGAGGTGGCTTATCTCTCCTATAAGCTGGCCACAATCAAAACCGATGTCGAACTGGAGCTGGGCTGTGAGCAGCTTGAAGTGCAACAGCCTTCCGCTGACGATCTGCTGAGCCTGTTTAAGAAATACGAGTTCAAGCGCTGGACCGCTGACGTGGAAGCCGGTAAATGGCTGCAGGCGAAAGGGGCTAAACCTGCTGCAAAGCCGAAGGAGACGATCGTCGTTGACGCAGAAGAGCAGGCGGAAGAAGAAGCCGTGGCGCTTTCCTTCGACAACTACGAAACCATTCTTGAAGAGTCACGGCTGATCGCCTGGATCGATAAACTGAAAAAGGCGCCGGTCTTTGCCTTTGATACCGAAACTGACAGTCTTGATAACATCTCTGCCAATATGGTTGGTCTGTCATTTGCGACAGAGCCGGGTATTGCCGCCTACGTTCCTGTGGCGCACGATTACCTGGATGCGCCGGAGCAGATCTCCCGTGAACGCGTGCTTGAGCTGCTAAAGCCGATCCTGGAAGACGAAAAGGCGCTCAAGGTTGGGCAAAACCTCAAGTACGACCGCGGCATTCTGCAAAACTACGGCATTGAACTGCGCGGGATTGCCTTCGACACCATGCTTGAATCCTACATTCTGGACAGCGTCGCGGGCCGCCATGATATGGATTCCTTATCTGACCGCTGGCTCAAGCACAAAACGATTACCTTTGAAGAGATTGCCGGTAAAGGGAAAAATCAGCTCACCTTTAACCAGATTGCTCTGGAAGAAGCGGGGCGCTACGCGGCGGAAGACGCAGATGTCACGCTGCAGCTGCACCTGAAGATGTGGCCAAAACTGCAGAAGCATGAAGGTCCGCTGAACGTGTTCCAGCATATCGAGATGCCGCTGGTGCCCGTGCTGTCCCGCATTGAACGCAACGGCGTGAAAATCGACCCAACGGTGCTGCATAACCACTCCGGCGAGCTGGCGCAGCGTCTGACCGAGCTCGAGCAAAAAGCGCATGAACTTGCAGGCGAGCCGTTTAACCTCTCTTCGCCGAAGCAGCTGCAGACCATCCTGTTTGAAAAGCAGGGCATCAAGCCGCTGAAGAAAACTCCTGGCGGCGCACCGTCAACCTCTGAAGAGGTGCTGGAAGAGCTGGCGCTGGATTACCCGCTGCCAAAAGTGATTCTGCAGTACCGTGGCCTCGCGAAGCTGAAGTCTACCTACACCGACAAGCTTCCGCTGATGATCAACCCGAAAACGGGTCGTGTGCATACGTCGTACCATCAGGCTGTCGCGGCGACCGGTCGTCTCTCATCAACCGATCCCAACCTGCAGAACATCCCGGTACGTAACGAAGAAGGCCGCCGTATTCGCCAGGCTTTCATCGCACCAGAGGATTATCTGATTGTCTCTGCTGACTACTCGCAAATTGAGCTGCGCATTATGGCGCATCTGTCGCGAGACAAAGGCCTGCTGACCGCGTTTGCAGAAGGGAAGGATATCCACAGGGCGACTGCAGCCGAAGTCTTCGGCTTGCCGCTGGAAAGCGTGACCAACGAGCAGCGCCGCAGCGCTAAGGCGATCAACTTCGGTCTGATTTACGGCATGAGTGCATTTGGTCTTTCGCGCCAGCTCAACATTCCGCGCAAAGAGTCGCAGAAGTATATGGATCTCTATTTCGAGCGATATCCAGGCGTGCTGGAATATATGGAACGCACCCGCGCGCAGGCGAAGGAAAAAGGTTACGTCGAAACCCTGGATGGCCGCCGTCTCTACTTACCGGACATCAAATCCAGCAACGCGGCGCGTCGCGCAGGCGCAGAGCGTGCGGCGATCAACGCCCCGATGCAGGGTACCGCGGCGGACATTATTAAGCGCGCAATGATCGCCGTTGATGCCTGGCTGGAAAAAGAGAAGCCTCGCGTGAAAATGATCATGCAGGTACACGATGAACTGGTATTTGAAGTGCACAAAGACGACCTCGACGCCGTGTCGAAGAAGATCCACGAACTGATGGAAAGCAGCATGAAGCTCGACGTGCCGTTGCTGGTGGAAGTTGGAAGTGGCGAAAACTGGGATCAGGCTCACTAACGGTTCTTCGCATAACGCGCCTTTTATGTAAATTTGCAACATAACAACGCGCGTTTTGTGACAATCATTAGAATTCCCTATGTAAAGAATGAAAAAAAACTACAAAAAGTGCTTTTTCTGCAGCACAAAAAGGGGTAGAGTTGTCGGCGTAGGGTACAGAGGTAAGATGTTCTATCTTTCAGACCTTTTACTTCACGTAATCGGATTTGGCTGAATATTTTAGCCGCCCCAGTCAGTAATGACTGGGGCGTTTTTTATTGCGGCAAAGAAAAATTCAGGCAAAAAAAACGCGGCTATCGCCGCGCTCGGTATTACTCTTCTTCCGCTTCCGTCGCGGGTTCCAGCTCGCTAAACCAGGTGTCGAGCTTCTGACGCAGCTTGTCCACGCCCTGCTTTTTCAGCGATGAGAACGGCTCAACCTGCACATCACCGTTGAACGCCAGCACCGCTTCGCGAACCATATTCACCTGCGCTTTACGCGCGCCGCTCGCCAGCTTATCGGCTTTCGTCAGCAGCACCAGCACGGCGATATCGCTTGCTACAGCCCAGTCGATCATCTGCTGATCCAGATCTTTCAGGGGATGGCGAATATCCATCAGCACCACCAGACCTTTCAGGCACAGGCGTTTTTCCAGGTATTCACCCAGCGCACGCTGCCACTTGATTTTCATCTCTTCCGGTACCTGCGCGTAACCGTAGCCCGGTAAGTCGACCAGGCGTTTGCCCTCTGCGACTTCAAACAGGTTGATCAGCTGAGTACGGCCAGGTGTTTTTGAGGTACGCGCCAGGCTCTTCTGATTGGTCAGCGTATTCAGGGCGCTGGATTTGCCCGCATTGGAGCGGCCAGCAAATGCCACTTCAATACCGGTATCAGAAGGAAGGTGGCGAATATCGGGCGCACTGGTGACAAAATGCGTCTGTTGGTAGTTCCAGGTAGTCACGTGGTCGTCTCCAAAATCGTAATCTGAAGGGGATTATACCCGAATGCAGGCAAAAGGCTTTTCTGATTGCTATGACGTGTAGGCAAATGCCCCAGCCGGTGTGAGAGATAGGCCAGTGATGCTATGGGAGATTTCAGAGAATTCGCAGGCGTAAAAAAAGCCAAACTGTTTTAAATCATAAGCTTATTTCCGGGTAATTGTCTGAAAAATCCTTTTTGTACCGTTTCGTTGCTTGTTAGTTTAACGGAACAAGGTAAAGTGTGCGTCAGGGCGAGGAAGCCAACAGGAAATCGACTTAAGGATTAGGGTCAGGAGCGCCAGGAGGCGAAGACGCAGGATTGTCAGGATGACCAGCGCCTGGAGGCGTTTTAAAAGGAAATGGAACCGTATCACGGACGGTATTAGCCAAGGGATAAACAGGGTTTGTTGTTGGTAAACACGGAATGTCTGACCCGCTAAGGGTTGTGAGTCAGGAAAAAAGGCGACAGATTGCTCTGTCGCCTTTTTTCTTTGCTTGCTTTCTGCTAGATTTCGCCGCAATTCTATACTGAAGAAAACGACTTAAAGATAAAACATCATGAAAAAACCAACCTCCGTTGCGGGCGCGAAACGCCCTGCAAAAGCACGCCGCAAAACGCGCGAAGAACTGAACCAGGAAGCGCGCGATCGCAAACGCGACAAAAAACATCGCGGTCACGCTGCGGGTAGCCGTGCCAACGGTGGTGGTGCAGCGGGTGCTTCTGCAAAAGGCAAACAGCAGAAAGACCCTCGTATCGGCAGTAAAACTCCCATTCCACTGGGCGTGACAGACACCCCGGTCACTAAGCAGCACAAACCAAAGAGCGAGAAACCTATGCTTTCACCGCAGGCTGAGCTGGATTTGCTGGAGAACGATGAGCGCCTGGACGCGCTGCTGGAACGTCTTGAAGAGGGGGAAACCCTGACCGCTGAAGAGCAGTCATGGGTGGATGCCAAACTGGATCGTATCGATGAACTGATGCAGAAGCTGGGCCTGTCATACGACGATGACGAAGATGAAGAAGAAGACGAGAAGCAGGAAGATATGATGCGCCTTCTGAAGGGTGGAAACTAACATTTGCACCCTGCAGGCACGATAGTCCTGCTTATAACCCTTCCGGTTATATGTTATCTGGTGTGGTTATTCGTTAAACTACGGCGGTTGTCGCGGCGACAGAAGTGGCTGCGCACCCGAATGATGGCCCGCAATGGGGCCAGAACGGGCCGCCGTATACGAACGCGACACCAACGGAAGGAGTGAGCATGTCAGCACCAACTATCGACTGGGATTTGGTCCTAATCCAGAAATATAACTATTCCGGGCCGCGTTATACGTCATACCCCACCGCGCTGGAGTTCTCCGATGCCTTCGGCGAGGCTGATTTCCAGCAGGCTGTCGCGCGCTATCCTGAGCGTCCGCTGTCGCTCTACGTCCATATTCCGTTCTGCCACAAGCTCTGCTACTTCTGCGGCTGCAATAAAATCGTTACCCGTCAGCAGCACAAAGCCGACCAGTATCTTGATGCGCTCGAACAAGAAATTGTGCATCGCGCGCCGCTGTTTGCTGGCCGTCACGTCAGCCAGCTTCACTGGGGCGGCGGTACGCCAACCTATCTGAATAAAGCGCAAATAAGCCGCCTGATGACGCTGCTGCGCGGCAATTTCAGTTTTAACGCCGACGCTGAAATCTCGATCGAAGTCGATCCGCGTGAAATTGAGCTCGATGTACTGGATCACTTACGCGCCGAAGGCTTCAATCGTCTGAGCATGGGCGTGCAGGATTTCAATAAAGAGGTTCAGCGTCTGGTGAACCGCGAGCAGGACGAAGAATTTATCTTTGCCTTACTCAACCATGCGCGTGAAATTGGCTTCACCTCGACCAATATTGACCTGATTTACGGCCTGCCAAAGCAAACGCCGGAAAGCTTCGCCTTCACGCTGAAGCGCGTGGCCGAACTCAACCCGGACCGCCTGAGCGTCTTTAACTACGCACATCTGCCGACGCTGTTTGCTGCCCAGCGCAAAATCAAAGACGCCGATCTGCCTTCTGCCCAGCAGAAGCTGGATATCCTGCAGGAAACGATCACCTCGCTGACCGAAACCGGCTATCAGTTTATCGGGATGGATCACTTTGCCCGTCCGGATGACGAGCTGGCGATTGCGCAGCGTGAAGGCGTTCTGCACCGCAACTTCCAGGGCTACACAACCCAGGGCGATACCGATTTGCTGGGGATGGGCGTCTCCGCTATCAGCATGATTGGCGACTGCTACGCGCAGAACCAGAAAGAGCTGAAGCTTTACTACCAGCAGGTTGATGAAACGGGCAACGCGCTGTGGCGCGGCATCGCGTTAACGCGCGACGACTGCATCCGGCGCGATGTGATTAAGGCGCTAATTTGCAACTTCCGTCTCGATTTCAGCGACGTTGAGTCGCAGTGGGATCTTCATTTCAGCGATTATTTTGCGGAAGACCTGAAGCTGATTGCACCGCTGGCGAAAGACGGGCTGGTGGATGTGTCGGAGATCGCGATTGAGGTCACGCCTAAAGGGCGTCTGTTGATCCGTAATATCTGCATGTGCTTTGACGCTTATCTGCGTCAGAAAGCGCGACTGCAGCAGTTCTCGCGGGTGATTTAAGGCACATTGCAAAATGCACAAAACGTAGGCCGGGTAAGGCGAAGCCGCCACCCGGCTTTTACGTTCAACTCGCTAGCTAAACAGCCCAACCAGCGCCGCGCACAACATAGCCGCAACGGCTGTTTGTGGCGTGTGGCTTTCAGCGGCTCCGCTAGAGAGCATATTCACGATTGTTTCCAGCATGATGTTCACCCCCAATTTCCGGGCACGATCATACAAAACTCATCGGAACAGTAAAGCGCAAAATAACGGCAATTTGCGCTCAATTAATAAGCTTTACACAGCGGCGTACGATCACTCCATTCCCAGCTCTTTAAGCTTGCGCGTCAGGGTATTACGTCCCCATCCCAGAAGGCGAGCAGCTTCCTGCTTATGACCCTGCGTATGACGAAGCGCGGTAGTTAACAGCGTACGCTCCATCTCCGGCTGAGCCTCAGACAGCAGGTTTTGATGACCGGAACGCAGCGCGCGGTCGGCCCACTGCGCCAGCAGCGTCGCCCAGCTGTCCGGCAGCGCGTGCCCGGTACTGCTTTCAGGCGCGGTCGCTTCAAACAGCTCGGCCGGTAAGTCCTGAATCAGCACTTCCTGCCCGGCGGCCATCACGGTTAACCAGCGGCAGGTGTTTTCCAGCTGACGCACGTTGCCCGGCCACGCCAGACGCGTCAGAGCGGCATCGGTTTCCGGGTGAAGCTGCTTGGCCTCCACACCCAGCTCACGAGCGGCTACCTGCAGGAAATGGCGTGCCAGGCGGGGAATATCTTCCCGACGCTCACGCAGCGGCGGCAGATGAACGCGGATGACGTTCAGACGGTGGAATAAATCCTCACGGAATTTTCCTTCCTGCACGCGTTGCTCCAGGTTCTGGTGGGTCGCGGCGATAATACGCACGTCCACCTTCACCGGCGCATAGCCGCCCACGCGATAAAACTGCCCGTCGGCCAGCACCCGTAGCAGGCGTGTCTGGACATCCAGCGGCATATCGCCGATCTCATCCAGGAACAGCGTACCGCCGTCAGCCTGTTCAAACCGCCCCTGGCGAATGGTATTGGCGCCGGTAAATGCCCCTTTTTCATGGCCGAACAGTTCGGACTCAATCAAATCCTTCGGGATCGCCGCCATATTCAGGGCGATGAACGGCGCTTTTGCCCGCGGGCTGTGGCGGTGCAATGCATGCGCCACAAGCTCTTTACCGGTTCCCGACTCACCGTTAATCAATACGCTGATGGACGAGCGGGACAAACGACCGATAATGCGAAACACGTCCTGCATCGCCGGTGCTTCACCGATGATATCTGTCGTTGGCCCAAAATCGGGCGCGTGGCGCGGCTGTTGCTGCTCCTGATAATGGCTAATCGCGCGCTCAACCAGTGCCACCGCTTCGTCGATATCAAAGGGTTTGGGCAGGTAATCGAACGCCCCTTGCTGATAGGCGCTCACTGCGGCATCCAGATCGGAGTGCGCGGTCATTATGATGACCGGAAGCATAGGGTGGCGTTGTTTGATCTGCTTTAACAGCGCCAGCCCGTCCATGCCCGGCATACGAATATCCGAAAGCAGAACATCTGGCGTTTTGGTGGTGAGTGCGTCGAGCACTTCGCTGCCGCTCTCAAACGTCGTGCAGCTTAATCCTGCCCCTGTGAGCGCGCGTTCAAGCACCCAACGGATGGAGCTATCGTCATCGACTACCCAGACTATCCCTCGTTGCATAAACGTCACCTTTATTTTTTAATCGGCAGGAAAACCGAAAACTCGGTATGTCCCGGCCAACTGGTAAATTCAATTTTCCCGGAGTGTTGATCGATCAAACTGCGGGCAATAGATAAGCCCAGGCCGGTTCCGCCTTCGCGACCGCTTACCATCGGATAGAACAGGGTGTCCTGCAGATGCGATGGAATGCCGGGCCCGTTATCCTCGACGTCGATTCGGGCGGCCAGCCGGTAGCGCACGCCGTGTAACGTGAGCTGAAAGGCGGTGCGGGTGCGTAAAATAATCTCGCCGCCTTCAGGCCCCAGCGCCTGCAGGGCATTACGCACAATATTCAACAGGACCTGCTCAATCTGGTCCGGGTCATGGGCCAGTTCCGGCAGGCTTGGGTCGTAATCACGTACCAGCGTGATGTTCTCCGGCAGCTCCATTGAGACGAGCTTCACCACCCGCTCAGCCACTTTATGGATGCTTTCCGTGACGTGCATTCCCGGCTGCTGCGGACCGAGAAGACGGTCTACCAGATTCCGCAGACGGTCCGCCTGCTCAATGATGACGTTGGTATACTCCGCCAGCGCGGGATCGGGCAGCGCCTTGGTCAGAAGCTGCGCCGCGCCGCGTAATCCACCCAGCGGGTTTTTGATTTCATGCGCCAGACCGCGCACCAGGTCACGGGCGGCAATTTGCTGCGCATGCTGAAGCTGCTCCTGGCTCAGTCGACGCTGATTATCCATCGGCGCCATTTCCAGCAGGATCAGACCTTCGGGAAGACGTTGCGCGGTTAGCGACAGAATGTGCGAGCGCCCGTCGATCACCAGCGTGACTTCGTTATCGGTAAACCCCTGGCCAGCCTGCAAACTTTCCTGCATCAGGCCAATATTCAGCGAAAAATAGCTCAGGAGTTCAGGAAGCGGTGTGCCGAACAGTTTACGTGCGCTTTGGGCGAGCAGCTGCTGCGCGGCCGGGTTGGCGTAATGAACGGCCAGCTCGTCATCGACCAGCAAAATGCTGTTAATCAAAGAATTGAGGATCTGCCCAGCATCGGGCAGCGTGCCAGTTGCCATTCAGCAGTCTCCTGGAGTCGTTTGCACTAATTTAGTGCAGTATAGCGTTTTCGGCGTAAAAAGCGCGTGAGATCAGGTTGTTGGTGGAGAAAAAAGCCCATCCGGAGATGGGCTAAAAGTTTCCACGGCAACTACCCCCGGCGCTTATCGCGCCGGGTAAAACAACTTTAATTAAACGCTGTAGTACAACTCGAACTCAACCGGGTGTGGCGTCATGCGCACGCGGTCGTTCTCTTCCATACGCAGGGCGATGTAAGCATCGATAGCGTCGTCAGTGAATACGCCACCTGCAGTCAGGAACTCGCGGTCTGCGTCCAGCGCCTGCAGGGCTTCTTCCAGAGAACCAGCAACCTGTGGGATCTCTTTCGCTTCTTCTGGCGGCAGGTCGTACAGGTTTTTGTCCATCGCTTCGCCCGGGTGGATCTTGTTCTTGATACCGTCCAGACCGGCCATCAGCAGTGCTGCGAAGCACAGATATGGGTTAGCCGCTGGGTCCGGGAAGCGCACTTCGATACGACGCGCTTTAGGAGAAGCCACCACCGGGATACGGATAGAAGCAGAACGATTACGTGCAGAGTAGGCCAGCATCACTGGCGCTTCGTAGCCCGGGACCAGACGCTTGTAAGAGTTAGTGGTTGGGTTCGCCAGGGCGTTGATCGCTTTAGCGTGTTTGATTACGCCGCCGATGTAGTACAGCGCCTGCTCGGACAGACCGGCATATTTGTCGCCAGAGAACAGGTTGGTACCGTTCTTGGACAGAGACATGTGGCAGTGCATACCGGAACCGTTATCGCCAAACATTGGTTTTGGCATGAAGGTCGCGGTTTTACCGAAACGGTGCGCAACGTTGTGCACAACGTATTTGTAGATCTGAATTTCGTCCGCTTTTTTGGTCATGGTGTTGAAGCGGGTAGCCACTTCGTTCTGACCAGCAGTCGCCACTTCGTGGTGGTGAGCTTCAACAACCAGGCCCATCTCTTCCATCACCAGACACATGGTGGAACGAATGTCCTGTGCAGAGTCGACCGGAGGTACCGGGAAGTAACCGCCTTTCACGCCAGGACGGTGACCTTTGTTACCGCCTTCGTATTTGGTGGAGGAGTTCCATGCACCTTCGATGTCGTCGATAGCCACGTGGGAGCCAGAAATAGAGGCACCGAAGCGGATGTCATCGAACAGGAAGAATTCTGGCTCTGGCCCGAACAGAACGGTGTCTGCGATGCCGGTAGAACGCAGGTACTCTTCAGCGCGTTTCGCGATAGAACGTGGGTCGCGGTCGTAGCCCTGCAGCGTGCCTGGCTCGAGGATGTCGCAACGGATGATCAGGGTTGGTTCTTCGAAGAACGGATCAATGACCGCAGTGGTCGCGTCTGGCATCAGAACCATGTCGGATTCGTTAATGCCTTTCCAGCCACCAATGGAGGAGCCGTCAAACATTTTGCCTTCTTCAAAGAATTCGGCGTTCACCTGATGAGCAGGGATTGTGACGTGCTGTTCTTTACCTTTGGTATCGGTGAAGCGCAGATCAACAAACTTCACTTCATGTTCGTTCAGCATCGTCAAAACGTGTTCAGCGGACATACTTAACTCTCCAGATTGGTCATTGTCGTCGTGGTAACGAGGTCTTCAATTTCTGTTTGTACTGGCTGGTGCCATGTATTTTTTATAAAGCGAAATCTGTGCCAACTTTTAAATCACCCTAAAAAGGCGTTATCATGCGCACCATAGTGCAAAAGGGCTGCCCCACAATGGATTTGTTGCACCAGTATAGTGCTTCAATGTGAACATTGAGCACCATATTGGTGCAATTTACGTTAAAGTGCCCTTTTACCGCTCCGTGAAAGCGATCACAAAGCATCTCTGCAATACTTGTTTGCGGGGGATGTTTGTGATCCTGTTTTGTAGTGCGATTAATCCGTGTACAATAACGCGCTATTTCTAAATGCCTGAGGCAAAGTTGTGATCGAAAATTTGCGTAACATCGCCATCATCGCGCACGTTGACCATGGTAAAACTACCCTGGTCGACAAGCTGCTGCAGCAATCCGGTACGTTTGATGCGCGTGCCGAAACCCAAGAACGCGTGATGGACTCCAACGATTTGGAGAAAGAGCGTGGGATTACCATCCTCGCGAAAAACACCGCGATTAAATGGAATGACTACCGTATCAACATCGTTGATACCCCAGGGCACGCCGACTTCGGTGGTGAAGTTGAACGTGTAATGTCCATGGTAGACTCCGTTCTGCTGGTCGTTGACGCAATGGATGGCCCAATGCCACAGACGCGCTTCGTGACCAAAAAAGCTTTTGCCCATGGTCTGAAGCCAATCGTTGTTATCAACAAAGTTGACCGCCCTGGCGCGCGTCCTGACTGGGTTGTTGACCAGGTCTTCGACCTGTTCGTTAACCTCGACGCGACCGACGAGCAGCTGGACTTCCCTATCGTTTACGCCTCTGCGCTGAACGGTATCGCAGGTCTGGACCACGAAGACATGGCTGAAGACATGACCCCGCTGTATCAGGCGATTGTTGACCGTGTTCCTGCACCAAACGTCGATCTCGACGGCACCCTGCAGATGCAGATCTCTCAGCTCGACTACAACAACTACGTTGGCGTAATCGGCATTGGTCGTATCAAGCGCGGTAAAGTGAAGCCTAACCAGCAGGTTACTATCATCGATAGCGAAGGCAAAACCCGTAACGGTAAAGTCGGTAAAGTACTGACTCACCTGGGTCTTGAGCGTATCGAGAGCGACATCGCTGAAGCGGGCGACATCATCGCTATCACCGGTCTGGGTGAACTGAACATCTCCGACACCATCTGCGATCCGCAGAACGTCGAAGCGCTGCCAGCCCTGTCCGTTGATGAACCAACCGTATCCATGTTCTTCAACGTCAACACCTCTCCGTTCTGTGGTAAAGAAGGTAAATTTGTTACCTCTCGTCAGATCCTTGACCGCCTGAACAAAGAGCTGGTGCACAACGTTGCGCTGCGCGTTGAAGAAACCGAAGATGCTGATGCATTCCGCGTTTCTGGTCGTGGTGAGCTGCACCTGTCTGTTCTGATTGAGAACATGCGTCGTGAAGGTTTCGAAATGGCGGTTTCCCGTCCGAAAGTAATCTTCCGCGAGATCGACGGCCGTAAACAAGAGCCGTTCGAAAACGTAACGCTGGACGTTGAAGAGCAGCATCAGGGTTCTGTGATGCAGGCTCTGGGTGAGCGTAAAGGCGACCTGAAAAACATGAATCCAGATGGCAAAGGCCGCGTACGTCTCGACTACGTGATCCCAAGCCGTGGTCTGATCGGTTTCCGTTCAGAATTCATGACCATGACTTCCGGTACCGGTCTGCTGTACTCCACCTTCAGCCACTACGACGACGTGCGTCCGGGCGAAGTGGGCCAGCGTAACAACGGCGTGCTGATCTCCAACGGTCAGGGTAAAGCGGTTGCGTTTGCGCTGTTCGGTCTGCAGGATCGCGGTAAGCTGTTCCTGGGTCACGGTGCTGAAGTTTATGAAGGCCAGATCATCGGTATTCACAGTCGTTCTAACGACCTGACCGTAAACTGCCTGACCGGTAAGAAACTGACCAACATGCGTGCGTCCGGTACTGACGAAGCAACGGTTCTGGTTCCACCGATCAAGATGACTCTGGAGCAGGCTCTGGAATTCATCGATGATGACGAACTGGTCGAAGTGACTCCACAGTCAATTCGTATCCGTAAACGTCACCTGACCGAGAACGATCGTAAACGTGCTATGCGCGGTGCGAAAGAAGAGTAATACAGGTTAGCGTTAACGCTGTCCTGTATGTAAAAAGCCGCTGAGCGATCAGCGGCTTTTTTATTCGATTATCGCCAGAATTCTTCATTACCTGGGGCATTATGTCCGGAAGCTATCTCTTTCCTGCGAAATTCACGGATTAGGGTAACTCTGCTCCATTTATCACGAACACCCGATCTGCCGATGAAATCGTGGTTTCGCGATGCGCGATAATAATCCTTGTGATGTTCATCGCCTGTATAGACTGATTGACCTGACTCTCACTGGTTTTATCAAGGTGGCTGGTCGCCTCGTCCATGAATAAAATACCCGGTTTGCGGTATAATGCCCTGGCAATATAAATCCGCTGTTTTTGACCGCCGGACAACCCCTCCCCAAGTTCACCAATCAGTGTCTCGTAACCCATTGGTAGTTTTAAAATGTCATTATGAATATGGCTTGCGATGGCGCATTGCACCATCCACTGCTCGTCAATGTCAGGCCGAAAACCGGCGATATTCTCTTTGATAGAGCCTGAAAACAGCTTATCTTCCTGCATGATACAGGCAATGCGTTCAGCATAATGTTCAAAACCAAGTTGCTTAATATCAATGCCATTAATTCGGACGCAGCCGTTCGACGGTTCGAATAAACCGCACAACACTTTCATCAAGGTGCTTTTACCTGCACCCGATACGCCCGTAATAGCAATACTCTCCCCGGCATGAATGGTCAGATTCAGTTTGCTGAAGATAGGGTCCGCATGGTTATCATAACGGTAGGCCAGATCCTGAGTTTCGAGCGTTAAGGCTCCGTGTGGTAAACGCAGCGGGCTGGTGGACTTTGAAGAAGATGCTTCCTGCAGCGCAATATCGGCAACGCGTTCATTATGTAAATTGATGATCTTCAGATGAATGATAAAGTTGATCAGGGCATTTATTCGGTCATAGAACTGACTTCTGAAGGTGTTAAACGCGATAAACATACCGATGGTTAAATGACTATCCATCATCAGCCTGCCGCTAACCCACAGGATAACAATTTGGTCGCAGGCGGCGATAAAAGAGACGACACCACCAAAGAAGAGATCCATTCGCGTCAAACGAATGCCGGTATTGACCTTATCTGAAAAAAGATTAAACCAGTTATCGATTCTCAGGTCAGTCATCCCCTGAATCTTAATCGTCGCGATACCGTACAGGGTTTCCATAAAATAAGAATTAAGACGTGCTTCCTTGATTAACTCTTCTTCGGATAACTGGCGATAGTATCGATAGGTAGCAAACCGAATGAAGGTGTATATTGAGGTAAAAGAGACCACTATCATGCTGAGCTGCAGGTTGTATAAAAACATCATTACCAGCAAACCCATGAGCATTAGCGTATCAATAATGCTACCAGTTAAACCTGTGGTAAAAGTGGCCCGTATCACATCAAGCGAGTGGAAACGAGACTGAATGTCCCCCAGTTTGCGTCTTTCAAAATAAGTGGTCGGTAGCTTAATAAGGTGAGAAAAGAGGCTAAAACTCCACTGGACGTCGATGAGTGTTCCCAGTATCAGCGTGGTCCAGGAGCGTATGACACTGACCGTCAAACGTAACAGAATCAGAATAAATAGCCCAAGACAGATAATATTAAGTAAACCGTAATCTCCGGATGCAATGACATTATCCGTGACTAATTGTGTCCCCACAGGCAACAGCAGGCTGATCAACTCAATCACCAGCGATAAGAAAAATATCTTCGTCAGTGATGTTATCAGTCCATTGATATTCTTTAATAACGTGGTGGCTTTTAATCTGTTTTGCTTTTTTTGAACTGAGAAAGTGGTTCCCGGCCATACCTCAAGCACAACACCAGTAAAATGTTGGGACAATTCGGGCATGCTAATCACCCGTCGTCCAAACGCAGGGTCGTGGATCACCGCGCCGTTCTTATCGACCTTAATCAGTACGACAAAATGGTTAAAATCCCAATGCAATATGCAGGGCTTGCGTACATCATGTAATTCCTGAAGGTCCACGGACAATGCGCGTGACGACATCTCCAGTTGACTGGCAATTGCTTTTATCGCATGGAGGTTGACCCCACGTGATGACAAATTAAATTGTTGCCGGAGTTGCAGTAGATCGACCTGCTTGCCATAAAAACTGCATATCATTGAAAGACAGGCCAGGCCACATTCGGACGCTTCAGTTTGAAAGACAACTGGGATGCGTTTAAATATCCTCAGATCCAACTTGCGCAGCAGCGTCTCAAGTGTATAAAGATTATTCATTACCCGCATCCGTTACGCTCATTTTCATTTCGTAAAAGGGCGATAATAACCACTCATAGATATGTCTCTTTTCAAGGAAAAGAGAAATCTGCGCTTTGGCTCCCTGGCTCAGTGAGAGTTGTTTTCCATGAACTTGCACAGACTGTAGGTCAGGTTTGATCATGATTTTGTACCAGGACTTTTTATCGTCATAGAATTCATGTGCGATGGTCTGCTTTGACAGGAGTTCTGGCTTCGATGCCGGAAGCCTGGATATTGCTGATATTGATGCCCTGAACTGACCAAATTTTTCATAAGGAAAGGCGTCGTAACTGACATTAACGCGCTGGCCAATCGCCAGATAAGGAAGAACTTCATCCGGAACCCAGGTTTCGAGATAGCATGGTGAATGTTTATTCTGTTGAACTCGCGCCAGTACATCGCCTGCGCCGATCATCTTACCTTGCGCCGTATTGATGGAGTCGATTAAGCCATCGACTGTTGCCTCGATGACATAATTACCTTCCGCTTCTGCATTTAACTTTTCTTTTTGCAATTCGTATATCTGTTGCTCAAGCTGGTAAATCTGGTGGTCATAATCAGCGCTCTGGGACTGGATTTGCTGATTGAGCGCATCGATCTGAACCTGGTCCTGTGATTTTCTGGCGACCAGGTCAGACACATTGCTCTGCTGTTGATAGAGTAGTGCGTTTTGGCTACTCATCTGGTCTTTGGTGACCAGACCTTTTTCCTGATAACGACGGTAATCGTTAACGTTTTTCTCAATCTGATGCAGTTCCCGCTCAGCCTGCACTAGTAACCCAGATGAGGTATTAAAACTGGACTGATAATGATCTTTTTGAGTGGTCAGCGCGTTGAGCGTACGTTTTTTCGAAGAGTTCAAATTTGCCATCATTACACTGATACTATTTATCTGTAGCGCGATCTCCTTTTTTTTATTCTCATCAACCAGGCCTGATTGCGTCGATACACCCGAATGAATGAGAAAGAGAGCGTCACCTTTTTTTACGCGATCGCCTTCATTAACAAAACTCTGCACGACTGTACCCTGCATTGATGCTGAGATATTCACTGAGCCTGGGAAAGTGGTTATCTCACCGTGAACGATTACGCGTCGGGTATAGGAACCTTTGGTAATAAAAATAGAAATGGAAGCAATAAAAAAAAAGCTGAGCAATATGATAAAAGCAAAAGGGATGCCCGGCAGAAGAACGGCTCTCCCTTCCCACCGGGTTCTTTGATGTTCAATAGCTTCCTTGCGAAACATATCTGGCCTCTTGCAGGGTGGAAATAGCCGCTAAATATCAGCGGCTATGAGTTATAATGATTCAGGAATTAATGTCTACCGTGATCATTACCCTGGCGGCCACCGCCACTTTTCGAACCACCATTACCTTTTGATGAACCACCGCTTTTACCACCAACGTTAACCGAGCAACCGCCGCTAAAGGATGTGCTTTCAGAGTGAGAACCATCTTTGTTAGTGGTGCTGGTGTGAGAATAACTGCCATTACAACCAGCACTACCGCCACCGAACATCCCACCAATCGCACTACCGATAGAACCCCACATTCCTGCACCGCTGACGTTACTTAATTCGCTATCATTGAGTTCACGCATTATTAATGTTCCTTGCAATAGTGAGCAAAAGGTATACCCATAATATCCATAGACTTTTTCCATACCATTTCACCATCCGTGAATGAAATGTTTTTTACGCCAAAACGCGTAAAATCCTTTTCGCTGTACGTCGACAGACCTGTGTCTGGATCACCAATATTTTCTTTTTGCCCGCAAAGTGGCATCATCCATGACACATTTATATCTTTGTAGAATTCTTTATCCGTTTTTCTTAATTCTGAGAAAATGCGATCTGTTATTGTTGTGTCTGTATTGATTTCTCCGTTAACCGTAGTTGTTAACTTATTGTCATCAGAATTAGGCGACCCATGGAAGCCAATAATGGAACCATAGTTGATGATTTTATTTTTTGCCGCTGGGAAAAGATAGTTAGCACACGAAGAAAGGCATAATCGCCTCACCTCAATGTTAATTTCTTTATCATGAATAACTTGTGCTATTTTGATTGCAGTTTCGACATCGCCGCCACCACTGTTTATCGATATCGTTCTGACAGGGATAAGGTTTTTTCTGATAAGCCCCACAATGATTTTATCATCATCTTTGGATATGTTACCGTCGATATATAACGTATCAAAAACGAGGTGGGTTGAAAGTTTTGGTTCAAGCCCTTGCTTCACAATCAGTTGGCTAGAGAGTTGATATAAAATATCTCTGCTGGCTTTTTTAAATCGGTAGGCATTGTATGAATACATAGCGAAAGCGCAGAGTAAAGCTATTAAAACGGCACTGAGGACGTATCCCTTTTTAATCTTCACGAAAGTGCAGCTCCATGTGTAAAGTAATGTAAACCTACCATTATAAAAAAGAAGATAAATAGAGTATTTGTATAAAAATGTAAATTTAAGTAAAGTAAGCTTGTTGCGATTTCGAGCAAAGCCGCGCGAAATGGGATTGCCATGGCAAAAATGGGGGAATATGTGATGAGAAAAAATTATACGGAAGCGTTTTTCGATAATTTTTTTGCAGAATGAACTAAAACCTATATCCTCGCAAAGTCGAACTTAAATAAAACTTATCCCTGCCTATCGCCCGAAAGCCAATATCATCTTCCTGGCTAAATTTTTGTTCTTCATACTGCTCCCTCTAAGCTGATTCTCGTGCATAGCCAAACTTTATCTTTCCCGCTACAGTTACCTCTCCACGGCGAGCAGGAGATAAACATGCTTTATATCTTTGATTTAGGAAACGTCATCGTCGATATCGATTTTAATCGCGTGTTGGGTGCATGGAGCGATTTTAGCCGCGTGCCGCTGGCGACCTTAAAGCAGAATTTCGCGATGGGCGAGACTTTCCACCAGCATGAACGCGGCGAAATCAGCGATGAAGAGTTCGCTGAACGTTTCTGCCAGGAGATGGGCCTTTCGTTAAGCTATGAACAGTTTTCCCACGGCTGGCAGGCGGTATTTGTGGCGGTTCGCCCTGAGGTGATCGACATCATGCACAAACTGCGCGAGCAGGGGCATCGGGTCGTTGTGCTATCAAATACCAACCGTCTGCACACCACGTTCTGGCCTGAAGAATACCCTGAAGTTAAGGCGGCGGCGGATAAGATCTACCTCTCGCAGGAGATGGGGATGCGTAAGCCTGAAGCGCGAATTTATCAGGCTGTTCTGCAGTCAGAAGGATTCACCGCGGCCGATGCGGTCTTTTTCGATGACAACGCCGATAATATAGAGGGAGCTAACCAGTTGGGTATTACGTCAATTCTGGTGACCGGAAAAGAGACGATACCTGACTACTTTGCGAAGCAGCTATGCTAAAAACCGTTCATCAAAAAGCCACGCATCATACTCGTCCGCTGCGGGCCTGGCTGAAACTGCTCTGGCACCGGATTGATGAGGACAATATGACCACGCTGGCGGGTAACCTCGCCTACGTGTCGTTGCTCTCATTGGTACCGCTGGTGGCGGTCATCTTTGCCCTGTTTTCCGCGTTTCCGATGTTTGCGGACGTCAGCCTGCAGCTTCGCCATTTTGTCTTCGCGAATTTCATTCCTGCAACCGGGGATGTCATCCAGAACTATATTGAGCAGTTTGTCGCCAACTCCAGCAAGATGACAGCAGTGGGTGCCTGCGGCCTCATCGTCACGGCGCTGCTTTTGATGTATTCCATCGACAGTGCCCTCAACACCATCTGGCGAAGCAAAAAAATCCGTCCTAAGGTTTACTCCTTTGCCGTGTACTGGATGATTTTGACCCTCGGTCCACTGCTGGCGGGGGCTAGCCTGGCGATCAGTTCCTATCTTCTTTCTCTGCGCTGGGCGAGCGATTTAAACGGCGTGATTGATAATGTGCTTCGCATTTTTCCGCTGATCCTGTCATGGCTCTCGTTCTGGCTGCTCTATAGCGTGGTGCCGACCACGCGCGTGCCTAACCGTGATGCGGTTGTGGGGGCGCTGGTGGCGGCGTTGCTTTTTGAGCTCGGTAAAAAAGGGTTTGCCCTCTACATCACCATGTTTCCGTCCTATCAGCTGATTTACGGCGTGCTGGCGGTGATCCCCATTTTGTTTGTCTGGGTCTACTGGACCTGGTGTATCGTCTTGCTTGGTGCGGAAATAACTGTCACTCTCGGCGTATACCGCGAACTCAAAAAAGCAGCAGAAGCTGAAAAACAACAAGAAGCAGACCAACCATGATTGCATTGATACAGCGCGTAACCCGTGCCAGCGTCACCGTGGAGGGAGAGGTGACGGGTGAAATTGGCCCAGGACTTTTAGTGTTGTTGGGTGTCGAAAAGGATGATGACGAACAAAAAGCCAACCGCTTGTGTGAGCGCGTGCTGGGCTACCGTATTTTCAGCGATGCGGAAGGCAAGATGAACCTGAACGTCCAGCAGGCGGGCGGCAGCGTGCTGGTGGTTTCCCAGTTTACGCTGGCAGCGGATACCGAGCGCGGCATGCGTCCGAGCTTCTCCAAAGGTGCCGCGCCGGATCGTGCAGAAGCACTTTACGAGTACTTTGTTGAGCGTTGTCGCCAGCAGGAAATGAATACGCAAACCGGACGATTCGCTGCAGATATGCAGGTATCGCTGGTGAACGATGGCCCCGTTACATTCTGGCTCCAGGTATGAGCCAACTGGCGGCGTGGCCGCGGGTAACCAGAGAGAGTACAGCTATGTATCACCTTCGAGTACCGCAAACGGAAGAAGAGTTAGAGGTCTACTACCATTTCCGCTGGGAAATGCTGCGCAAGCCATTACATCAGCCAAAAGGGTCTGAACGCGACGCCTGGGACGCGATGGCGCACCATCAAATGGTGGTGGATGAAGAGGGTAACCTCGTCGCCGTTGGGCGACTGTATATCAATGCCGACAATGAAGCCTCTATTCGCTTTATGGCGGTTCACCCGTCAGTGCAGGATAAAGGGCTCGGCACCCTGATGGCGATGACGCTGGAGTCCGTCGCCCGTCAGGAAGGCGTTAAGCGCGTCACCTGTAGCGCCCGTGAAGACGCCGTCGAGTTCTTTGCCAAGCTCGGTTTTGTTAACCAGGGCGAAATTACCGCCCCGCAGACCACGCCGATTCGCCACTTTTTGATGATCAAACCCATTGCCACGCTGGATGACATTCTGCATCGTGCGGACTGGTGCGGTCAGCTGCAGCAGGCGTGGTATGAGCACATTCCGCTCAGTGAAAAAATGGGCGTGCGCATTCAGCAGTACACCGGGCAGAAATTCATTACCACCATGCCGGAAACCGGCAACCAAAATCCACATCACACCCTGTTTGCAGGCAGCCTGTTCTCACTGGCTACGCTCACTGGCTGGGGGCTGATCTGGCTCATGCTGCGCGAGCGTCACCTGGGCGGCACCATTATTCTTGCTGATGCACATATTCGCTACAGCGCCCCCATCAGCGGCAAGCCGAGCGCGGTGGCCGATCTCGGTGCACTGGGTGGCGATCTTGACCGTCTGGCGCGAGGCCGCAAAGCGCGCGTACAGATGCAGGTTGAGCTGTTTGGCGATGAAACGGCGGGCGCGGTGTTTGAAGGCACCTATATCGTTCTGCCTGCAAAGCCGTACGGTGCGTACGAAGAGGGCGGAAACGAGGAGGAGTAGCGGTCGTCTGGAAAGCGGCTCGCAAAATCGCCCGCCATTTTCTAAATTCTGGCTACCGCTCAGAGCAGAAGTTGCCCGTTGATCTCACGCAATACGAAAGACTTTTCGGGCATTGCCGGGTCGTTTCACCTTACCAGCTGTAGGCCGGGCAAGCTTGCGCCGCCCGGCACTCTCACAGGAGATTACTCCCCTTCACCCGGGAACAGGAACGGGTTGATCGAGCTGCGGGCAAAGCCCTCCTGCTCCATCTTCGCGTCCAGAATCAGCGAGGCGAGATCGTCTGCCACGGCTTCGACTTTCGGGTCTTTTTCCTGATACAGAATCTTCAGGTAAGTGCCGCAGTCGCCGCAGCTTTCGGCTTTCACTGCCGCTTCTTCATTTTCCAGCGACCAGTAGTTCAGATCGCGGGTCTGCTCGCAGTTGCTGCACTTGATGCGCACCACGTGCCACTCGGTTTCACACAGGTTGCAGTGCAGGTAGCGCAGCCCCTGAGTCGTGCCGATTTGCACCATGCTGGAGACCGGCATGGAGCCGCAGACCGGGCAGAACTGGCGCGCCTCGCCGTATTCGGCGCGGGCTTTGCCGGGGATCAGGCTTGCCATTTGCGCCCAGTAGAGCGACAGCGCAGCCCAGATAAACGGCGCTTTATCGCTGCTCACCAGCGAGAAGTCGGAGGCAAACAGCGCGCTCGCCATCTCTTCCAGTTCCAGGTCAGAGGCTTTTTCCAGATTCTCAATGACCGCCAGCGCGGTGCCGCTCATCTCTGGCTTCAGCTCTGCAATGAGCGAATGCAGCAGCTTTTGCCAGTGCTTGTCGCGCGGCAGGACGTGAATGTCCAGCGGCGGCTTGCCCTGCGCGTTGGCTTCTTTGATGCGCGCGGTCAGATCCATTTGCAGCGGGTGGTCGTACAGCACCACTTCCTGCGCGTGGGCAACCAGTGCGGCAAAGCGCAGAAAATCGCCCAGCGGGTTGTTCTCTGCCAGCTCGCGCAGACGCTCTGCGCGGCGGTTGTAGAGGTTCTTGAGTCTGGGGAATAACAACGGCGGAATATAATCCGCCGTGCGTTTCTCGCTCGACCCCAGCTCATCTTGCGGGATTATGCGAATACTCATTCAGATGACTTTTCCTGTTTCTGGCGGACTTCACGGTACCAGCGCGGGTGATGTTTCTTCGCCCACGTGCTGGTTACCCATCCTTCCACCATCGCGGTAATGGTGCCTTTCACCCAAAGGGCGGCGTAGATATGCACCATGATAACCACAATTAACGCCACTGCGGCAAATGAATGCAGCATCAGCGCGAATCGGATCACCGGGATTGAGAAAGCAGGCGCAAAGTACGGACGCCAGATGATCACGCCGCTCACCAGCAACAGGACCAGGAAGATAATCGCCGCCCAGAATACGCATTTCTGGCCGAAGTTATAACGCCCGGTATCACCCACTTCCTCGTTGACGACGATCTTACGAATATTCTTCGCCCAAAAGATATCATCCCGATTGATTAGGTTATGGTGCCAGTAGCGGAAAAACATGATGATGAACGACGCGAACATGATGACGCCCACAAACGGGTGCAGGATGCGCGCCAGCTGTGGTGTCCCCATGATCTGCATCAGCCAGTTGAAGGACGGGAAGAAGAACCCCAGCCCGCTTATCGCCGCCAGCATGAAGCAGAAGGCGGTGACCCAGTGGTTGATGCGTTCCGGCGCGGTGTAGCGCACGATGGTGTCACGTTTTCTCATTTGCGCACCTCGTCTTTCTCTTCATGCAGGTTGTCGTCTTCCTCTTCCGCGCGGTTCGGACCGACGCCGACGTAGTGGAAGATGCTCGCTGCGAAGGTGGCAGCAAAACCGACCGCTGCCAGCGGTTTCCAGATACCTTTCCAGAACTTCACGGTGGCGCTGATTTCAGGGTTCTCCGGCAGACCGTGATACAGATTCGGCTTGTCGGCGTGGTGCAGCACGTACATCACGTGCGTACCGCCAACCCCGGCCGGATCGTACAGGCCCGCGTTGTCGTAACCACGGGTTTTCAGCTCGCCCACGCGCTCTGCTGCCAGCGTTTTCATATCCTCTTTGGAGCCAAAGTGGATTGCGCCGGTTGGGCAGGTCTTCACGCACGCTGGCTCCTGGCCGACGGTGACGCGGTCAACGCACAGCGTGCATTTGTAGACGCGGTTGTCTTCCGGGTTCAGGCGCGGTACGTCGAACGGGCAGCCCGCGATGCAGTAGCCGCAGCCGATGCACTGTTCGGACTGGAAGTCGACGATGCCGTTGGCATACTGAATGATAGCCCCTTCTGACGGACACGCCTTCAGGCAGCCCGGATCCGCACAGTGCATACAGCCATCTTTGCGGATAAGCCATTCCAGCTTGTCGTTCTGCTCAACTTCCGAGAAACGCATCACCGTCCATGACTTGGCGGTCAGGTCCGCCGGGTTGTCGTACACCCCGACGTTGTGACCCACTTCGTCACGCAGGTCGTTCCACTCAGAACAGGCCACCTGGCAGGCTTTACAGCCGATACAGGTGGTCACGTCGATAAGCTTCGCCACTTCCTGCTGGTGGTCCCGCGCCTGAGGCGCGGGCGTGAAACCGTTAGTCGCGGAACGACGGATAATGTCTTGAGATTGATAAGCCATAAGTCGTCTCCGTTACACCTTTTCCACGTTCACGAGGAAGGCCTTAAACTCCGGCGTCTGCGTGTTCGCATCGCCGACGAACGGCGTCAGGGTATTCGCAATGAACCCTTTCTTCGCCACGCCCTCATAGCCCCAGTGGATCGGAATACCGATGGTATCCACCTGCTGACCGTGAACGTTCAGCGTGCGAATACGCTTGGTCACCACCGCCTTGGCCTTGATATAACCACGGTTAGAGGAGACCTTCACGGTATCGCCATGGGCAATGCCGAGCTTGCCCGCCAGCTTCTCGCCGATCTCCACAAACTGTTCCGGCTGCGCGATGGCGTTAAGCAGCGCGTGCTTGGTCCAGTAGTGGAAATGCTCGGTCAGACGGTAGGTGGTGCCCACGTACGGGAACTTGTCCTTTTTACCCAGCGCTTCGAAATCGCCCTTGAAGATACGGGCTGCCGGGTTAGAGACCACGTTCGGGTGCAGCGGGTTGGTACCCAGCGGCGTCTCAAACGGCTCGTAGTGTTCCGGGAACGGACCTTCCGCCATCTTATCGATAGCAAACAGACGCCCCATCCCTTCAGGCTGCATGATAAACGGCCCAACGTCGCTGCCCGGTGCGGCAGTGCTGTAGTCCGGAATATCCACGCCGCCCCATTTCGCGCCGTCCCACTTCAGAAGCTGACGCTTCGGATCCCACGGGTTGCCCTGCGGGTCAGCGGATGCGCGGTTATAGAGGATGCGGCGGTTGAGCGGCCATGCCCATGCCCAGCCCAGCGTATTGCCCAGGCCCGACGGGTCGGCGTTATCGCGGTTGGCCATCTGGTTGCCCTTCGGCGTCCAGCTACCGGCAAAGATCCAGCAGCCGCTGGAGGTAGTGCCGTCATCGCGCAGGTGTGCGAAGGTGCTGAGCTGATCGCCTTTCTTCGCCAGCACGGTACCGGTAGCCGGATCGATAACGTCCGCCAGCGCCTTACCGTTGCTCTCCATCGCCACTTCTTCCGGCGCTGGATTTTCCGGCGTCGAGTAGTTCCAGGTCATGTTCAGCACCGGCTCAGGGTTCGCGCCGCCTTCTTCCGCATACATCTTACGCAGGCGTAAGAAGATGCCGGCCAGGATCTCGCCGTCGTTCATGGCGATGCCCGGGGCGTCCGCGCCTTTCCAGTGCCACTGCAGCCAGCGTCCGGAGTTGACGATAGAACCGTTCTCTTCCGCGAAGCAGGTCGACGGCAGACGGAACACTTCGGTCTGAATCTTCGACGGATCGACGTCGTTCGATTCACCGTGGTTCTGCCAGAAGGTCGAGGTCTCGGTATTGAGCGGGTCAATCGTCACCAGGAACTTCAGTTTCGACAGCGACTCAACAACCTTGTTCTTGTTCGGGAACGAGGCCACCGGGTTAAAGCCCTGGCACAGATAGCCGTTCACTTTGCCCTGGTGCATCATCTCGAAATACTGCAGAACGTCGTAACCTTTGTCCCACTTCGGCAGCCAGTCAAAGCCCCAGCTGTTTTCCGCCGTCGCTTTATCACCGAAGAAGGCTTTCATCATCGAGACGAAGAACTTCGGATAGTTGCCCCAGTAGTTGACCTGGCCTTCGAGCAGCGGTTTAGGCGTGCTGGCCGTCAGGTAGGTTTGCAGGTCGGTCTGTTTCTCGCTCGGCAGGGTCATGTACCCCGGCAGGCTTTGAGACAGCAGACCGAGGTCGGTCAGACCCTGAATGTTGGAGTGACCGCGCAGGGCATTCACGCCGCCGCCTGCCATCCCCATGTTGCCGAGCAGGAGCTGAACCATCGCCATGGTACGGATGTTCTGCGCACCGATGGAGTGCTGCGTCCAGCCGAGGGCATACAGGAACGACGCGGTTTTGTCTTTCGCGCTGGTTTCGGCGATAAGCTCGCATACCTTCAGGAAGTCTGCCTTCGGCGTACCGCAGATGTTTTCAACCACCTCCGGCGTGTAGCGGGAAACGTGCTCTTTCAGCAGGTTCCACACGCAGCGCGGGTGTTGCAGAGTGGTATCGCGCTTCGCAAAGCCTTTCTCGTCCAGCTCGTAGTTCCAGCTGGTTTTGTCGTATTTGCGTTTTTCGGCGTCGTAACCGCTGAACAGGCCATCTTCGAAGTGGTAATCCTCACGCACGATCAGGCTGGCGTTGGTATAAGCTTCGGTGTATTCGCGGTTATATTTTTCGTTGGTCATCAGGTACAGCAATACGCCTGACAGGAAAGTGATGTCAGTACCTGAACGAATAGGGGTGTAGAAATCCGCCACTGACGCAGTTCGCGTAAAGCGGGGATCGATCACAATCAGTTTCGCACCGTTGTGGATTTTGGCTTCCATCGCCCAGCGGAACCCGACAGGGTGCGCTTCAGCGGCGTTACCGCCCATCACCACAATGAGGTTGGCGTTTTTGATGTCGACCCAGTGATTGGTCATCGCACCGCGACCAAATGTTGGAGCAAGACTTGCTACCGTTGGTCCGTGTCAGACACGCGCCTGGTTGTCGACCGCGAGCATACCGAGTGCACGCGTAAATTTCTGGGTTAAATAACCGGTTTCGTTGCTGGAAGCAGAGGCACACAGCATCCCGGTGGAGAGCCAGCGGTTGACCGTGACGCCGTCGGCGTTCTTCTCAACAAAGTTGGCATCGCGGTCTTCTTTAATGTGTTTTGCGATGCGGTCGAACGCTTCTTCCCAGCTAATTTGCTGCCATTTGTCGGAGCCAGGCGCGCGATATTCAGGGAATTTGAGGCGGCTTTCGGAGTGGATGAAGTCCACCAGACCGGCCCCTTTCGGGCACAATGCGCCGCGGTTGACCGGATGATCCGGGTCGCCTTCGATATGGAAAATAGACGCTTTGGCGTTTTTAGCACCGTCGCCGAGGCTATACATCAACAGCCCGCAACCGACAGAGCAGTACGTACAGGTATTACGGGTTTCACGGGTGCGCAGCAGTTTATACTGCCGCGTTTCCGCCAGCGCTACGCCGGGCGCAAAGCCCAGTGCCGCTGCCGTGGTGCCTGCCATACCGCCAGCGCAGATCTTAAAGAACTGCCTTCTGCTGACCTGCATGGGTCACTCCTTGTTTCGACATTGCTTACATATGTAGTTTTGACTTCGCGGCTGAAGAATGGCCGCAAAGGAAAAAAATTTGCGTTAATCCCTCATTTCCACGAGGGGTATCATCAGAATACCACAATGTCGGTACGCCTGTTCCAATGGCGTTAATACAAAGTGAACGTATTATCACCATGTTGATTATAAAGTGTGATATCGATCACACTAACAGCTCTGCATGTTAAAGCGGTGTAGCGGGCGTCAGGTTGCAGCCCTCCCAATTGAGTAGGAGAATGGTTGTCGAAAAGTTGATCCATACTATGCGTAAAGCCTGTACTTTATGATGCAATAGCAGGCTCACCTCCGTGGTTGTTCAGGAATACCGCTGTGTCTAAACAAAACCGTGCTCCCCACTCGTCACCACTGCCTGCGGGCATTGTGGAACTGTCGGTACACAGACCGCCCCACTTAACCCATGCCACGCCCGATTTTTTGGCGGAAGAGGTGCCCGTTGCGCTCGTTTACAACGGTATCTCGCACGTGGTGATGATGGCTTCACCGAAAGATCTCGAGCTGTTCGCCATCGGTTTTTCCCTGTCGGAAGGCATCATTGACCATCCGCATGAGATCTACGGCATGGACGTGGTGCAGGCTTGCAACGGCCTTGAAGTGCAAATCGAACTCTCCAGCCGCCGCTTTATGGGGTTGAAAGAGCGCCGCCGCGCGCTGGCCGGGCGTACCGGCTGCGGCGTCTGTGGCGTTGAGCAGCTCAATGATATTGGTAAACCCGTTGCGCCACTGCCGTTTAATCAGATCTTTGATCTGGCTCACCTCGACCATGCGCTCGAGCACCTGAACGATGTACAGCCCATCGGTCAGCTGAGCGGCTGCACGCACGCGGCGGCATGGGTGTTGCCGTCGGGCGATATTGCCGGTGGACACGAGGACGTTGGCCGCCACGTGGCGCTGGACAAGCTGCTCGGTCGCCGGGCGCGTGAAAGTGACGCGTGGAAGCAGGGGGCGGCACTCGTTTCCAGCCGCGCCAGCTATGAGATGGTGCAAAAATCCGCGATGTGCGGTGTGGAAATTCTGTTTGCGGTGTCGGCGGCGACCACGCTGGCAGTTGAGGTGGCGGAGCGCTGCAACCTGACGCTGGTGGGCTTCTGCAAGCCGGGAAGGGCGACCGTTTATACCCATCCTCAGCGGCTAATAGTTGATCAATAATTTTGAATGATAATAGCAAATCCTTCCGCTTTTAGTTGTTCGAGATGAGGTCTAGTATTTATCTCATCAAGGCACGGTGCCTTACCTAAACAACTTAATGAAAGGGTTTATATTATGAAAAGCATCAAAACTTTTGTCGCTGTAATCGCTCTGGCTACTTCTTTCGGTTCTTTCGCTGCTCAGACCGTGACCGCAACCGCGTCAACTATTGATGGCGCAGAAGCGAAAATCGCGGCTCAGGCTCAGGAAGCCGGCGCGTCATCTTACAAAATTACCCAGGCGTTCTCAGGTAACCGCGTACACATGACTGCTGAACTGACTAAATAAGCTGTCACACCGTCGAAAGAGCGCCCCCGGGGCGCTTTTTTAGTTTATGCCCGCCACGCGCAGCAGCGCGGTTACCACCGCCGCCGCCACGATCACTACAATTAACGGCATCTTCCGCCAGGCTAAAAACACCGCAAACGCCACGCCCAGCACGCGCGCCATGCCCGCGAAGTGGTCACCCTCATAAAACGTGGTCGCCAGCGCCACGGAGAACAGCAATACCGTTGCCGCATCTGACAGCAGCGCCTGTGAACGTTCTGACAATGCCAGCCTGCTGCCCAGTTTCGCCCCGCCAAGACGCATCAGATACGTTCCCGCAGACAAAATGGCGATACCGAGAATAAAAAACGTCATATTTCCCATTATTTTTTCCTCGCAGCAAGACCCAGTAAGGAAAGCAGCACCGGTAATCCCACCGGGGCAAACGGCACGGCGGCCAGTGACAGCGCGGCACCGCTGCAGGCGCGGATCAGCGTGGTGCGGTTTTTAAATGCGGGAACCACTAATGCCAGCAGTATCGCCGGGAATACTGCATCCAGCCCGATGGTCTCCGGGTCCGGCAGCAGCTTGCCGACCATGGCGCCCAGCAGGGCCCCCAGCGGCCAGACAATCGCCACGCCTAAACCACATAGCCAGTACGCCGCTTTGCGCTGTTCGGGCGTTTTTTGCGACAGGCCAAACACCACGCTTTCGTCATTCATGATGTGGCAGCCCAACAGGCTCAGACCACGTTTGCCGACCAGCTCACGCACCGTCACGCCAAACGGCACGTGCCGCGCGTTGACCAGTAATCCCGCCGCCGCGGCCGCCAGCGGGTTACCGCCGCTTGCTACAATGCCGATAAACATAAACTCTGACGCGCCCGCGAGTACGGTGATGGAGAGTACAAACGGTACCCAGACCGGGAAACCGTAGGCCATCGCCAGGGAGCCGTATGACATCCCGACCACGCCGACCGCGAGGCAGACCAGGATGATTGCTTTTATGGTGTCGCCTTTCAGGCAAGAGAGATGATGCTTCATACAATTTTAGCCATATCGAACGTGTATCCATTATAATGAACGCAACGAAACTGATTTTCAAGCCGAACGATTCGTTCGTTTTATAGAACAAGAGGCCGTTATATGACGCAGCCAATCAGCCTGATCGCAAAAAGTCTGGTGCGGGAACGCCTGCGAACCGGGCTTTCACTGGCGGAAATTGCCCGCCGTGCCGGGATCGCTAAATCCACCCTTTCCCAACTGGAGTCCGGCAACGGCAACCCTAGCCTGGAAACGCTGTGGTCGCTGTGCGTGGCGCTGGATATTCCTTTCGCCCGCTTGCTTGAGCCGCAGCTGCCGACCACGCAGGTGATCCGCCGTGGTGAAGGGACGAAAGTGGTTGCCGGACAGGCTAATTATGAAGCCATTTTGCTGGCGGCATGCCCTCCGGGCGCGCGCCGCGATGTCTATCTTCTGATGACCCAACCGGGCGCAGACCGTATTTCCCAGCCGCATCCGCCGGGCTCGGTTGAGCATATTATTGTGACGCAGGGGCGGGCGCTGGTCGGCCTGCTCGACGCGGCAGAAGAGCTCGGCGCAGGGGATTACATTTGTTATCCCGCCGACCAGCCGCATATCTTCAAGGCCCTGGAGCCAGACACTTACGCGCTGCTGGTGGCGGAACAAAACTAACGAAGATAAGGAAAATCATGTCGCTTAAAGCCATTGCCAAAGAACTGGGGCTCTCTGTTACCACCGTCAGCCGCGCCCTCAACGGATATGACGACGTTTCTGACGAGACGCGCGCTCGCGTTGAAGCGGAAGCCCAGCGACGCGGCTATCGGCCTAACACCTTCGCCCGCCGCCTGAAGATGGGCAAAATTGACGCCGTCGGGCTGGTGTTTCCCGTACATCCTGTTCCGCTCAATAACAGCGTATTTATGGACATGGTCGGCGAAATTAGCCATGAACTGGCGCGACATGAGATCGACTTATTGCTCATCGCCGACGACGATCTGGCGGATAAGCACAGCTATATGCGCATGGTGCAAAGCCGCCGCGTGGACGCGCTGATTGTGGCCCACACGCTGGATCGCGATCCGCGACTTGAGCAGCTGCAGGCGGCCGGATTCCCCTTTCTGGCGCTTGGGCGCAGCCAGCTGCCGCAGCCGTACGCATGGTTCGACTTCGACAACTATGCCGGTACGTACAATGCTACCCGATGGCTGATCGGGAAAGGCCATCAGCGCATTGCCCTACTGGGCGAAAGCAACAATCAGGCATTCATCACCCAGCGTCGTCAGGGCTATCTGGACGCGTTGCGGGAAGCCGGGCTTTCCAGCGAATGGCTGCGCGCGATGCCGCCTTCGCGCCGCGTGGGGTATGCCACCACGAAAGAACTGCTTGCCCTGCCGCAGCCGCCCACGGCCATCATCACCGACTGTAACACCCACGGCGACGGCGCGGCGATGGCGCTGGCGCAGCTGGGGCGTTTATCCGGCGACAACGCCGTCTCGCTGGTGGTCTATGACGGCCTGCCGCAGGACAGCATCGTCGATATTGACGTGGCGTCGGTGATCCAGTCCACCCGCCAGGGCGTCGGGAAACAGATTGCCGATATGGTGCGCCAGCTGATTAACGGCGACGATATTGAACAGCTTCAGGTGCTCTGGCAGCCCGAATTCTCTCCCGGCCAGACGGCCTGAATCTCTCCATTTTCTAAAGTCGATCACAAAACCGAAACGTTTTGGTTTGTATCCGAAACGTTTCGGATCAACACTCAGATCATCCCGATGACAGGAGATGTCTGATGCAAGATTCCGTTTTACGACTCGAAACCACGACGGTAGACGTGGTGATCAAAACCCATCCGTTCGCCGAAATTCTCTACTGGGGGCCGCACCTTCAGCACTTTTCTCAGCAGGATGTTGCTACGCTCGCACGTCCCGTTGCCAACGGCAGGCTTGACGTCGACTCCCCGGTCACGCTGATGGCCGAGCTGGGGCATGGCCTGTTTGGCTCGCCTGGCATTGAGGGGCATCGCCAGGGGCTGGACGGTTCCCCGGTGTTCAAAACCACGCAGGTGCAGCAGGGCGTTAACACCCTCACGATTACCGCCGAAGATGAATGCGCGGGACTGTGCCTGACCAGCGAGCTGGCGCTGGATGCCAGCGGCGTGCTGGTGGTTCGTCACGGTTTAACGAACCTGAAAGCGATCCCCTGGCAGGTGGACCGTTTTGCCGTCACGCTGCCGGTGGCCGAGCGCGCGCAGGAGGTAATGGCCTTCCACGGTCGCTGGATCAGGGAGTTTCAGCCGCACCGCGTAAAGCTTGAACATGACAGCTTCGTGATTGAAAACCGTCGGGGTAAAACCTCCCACGAGCACTTCCCGGCGCTGATTGCCGGTACGCCGTCGTTCAGCGAAATGCAGGGCGACGTCTGGGGCGTGCATCTGGGCTGGAGCGGTAATCACCGCCTGCGCGCGGAAGCGAAAACCGACGGTCGTCGCTATCTCCAGGCCGAAGCGCTCTACCTGCCGGGTGAAATGGTGGTTGAGGAGGGCGATACGCTCTGGACGCCGCGCCTGTATGCCAGCTACTCCACGCAGGGCCTGAACGGCATGAGCCAGCCGTTCCACCGCTACCTGCGCAATAACGTCATCCGCTTCCCGGAAAACAAACCGCGCCCGGTGCACCTCAATACCTGGGAAGGGATCTACTTCAACCACGATCCGGAGTACATCAAGCGCATGGCCGACGAGGCTGCCGCGCTGGGCGTGGAGCGCTTCATCATCGATGACGGCTGGTTCAAAGGCCGCAATGACGACCATGCCGCGCTGGGCGACTGGTATCTCGACGAGAAAAAATACCCGAATGGCCTGACGCCGGTGATCGACCACGTCAAACGGCTGGGCATGGAGTTTGGCATCTGGGTTGAGCCGGAGATGATCAACCCGGATTCAGATTTGTACCGCGCACATCCTGACTGGGTACTGGCGCTGCCGGGCTATCCCCAGGCGACCGGACGACACCAGCTGGTCCTCAATCTCAACATCCCTGAGGCCTTTGATTACCTGGTGGAGCGCATGAGCTGGCTGCTGGGCGAACATGCGGTCGACTACGTGAAGTGGGACATGAACCGCGAGCTGGTGCAGCCTGGACACAACGGTAAAGCCGCCGCCGACGCCCAGACCCGTCAGTTTTACCGCCTGCTGGACGTGCTGGGCGAGCGCTTCCCGCATATTGAGTTTGAATCCTGCTCCTCCGGCGGCGGTCGCATTGATTATGAGGTACTGACCCGCAGCCACCGCTTCTGGGCGTCCGACAACAACGACGCGCTGGAGCGCAGCACCATCCAGCGCGGCATGAGCTACTTCTTCCCGCCGGAGGTGATGGGCGCGCATATTGGTCATCATCAATGCCACGCCACCTTCCGCCAGCATAGCATCCAGTTTCGCGGGCTAACGGCCCTGTTTGGCCATATGGGGCTGGAGCTGGATCCGCTCACCGTGGACGAACAGGAGCGCGAAGGCTATCGCCATTACGCCGCGCTGCACAAGCAGTGGCGGGATGTCATTCATCACGGCACCCAGTGGCGAATTGATATGCCGGACGTCACAACGCTGGCGCAGGGGATTGTAAGCGAAGATAAGGCGCAGGGGCTGTTTATGGTCAGCCAGCTCGCGATGCCGGACTACAGCCTGATGATGCCGCTGCGCATGGCGGGGCTGGAGGCCAGCGCGCGGTACCGCGTCACGCTGCTCGATCACCCGAATATTCAGATTACGGGCGAGGGAGGGCACACCATGCGCAAGCTACCGGCATGGATGGAAACGCCGCAAACGGTGAGCGGCGAGTGGCTGATGCAGGCGGGCATTGCGCTGCCGATTCTGGATCCGGAAACCGCCATTCTGATTGGCGTTGAACGCGTGTAAGGGTGACGGGCCGGGCAGCCGGCCCTCCGTTGAGGATAAAAATAATGAACACAACAACCTGTACCCACAAAGACAACCCTAACTTCTGGATCTTTGGGCTGTTCTTCTTTCTCTACTTCTTCATCATGGCCACCTGCTTTCCGTTCCTGCCGATTTGGCTGTCGGACATCATCGGCCTGAATAAAACCCATACCGGGATTGTCTTCTCCTGCATCTCGCTGTCGGCTATCGCCTTCCAGCCGGTGCTTGGCGTGATCTCGGACAAGCTGGGGCTGAAAAAACACCTGCTGTGGATCATCTCCGTGCTGCTGTTCCTGTTTGCCCCTTTCTTCCTCTACGTCTTTGCGCCGTTGCTGAAAGCCAACATCTGGCTGGGCGCGCTGAGCGGTGGCCTGTATATCGGCTTTGTCTTTTCGGCGGGCTCGGGGGCAATTGAGGCCTACATTGAACGCGTGAGCCGTAACAGTTTCTTTGAATACGGTAAGGCGCGCATGTTTGGCTGCCTCGGCTGGGGGCTATGCGCCTCCACGGGCGGGATCCTGTTTGGCATCGATCCGTCATATGTTTTCTGGATGGGGTCTGCGGCGGCGCTGCTGTTGATGCTGTTGCTGGTGGTCGCGAAGCCAAAACCCAACCAGACGGCGCAGGTGATGAATGCGCTGGGTGCCAACCAGCCGCAGATCACTGCGAAAACGGTCTTTAGCCTGTTCCGTCAGCGCAGGATGTGGATGTTTATTCTGTACGTGATTGGCGTAGCCTGCGTCTACGACGTATTTGACCAGCAGTTTGCCACTTTCTTCAAAACGTTCTTCGCCACGCCGCAGGAAGGTACTCGCGCCTTTGGTTTCGCTACCACGGCGGGGGAAATCTGCAACGCGATCATCATGTTTTGTTCGCCGTGGATCATTAACCGCATCGGCGCGAAAAATACGCTGCTGATCGCTGGGGTGATTATGGCGACGCGCATTATCGGCTCATCGTTCGCCACCACAGCCGTGGAGGTGATTGCCCTCAAGATGCTGCACGCGCTGGAGGTGCCGTTCCTGCTGGTGGGGGCATTCAAGTACATCACCGGGGTGTTTGATACCCGACTGTCAGCGACTATCTATCTGATCGGCTTCCAGTTCGCCAAGCAGTCGGCGGCCATTTTCCTCTCCGCTTTTGCCGGGAATATGTATGACCGGATCGGCTTCCAGGAGACGTATCTGATGCTGGGCTGTTTCGTGCTGGCGATTACGGTAGTGTCGGCGTTTACGCTGAGCAGCAGGCAGGAGATAGCCGCTGCCGCGGGTGCGGCAGCGTTAACCGGTCAGTCCAGGTAAAACACCTCTTCCAGCCCGGTACTCACCGGGCTGTTGTCCGGGTTCGACGGCATTACATCACGCATGTGTTTCCACCAGCGCTGGCAGACGTCAGTACTCGCGACCGCGTTCCAGCGCTCCTCCGAATCAATCTCCACGGTGGCAAAGAGCAGGCTGCGTTCTCTGTCGAGATAGATGGCGTAGCGGTGCGCACCGTGGTCTTTCAGTACCGCTTCCAGCTCGGGCCAGATGGGGTTGTGGCGACGCGCGTACTCCTTATGCGCGTCCGGGTTAACCTGCATAACAAAGGCTTTGCGGATCATAATGCCTCCAGATACAGCTCGCGAACCTCGTTGCGGCTGGCGGTGCGCGGATTGCATGGCGCGCACGGGTCGGCGAGAGCTTTATCCAGCCAGCCTTCAATATCGGCTTTGGTCACGCCGAGCTGGCTGAAGCCGGAAGGGATGCCGACGCGAGCGCTCAGGTCGCGAATCGCCTGAATGGCGGACATGCTGGCGGCTTCATCGCTCATGCCGCTGGTTTCGACGCCCATCGCCTGCGCCACGCGGGCAAAACGCGCGATTGCGTTCGGGCGGTTAAAGCTTTCAACGATCGGCAGCAGGATGGCGTTGCACACGCCGTGCGGCAGGTTGTGCGTCGCGCCCGGCTGGTGCGCCAGGGCATGCACAAGGCCGAGACCCGCACTGTTAAACGCCATGCCCGCCAGATACTGACCAAACGCCATCTGCTCGCGCGCCTCAAGATTATGACCGTCTTCGACCGCTTCCGGCAGCCAGAGGTTGATCAGGCGGATTGCCTCCAGCGCGTTGGCATCGGTCAGCGGGTGCGCGCCAACGGACACGTAGGCTTCTATGGCGTGGGTTAACGCGTCCATCCCCGTTGCGGCGGTCACGGAGGCGGGAATATCCAGCATGACGCTGGCATCGTCCACGGCGATGTCCGGAATGATATTCGGATCGATGATCACCTCTTTCACCTGGCGCGCGGAGTCGATGATTACCGCGTTGCTGGTCATCTCCGCCGCCGTGCCTGCGGTGGTGTTGATCGCCACCAGCGGCACGCCCGCGTTTTTCACCTTGCCGACGCCGGCATAATCGGTGGAAGGACCGGGGTTGGCGGTGAGGATTTTAATCGCCTTGGCGGTATCAATTGGGCTGCCGCCGCCGAAGGCGATCACGTAATCACACTCCGCGTCCCGGTATGCCGCAAATCCTTTTTGCACCAGCGCTTCCGTCGGGTTCGGGAACACCTCGTCGAACAGGTGATACGACATCTGATGGGCGTCAAGCGCGGCAAAAAGGCTGTCGAGCAGGCCCAGCTTTACCAGCTGGCCGTCGGTGACAATCAGCGCTTTTCCCCACTGCTTGTTCGCCACCAGGTTAACCATATCGCCAATAGCGCCGGCGCCGTGAAGGCTGATTTTTGGAAGTGCCAACATAAAGCTCATGATAATTCTCCTTAACTATCGCCCGTACCGTCCGGTCAGCGAGGGTTTATGCATAGATTTCCAGCGCTGACCGTAGCGGGGTCACGCCGAAGCGCTTGCCGAGCGCAATAAGCTCTTCGCGGGTAATGGTCTGCTTCATTCCTCCCATGGAATAAACCTTCACCAGCACTTCAGCCGATTTCTCGGCGGTGTCGATCAGGCCGAAAGTTTCATCCAGCGTCGGACCGCTGCCGAACACGCCGTGGAACGGCCACAGCACCAGCGAATGTTTTTGCATATCTCTGGCGGTTGCCTGGCCAATTTCGTCGGTACCCGGCACCATCCACGGCAGAATGCCCACGCCATCCGGGAACACCACCAGACACTCGGTGCTGCCTTCCCACAGCTTGCGGGTGATGAAATCGGCGCTGTTTTCCAGCACATAGGTCAGGGCGATCAGGTTGGTGGCGTGGCAGTGCATGATCACGCGATCTTTGCCGTTAGTCGCCCTGATGCGCTCGCAGTGGGAGAGGAAGTGCGCCGGCAGTTCAGACGTGGGTACCGCCTCATCGGTCAGACCCCACAGAATGTGGTAGCCCGCGCCGTCGCTATCCACTTTCACCACGCCGAGGTTGGCCTGTGGATCAAGCTGAACGTTGCGGAAGAACTTGCCGGAACCGGTGACGATAAACGGCGTGTTGGCCAGCAGCGGCAAGGGCTGGCTCAGTGCAATATAGCGTGGCTTCTGGTGAAAATCCCCGGTGTAAGGCGCGATATCCGCGTCGTCCAGACGCAGCGTCAGGTTGCCGCCGTTGCGCTCGTCCCAGCCTTTCAGCCAGGCATCAGAGGTGGCTTTGATCATGCCCTGGACGAACCAGGAGTGGGTGATAGTCTGCATAGTCTTTATTTTCCAGTTATCGCGGTGAGGGCAAAATTACCCGCGCTTGCTCAACACGTTGTTCTCGTACGCGCGCACGTTTTCCAGCCACTGGCTGCCTGCCGGAGCGTCGTTACGCTGGCAGTACATCTCCCAAACGGCCTGCCACGGTAGGGATTTCTGCTCTTCCAGCAGCGCCAGGCGCGCGGTGTAGTCGCCGTTTTCTTCCAGCTTTTTCAGCACTGCGGTTGGCTCCAGCAGCGCGCGCAGCAGGGCTTTCTTCATATTGCGGGTGCCAATAACCCACGCCGCGATGCGGTTGATGGAGGCATCGAAGAAGTCGAGGCCAATGTGCACGCGGTCGAACAGGTCGTGACGGATAATTTCGCTGGCAATCGCCTGGGTTTCGTCATCCAGCAGCACCACGTGGTCGCTGTCCCAGCGCACCGGGCGGCTGACGTGCAGCAGCAGGCGCGGCACGTAGAGCATGGCGGCGGAGATTTTGTCGGAGATCGCCTCGGTCGGATGGAAGTGACCGGCGTCCAGGCACAGCGCGGTCTGGCGGCTGGTGGCGTACCCCATGTAGAACTCGTTCGAGCCGACGGTGTAGCTTTCGGCGCCAATGCCGAACAGCTTGCTCTCCACGGCGTCGATGTGGTGCGCCGGGTCCAGCTTCTCGCTGATGGCCTCATCCAGCGCGGCCAGCAGGCGCTGACGCGGGGCCAGGCGGTCGACGGTGATGTCTTTCATGCCGTCCGGGATCCAGATGTTCATTACTGACGGCGTGCCGAGCTGCTCGCCGAAATACGCCGAAACGCGGCGGCTGGCCTTCACGTGGTCGATCCAGAACTGGCGGATGTCGTCGTCCGCGTGCGCGAGGGTAAAACCGTCGGCGCTCAGCGGGTGCGAGAAGCAGGACGGGTTAAAGTCCAGACCAAGCTTGTTGGTTTTCGCCCACGCCACCCACTTTTTAAAGTGTTCCGGTTTGATCTCGTTACGCGCTACCGGTGCGTCGGACTCCAGATAAATCGCATGCAGGTTCAGACGTTTTGGCCCCGGGATCAGGCTCAGCGCCAGCTCCAGGTCGGCACGCAGTTCGGTGGCGTTGCGCGCTTTGCCCGGATAGTTACCCGTCGCCTGAATACCCCCCGTCAGAGAACCGCCCGGGTTCTCGAAGCCGGCGACGTCATCACCCTGCCAGCAGTGCATAGAGACGGGCAGACGGTCGAGCTGGCGCAGCGCCGTTTCGACATCCACGCCGACGGCGGCGAAACGCTGTTTAGCCAGCTCCCAGGCTTGTTCTAATTGAGTGGTCATGCGCAAAGCTCCTTAGTCAGTCGTTTTTGCTGAAACTGCGCCCGGTAGCGGGCTATTTCATGGCAGGGATTGGGGGTGAAGGTGGTCAGGCAGGTATTCGCGGTGACCACCGAACGGAATTCATCGACATCAGAAAGTTCGTCCAGGGTCATCAGCTGAATACCGATGTTGCCGAGCGTCGAAGCCTCCACCGGCCCCGCCACCACGGTGATGCCGCAGGCATCGGCGCAGATCTGGTTCAGCAGTTGGTTCTGGCAGCCTCCGCCCACGATATGCAACTGGCTGAACGGTGCGCCTCGCAGGTCGACCAGCTCGCTCAGTACATCCGCGTAGAGAAGGGCGAGGCTGTCAAAAATACAGCGCGCCAGCTCGGCAGGACGGGAAGGCACCGGCTGCCCGGCTTCGAAACAGGCGGACTGGATTTCGGCGCTCATATGCACCGGGTTAATAAAGCGGTCGTCGTTCGGGTTAATCAGGAACGTACAGGCCTTCAGCTTTTCGGTTTCTGCGATAAGCGCGGGCAGGTCGGTAATGTGCTGCTCTTTCAGCATTCGCTGGAGCAGCCACAGGCCCATGATGTTCTTCAGAACGCGGTAGCGCCCTTCGGCACCGCCTTCGTTAGTGATGTTGGCCGCCAACGCGGCGTCGCTGGTGTACGGCGTTTTGCTCTCAAAACCCATCAGCGACCAGGTGCCGGACGAGAGGTAGGCCGTGTCTCTACTGGCCAGCGGGGATGCAATTACTGCGCTGGCGGTATCGTGACTGGCGACGGCAACGACGGGGATTTCATTCCCCTGCGGGCAAATCCACCGACCTATCACATTTCCGGGGTGCGTTGGCGTGCCGAACCAGGAGGGCGAGGCGCCCGTCCAGGTCAGCAGGGTTTCATCCCAGCTATCGGTGTTGATGTTGACCAGCTGCGTGGTGGTGGCGTTGGTGTATTCCCAGTTCATGTTGCCGGTCAGCCGATAGCTTAAGTAGTCCGGAATGAGTAACGCGTGCGTCACCTTTTTGACCAGCTCCGGCTGCTGCTCAACCAGCGCGTGCAGCTGATACAGCGTGTTAAACGGCAGAAACTGAATACCGCTGCGGCCATAGATGTTGTCCATGCCAAGCTGTGCGATGGCGTGTGCCATCATCCCGTCGGTGCGACTGTCGCGATACGAGACGGGCAGGCCGACGCGTTCGCCGCGGCTGTCGAGCAGAACGTAGTCCACGCCCCAGGTATCGATGCCGATGCTGTCGATGCGAATGCCGTCATTGCAGACGTTGTTCAGCCCGGTGCGGATCTCCGCTTCCAGGGCATCAATATCCCAGGTATCAAAACCGTCCTGTTTTTGCAGGCAGTTGGCGAAACGGTGCATTTCGCGAAGCGTAAGCGTGCGCCGATCGCAGTCCCAGGTGGCGAGCATTACGCGGCCGCTGGATGCGCCTAAATCGACAGCCACACAATGGCGAAAAGTCATGGTCAGGTCCCTTCTTAAGTCATTGGTGCTGAGTGTAAAAAAGGGACGAAAAGACCACCTTCTCGTCACTGACAGCACGAATCTCGCGCTGGCAAGAAAGCAAAGATGATCGTGAGGAAGTTCACAATTTCCTGTTATGGCAGGGTTTTCGGGCAATGTGACGCTGACCGCATTTCCCGATTTTTCCGTCTGTTTCTTGAAAAACTGACGGCTTTTGCGCCGTTTACTGTCAAAAATTTAAGGTGAGTGCGGAAGGCCTTAATTACTATTCGAGAACTTTCCTCATTGGTGGGGGCCGTTATGACCGTATTGCACAGCGTCGATTTTTTCCCGTCGGGAACGTCTCCGGTTGCGATAGAGCCCCGGCTCCCGCAGGCTGCGTTTCCTGAACATCATCATGATTTTCATGAAATTGTGATTGTCGAGCATGGAACGGGTATTCATGTCTTCAACGGCCAGCCCTACACCATCAGCGGCGGTATGGTGTGCTTCGTGCGCGATCACGACAGGCATTTGTATGAACATACCGACAACCTGTGCCTGACCAACGTGCTCTATCGTTCGCCGGACGCGTTCCAGTTTCTGTCGGGGTTGAACAAGCTACTGCCTCAGGAGCAGGATGGACACTACCCGTCTCACTGGCGGGTCAATCAGTCCACGTTGCAGCAGGTGCGCCAGCTGGTGAATCAACTGGAGCAGAGCGAGGGCGAGCAGGAGACGTATGCTATTGCCTCCCGCGAGCTGCTGTTTATGCAGCTGCTGGTGCTGCTGCGTCGCAGCAGCCTTGTGGAAGGGCTGGAAAATAACGACGCGCGCCTGAACCATCTGATGGCCTGGCTGGAAGATCATTTCACCGAGGATGTCTGCTGGGAGACGCTGGCGGATGATTTTTCACTGTCCCTGCGCACCCTGCATCGCCAGCTTAAGCAGCACACCGGGCTGACGCCGCAGCGCTACCTTAACCGTCTGCGCCTGATCAAAGCGCGTCATCTTTTACGTCACACCGACGAAAGCGTCACGGATATTGCCTACTGCTGTGGTTTTGGCGACAGCAATCACTTTTCAACGCTGTTTCGCCGGGAATTTAGCTGGTCGCCGCGCGATATCCGTCAGGGAAAGGATGCTTCACTCCAGTAACGCGAATGCAATCACCGTTTTATTGCCGCAAAAAGGCTAATAATATCCGGTTATTCACCGTAGAGGTGGTGGTGTGGCCGCTCAGTTAATTCTTCGCAAAGATGATTTTTTTGCCTCCGCGAGTCAGGCCGTCGCGGTGGCCGACCGCTACCCGCAAAATGTCTTTGCCGAGCATACCCACGAGTTTTGCGAGCTGGTGCTGGTATGGCGCGGCAACGGCTTACACATCCTCAACGACCGGCCCTACCGCATCACGCGTGGCGATTTGTTTTACATCCGCGCCGAAGACAAACACGCTTACGCCTCGGTTAACGATCTGGTGTTGCAGAACGTTATCTACTGCCCGGACAGGCTTAAACTGAATGTCGACTGGCCGACCCATATCCCCGGTTTTCTCAATGCCAGATGCGAACCCCACTGGCGCTTAAGCAGCAACGGCATGGCTCAGGTGCGCCAGACGATCGCCCAGCTGGAGCAGGAGAGCCAGAAGCACGATCCCGTGGCAAATTCGATGGCGGAACTGCTGTTCGCCCAGCTGGTGATGACCCTCAAACGTCATCGTTACGCGACCGATAACCCCTCCGCAACCGTCCAGGAAGCGCTGCTGGACAAGCTGATTGCCCGGCTTGCGGGCAGCCTGAACAAAAGTTTCGTGCTGGAAACGTTTTGCGAGCAGGAGCAGTGCAGCGAGCGCGCGCTGCGCCAGCAGTTCCGCACCCAGACGGGGATGACGGTGAACCACTACCTGCGCCAGCTGCGCATCTGCCACGCCCAGTACCTGTTGCAGCATACCGAGCTGATGGTCAGTGAAGTGGCGATGCGCAGCGGATTTGAGGACAGTAATTACTTTTCGGTGGTGTTTAACCGCGAGGTGGGGATGACGCCGGTTCAGTGGCGTCATCGCAGCCGAAAGGCAGCGTAATCAGTTCGCCATGCCGAGGCCTACGATATTGGCCGCGATAATAATCACCACGCAGCCCAGGCTCAGCACGCCCACCGGACGACGCCCGGCGTTATTCCACTCCTTCAGTACCAGCCCAACCAGTCCGCCACACAGCACGTAGAAGCTCATGTGCAGCATCCAGCTTATGTAATCGTACTGCGGTGGAATGCTGGCGTGGCCCCAGGCGTAGAAAAAGAACTGCAGATACCACATGAGGCCGCCCAGCATCGATAGCAGCACATTGGTGATGATTAAGGATTTTGCCAGTGAGAAATCGGCTTTTACCGACAAATCCTTCACTTTTGCCAGACGAATGAAGCAGAAGCCGAGGTTTACCAACGCGCCGCCGCCCATGATCACCACGTAGCTTGGCAGCGCCACGTACAGCGGGTCGACGCCCAGCGCGGCGGCCGCTTCGTGCATGGGTTTTGCGGCGTTCATGGCGAACGACATGCCCGCCGAGAAGATGCCGCACATCACTGCCAGCAGCAGCCCCTTCTTCAGGTTAAAGTCTTCGGCTTTGATGCCCATCTTGCGCTCTTTCAACTGTCCCGCGCGGGTGACGATACCCACGCCTATCACCGCGACAAGCACGCCAAGCAGCGTCATTTGCCCGCCTTTGGTGTTGAGCAACACGTCGACATTGCCGTTAAGAATGGGCGTCATCAGCGTGCCGACGATGAGCGTAATGCCAATTGCGATACCAATACCCATCGACATCCCGAGATAGCGCATGGTCAGGCCGTAATTGATGTTGCCGATGCCCCACATCGCACCGAACAGAAACACTGGCAGCAGGGTGGAGGCACTGAAGGAAGTAAAGTAGCCCCAGAAATCCGGAAGCAGAATGGCGCTAATGGTCCACGGCAAAATCAGCCAGGACACGGTACCGCCAACTGACCACATGGTTTCCCACGACCACCCTTTCACCTTTTTAAACGGGGCATAGAAACAGGCTGCGCTGGCCGCGCCTATCAAATGCCAGAAGATACCCATCGTAATCGCATGATTCATTTTTACGTCCTCATCGTTTTTATAGCCGGTGGCTTCCCCCCGGCTTGATGAGTGTAAAAATTAAGCAGTTCAGGAACCTTCAGACGGTTGCCGCAATTTTGTTTTGGATGGCAATCAGCACGTTAACCGGGTGAGCAGACTCACAATTTTGCGATAAGGCAAAAAACAAATAACCTTATAAAAACTACGGCATTGATAATCATTTTCAATATCATTTAATTAACTATAATGAACCAACTGCTTACGCGGCATTAACAGCTGTGCCGCCCGACAATAATGGAGAGGATTATGAGTTATACACTGCCATCCCTGCCGTATGCCTACGACGCACTGGAACCGCATTTCGACAAGCAGACGATGGAAATCCATCACACTAAACACCACCAGACCTATGTGAACAACGCGAACGCCGCGCTGGAAAGCCTGCCAGAGTTCGCTAACCTGTCTGCTGAAGAGCTGATCACCAAGCTGGACCAGCTGCCAGCGGACAAGAAAACCGTTCTGCGTAACAACGCTGGCGGCCACGCTAACCACAGCCTGTTCTGGAAAGGCCTGAAGACCGGTACTACCCTGCAGGGCGACCTGAAAGCGGCTATCGAGCGCGACTTCGGCTCCGTTGACAACTTCAAAGCGGAATTCGAAAAAGCCGCTGCAACCCGTTTCGGCTCTGGCTGGGCGTGGCTGGTTCTGAAAGGCGACAAGCTGGCGGTAGTGTCTACTGCTAACCAGGACTCCCCGCTGATGGGTGAAGCAATTTCTGGCGCATCCGGCTTCCCAATCCTGGGTCTGGACGTGTGGGAACACGCTTACTACCTGAAATTCCAGAACCGTCGCCCGGACTACATCAAAGCGTTCTGGGACGTGGTGAACTGGGACGAAGCAGCAGCGCGTTTCGCCGCTAAAAAATAAGGTTGCATTGACGCCTGTGAGAAGCGAGTCTTATGACTCGCTTTTTTTGTATCTGCGTAATGGAGGCAGCAATGCATTATCCGGTGAACGTGTTTACAGGCAAGGTAAGGGAGTACGACGGCAGCCGCCCGAGTGCCATCGCCAAAATTCAGGTCGACGGTGAGCTGACGTTAACCGACCTCGGGCTTGCGGGTGACGAGCAGGCCGAAAAGAAAATCCACGGCGGGCCCGAGCGCGCGCTGTGCCACTACCCGCGTGAACACTATCAGCACTGGAAAACCGAGTTTCCCGAGCAGGCGGATCTCTTCGTCGCCCCCGCGTTTGGCGAAAATCTTTCCACCGAAGGGCTCACCGAAAAGAACGTGTTTATCGGTGATATCTACCGCTGGGGCGATGCCCTGATTCAGGTGACGCAGCCACGCTCGCCGTGCTTTAAGCTCAACTACCACTTCGGTATTCAGGATATGTCGGCCCAGCTGCAAAAAGCGGGTAAAACCGGCTGGCTGTATCGCGTGGTGCTGGCTGGGCAGGTTTCAGCGGACGCACCGCTTGAACTGGCGTCGCGCCTGAGCGATGTGTCCGTTTATGACGCCTGCGCCATTGCCTGGCATATGCCGTTTGACGACGAGCAGTATCACCGCCTGCTGTCGGCGGCGGGGCTATCAACCAGCTGGACAAGAACGATGCAGAAGCGGCGTTTAAGCAATAAGATCGAGGATAATTCGCGGAGATTGTGGGGGAAATAGTCTTCCAGGAAAGTAGGCCGGGTAAGGCGAAGCCGCCACCCGGCACTAAAAGCTACGAACGCTTATACAACGGTAGCCACAGCGTTAACCGTAGTCCACCCAGCGGACTGTCATCGGCTTTCACCCAGCCGCGGTGCTGCTGCATGGCGGTTTCAACAATCGCCAGCCCCAGCCCCGTACCGCCCGATTCCCGGTCGCGCGCTTCGTCGGTACGGTAGAACGGACGGAAAATCTGCTCGCGGTCTTCCGGGCTCACGCCAGGACCGTCGTCATCGACAATGACGGTAATCCCGTCTTTATCCACCGAGAACGCCACCTCAATCTTCGTATGCGAGTAGCGAAGAGCGTTACGCACGATGTTCTCCAGCGCGCTTTCCAGCGTGTTGGGGTTACCGTACAGCGGCCACGGGCCCGGCGGGAAGTTGACGGTGAAGGATTTACCCATCTGTTCCGCTTCGAACGCCGCGTTGTCCAGCACCTCGTGCCAGAGGTGATTCGCTTTCACCGTTTCGCTGACCAGCGCGTTTTTCTGCTGATTGCGCGACATGACCAGCAGGTCGTTGATCATGCTGTCCAGGCGATGCGCTTCCGTTTCAATACGCTCCAGCTCTTTGCTCTCACCGCTGCGGCGGCGCAGCAGCGCGGTGCCAAGCTGCAAGCGCGTAAGCGGGGTACGCAGCTCGTGCGAGATATCCGACAGCAGACGTTGCTGCGCGGTCATCATGCGATCGAGGGCGCTCACCATCTGGTTAAAACTGGTTCCGGCGGCAAGGAACTCCTGCGGCCCGGCTTCCAGTTCAGGGTGTTGTCGCAGGTTACCCTGCGCCACCTCATCGGCGGCATTCTTCAGCTTACGCGCCGGTTTTGCCAGGCTCCACGCCAGCCATAACAGCAGCGGCGAGCTGACCAGCATGGTGACAATCAGCAGCAGGAGAGGGCGGTCAAACAGCAGGTTGATAAAATCAGACTGGGAGTTGCTCGCCGGACGGATCAGGTAGAGCTGATAATTATCCTCTCCGTCCCTGACGGAGAAAGGCCCCACCATCTCTACGCGGCCATATTTCTTCTTCTGGGGATGATCGGCGTTATCCGCCTGGCCAATGAAGTTGCGGATAATCTGCATTTCATTGCGATCGGCCCCAATCACGCGGCCTTCGCTGGTTACCAGCAGCAGGCGTTGTCCGGGCGGCGCCCACTTGTCGATAGCGCGAAACAGCCTGCGCCACCACATTAAATCGTTCGGCGGATCGTTTGCCAGCTCGGCTTCTACGTGCTGCTCGATCATCACGCCCTGACGTTGCTCGCTGTCGAGAAGCTCCGTCATCTGGCGTGAGTCGAGTTTTGGCAACATCAAAACGAGCATTAAAACCAGTGCCAGCGTCAGCCAGAAGATGGCGAAGATGCGGGCGGTTAAGCTTCCTATCATGAAGCGGAAACCATCAGATAACCGCGACCACGCAGAGTTTTAAACCATGGGTGACCGTCTTTACGCTCCGGCAGCTTACGGCGCAGGTTAGAGATGTGCATGTCGATGGCACGGTCAAACGGGGTGAGGCGTTTGCCCAGCACTTCCTGGCTTAGATGTTCACGCGAAACCACCTGGCCGAGGTGCTGCGCCAGCAGATACAGCAGGGTGAACTCCGTGCCGGTCAGTTCCAGCGTCTGGCCATCAAAGCTTGCTTCCTGACGGCCCGGGTTCAGGCTCAGGGAATCGACTTCAAGGGTGGGTGAGCTGTTGTCGGTATTTTGCTGCTGCTCGCTCCAGTGCGAACGGCGCAGGATAGCGCGAATACGGGCAACCAGTTCACGGTCGTTAAACGGCTTCGGTAAATAGTCATCCGCGCCCAGCTCGAGGCCGAGTACGCGGTCAAGTTCGCTGCCGCGCGCGGTCAGCATGATTACAGGAGTCTGGTGTGTCTGGCGAAGCTCTTTCAACGTATCAATACCGTTTTTCTTCGGCATCATCACGTCGAGCAAAAGTAAATCGATGCTGTCGTCAAGGAGACTCAGCGCCTGCTCGCCATCATGGGCAACCAGGACGTTGAAACCTTCCATGTCGAGCAACTCCTTTAAAAGGGATGTGAGCTCTCGGTCATCATCAACTAACAGGATTTTATTCATTGTTTAAATACCTCCGAGGCAGAAATTACGACATCAAGGCTATCTAATCCATGACTTTACGTTGTTTTACACCCCCTGACGCATGTTTGCAGCCTGAATCGTAGACTGTCTCTCGTTGAATCGCGACACGAAAGATTTTGGGAGCAAGTGATGCGCAAAGTTACCGCTGCCGTCATGGCCTCAACGCTGGCGTTCAGTGCGTTTAGCCAGGCTGCTGAAGCTATCATCAGCGATAACAGTCCCTTACAAGAGGGTGCAACGCAGAACAGCAGCCAAAGCCATATGTTTGACGGCATAAGTTTAACCGAACATCAGCGTCAACAGATGCGAGATCTGATGCAGAGGGCACGACACGACCAGCCCCCTGTTAATGTTAGCGAAATGGAGACAATGCATCGCCTTGTCACCGCAGAAAATTTTGACGAAAGCGCTGTACGCGCTCAGGCCGAAAAAATGGCACAGGAACAAGTTGCCCGCCAGGTAGAGATGGCGAAGGTCCGCAACCAGATGTTCCATCTGCTAACGCCCGAGCAGCAAGCGGTTTTGAACACTAAACATCAGCAGCGAATGGACCAGCTGCGTGAGGTTGCACGGATGCAGCGAAGCTCAGAAACGTCGTTTTTCAGTAGCAATAGCAGTACCCGTAGTAACCAGTAAACCCTGTTTTCCTTGCCATAGACACCATCCCTGTCTTCCCCCACATGATGTGGGGGTTTTTTTTGCCCCGCATCCGCCCTGTTAACCGTTTATTCATCCTTAGACTCCCCATGCTTCCGTTATAATAGCGGCATGACATGACAGGAGCGTTTATGAATCAATCCTATGGAAGACTGGTAAGCCGGGCCGCCATTGCGGCAACCGTCATGGCCTCCAGCCTGTTACTGATTAAAATCTTTGCCTGGTGGTATACCGGCTCGGTCAGTATTCTGGCGGCGCTGGTGGACTCGCTGATGGACATTGCCGCCTCGTTGACCAACCTGCTGGTGGTGCGTTACTCGCTGCAGCCAGCGGATGAAGAGCACACGTTTGGGCACGGCAAAGCGGAGTCGCTGGCCGCGCTGGCGCAAAGTATGTTCATTTCCGGTTCTGCGCTGTTCCTGTTTCTCACTGGCATTCAGCATCTCGTCTCGCCGACGCCGATGAACGATCCCGGCGTGGGCGTGATTGTGACGATCGTTGCGCTTATATGCACACTTGTTCTGGTAACGTTCCAGCGTTGGGTTGTTCGCAAAACGCAAAGTCAGGCTGTACGGGCGGATATGCTTCATTATCAATCTGATGTTATGATGAATGGGGCTATTCTCATTGCGCTCGGTCTGGCCTGGTATGGCTGGCATCGCGCCGATGCGTTATTTGCGTTAGGGATTGGTATCTATATTTTATATAGCGCCCTGCGGATGGGGTATGAAGCGGTGCAATCACTGCTTGACCGCGCCCTCCCGGACTCAGAACGTAATGAAATTTTTTCTATCGTGACCTCCTGGCCCGGCGTCAGCGGTGCACACGATCTTCGAACGCGGCAGTCAGGGCCGACCCGCTTTATTCAGATTCATATTGAAATGGAAGACAACCTGCCACTGGTTCAGGCTCACGTTATTGCTGAGCAGGTCGAGCAGGCGATTTTGCAGCGTTTTCCTGGTTCAGACGTCATCATTCACCAGGATCCCTGCTCGGTTGTACCCGGTCATGTTGGGCTTTCGTAATTCGTTGTAAAAAAGTGAGCCAGGCCAGCATTTTGTGTATAAATTACCGCCGTTTGGTCTGACCTGAATCAATTCAGCTGGAAGGGATTGATATACTATTTGCAGTATTCGTTGGTCGATAAGTTTCTTCCGGCAACAGATTTCAATTTTGCATTCCTAAGTTCAGAGGTAGTCATGATTAAGAAAATCGGTGTGTTGACAAGCGGCGGTGATGCGCCGGGCATGAACGCGGCAATTCGTGGTGTTGTCCGTGCAGCGCTGACGGAAGGCCTGGAAGTTTTTGGCGTTTATGACGGTTATCTGGGCCTGTATGAAGATCGTATGGTTCAGCTCGACCGTTACAGCGTGTCTGACATGATCAACCGTGGCGGTACTTTCCTCGGTTCCGCGCGCTTCCCGGAATTCCGTGATGAACACGTTCGTGAAGTGGCTATCGAAAACATGAAGAAACGCGGCCTGGACGCCCTGGTGGTTATCGGTGGTGACGGCTCCTACATGGGTGCAAAACGTCTGACCGAAATGGGCTTCCCGTGCATCGGTCTGCCGGGCACCATCGACAACGACATCAAAGGTACTGACTACACTATCGGCTTCTTTACTGCGCTGGGTACCGTTGTTGAAGCGATTGACCGTCTGCGTGACACCTCTTCTTCTCACCAGCGTATCTCTATCGTTGAAGTGATGGGCCGTTACTGTGGCGACCTGACGCTGGCGGCAGCCATTGCGGGCGGTTGCGAATTTATCGTCGTGCCAGAAGTCGAATTTAGCCGTGAAGATCTGGTGGCTGAAATCAAAGCGGGCATCGCGAAGGGTAAAAAACACGCGATCGTGGCTATCACCGAGCATATCTGCGACGTTGACGAGCTGGCGAAGTACATCGAAGCCGAAACCAAACGCGAAACCCGCGCGACCGTACTGGGTCACATCCAGCGCGGCGGCTCCCCAGGCCCTTACGACCGTATTCTGGCGTCCCGTATGGGCGCGTACGCTATCGATCTGCTGCTGCAGGGTCACGGCGGCCGCTGCGTCGGTATTCAGAATGAAAAACTGGTTCACCACGACATCATCGACGCCATTGAAAACATGAAGCGTCCGTTCAAAGGTGACTGGCTGGACTGCGCGAAAAAGCTGTACTGATTCTCCTGGCCCTCTTCTTTCGCGAAGAGGGCCATTATTCCTCTACGTTATAGCCAATCTTTTTTTATTCTTTAATCCTCGAATCGCTTTCTGGCACGCTGCATTCATCAAAACACTACACAAGAGAGCTGGGCGATGAATAAATGGGGCGTGGGTTTAACATTTTTGCTGGCATCGACCAGCGTTCTGGCTAAGGATATCCAGTTACTGAACGTGTCATACGACCCGACGCGTGAACTGTACGAGCAATATAATAAAGCGTTTGCGGCACACTGGAAGCAGGAAACCGGCGACAACGTGGTGGTTCGCCAGTCGCATGGCGGCTCCGGCAAGCAGGCGACGTCCGTGATAAACGGTATTGAAGCCGACGTGGTAACCCTGGCGCTGGCCTACGATGTTGACGCGATCGCCGAGCGTGGCCGCATCGACAAAAACTGGATCAAACGCCTGCCGGATAACTCCGCACCCTACACCTCGACCATCGTCTTCCTGGTGCGTAAAGGAAACCCGAAACAAATTAAAGACTGGAACGATCTGATCAAACCGGGCGTTTCTGTCATTACCCCGAACCCGAAAAGCTCCGGCGGCGCTCGCTGGAACTACCTGGGCGCATGGGGCTACGCGCTGCATCACAACAATAACGATCAGGCCAAAGCGCAGGAATTCGTGAAAGCGCTGTATAAAAACGTTGAAGTGCTGGACTCCGGCGCGCGTGGCGCCACCAACACCTTCGTCGAGCGCGGGATTGGCGACGTGCTGATTGCCTGGGAAAATGAAGCCCTGCTGGCCACCAACGAGCTGGGTAAAGACAAATTCGAGATCGTGACCCCGAGCGAATCGATTCTGGCTGAGCCGACCGTTTCAGTGGTCGATAAAGTGGTTGAGAAGAAAGACACCAAAGCCGTGGCGGAAGCCTATCTGAAGTATCTGTACTCGCCAGAAGGCCAGGAAATTGCGGCGAAAAACTTCTATCGTCCACGCGATCCGGCCGTTGCGAAGAAATACGAAAGCGTATTCCCTAAACTGAAACTCTTCACCATTGATGACGAGTTCGGCGGTTGGACCAAAGCGCAGAAAGAGCACTTCTCTAACGGTGGCACTTTCGACCAAATCAGCCAGCGCTAACCATTAGCCAATGACACGGTGACCCGGCGTGAGAAATCCGCCGGGTTTTTTATTTGGTCATCATTTTGCGTTACTCTTTTGCCTCTATTGAAAACAGGGAACGCGTTGTGAAAAAAATTATCTTTTTGATCCTCATTGTCATCGCCCTTGCCGCTGGCGGCGTGTACTGGATGAAGGCGGGTAATCCGAATGCGTTGCGACATATCGTTCTCGACCAGTGCGTGCCGAATCAGATCCAGAACCGTAACCCGGCACCCTGTGCGCAGGTGAAAACGGATGCAGGCTATGTGGTATTTAAAGATCGCAACGGGCCGCTGCAATACCTGCTGATGCCAACCTACCGCATCAACGGCACCGAGAGCCCGCTGCTGACCGAAGCGCATACGCCGAACTTTTTCTGGCTGGCGTGGCAGTCGCGCAGCTTTATGACCCTCAAGCGTGGCTCCGAGGTGCCTGACAGCGCTATTTCGCTGACGATTAACTCGCCGACTGGCCGCACCCAGAACCATTTGCATATTCATATCTCCTGCCTGCGCCCGGACGTGCGCGAGAAGCTCAACGCGGCACAGGGAGAAATCAGCACCCAGTGGCTGCCTCTGCCCGGGGGACTGGAAGGACATGAGTATCTTGCTCGCCGCGTGACCGAGAATGAACTGGTCCAGCGCAGCCCGTTTATGATGCTGGCGGAAGAGCTGCCGGAAGCGCGTGACCATATGGGGCGCTTCGCGCTGGCGATGGCGCAGCAATCGGATGGTTCATTTGTTTTGCTGGCGACCGAGCGTAACCTGCTCACGCTTAACCGCGCGTCTGCGGAGGAACTGCAGGATCATCAATGCGCTATCCTGAAGTAACCCCACCATAAATCGCGTTTACTCGGGCTACCTGTCACCGTAGACTTGCTGAAAAATTCTACAGGAGACAGGTATGTCGCTCTGGTTAACGTATCCTCTGCTGCTGCCCTCACTGATCGTTGGCGTCACCATCGTGCTGTGGGCGACGTCGCTATTGCCGGAATTCATCACCGCGCTGCTGTTCTTCACGGCGGCAATGACTGCGAAGATCGCCCCGCCGGAAGTCATCTTCGGCGGTTTTGCCTCGTCGGCTTTCTGGCTGGTATTCAGCGGCTTTGTGCTCGGCGTGGCGATCCGTAAAACCGGACTGGCGGACAGGGCCGCCCGGGCGCTGTCGGCAAGACTGACCGACTCCTGGGTGTTGATGGTGGCGAGCGTGGTGCTGCTGAGCTATGCGCTGGCGTTTGTGATGCCGTCGAACATGGGACGTATTGCGCTGCTGATGCCGATTGTCGCGGCGATGGCAAAACGCGCCGGTATCGCCGACGGCTCCCGCGCCTGGTTCGGGCTTGCGCTGGCGGTGGGGTTCGGGACTTTCCAGCTGTCGGCGACTATCCTGCCTGCAAACGTCCCTAATCTGGTGATGAGCGGTGCGGCGGAAGGCTCGTACGGCATCCATCTGAACTATGTCCCGTATCTGCTGCTGCACACGCCGGTGCTGGGCATTCTCAAAGGCCTGATTTTGATTGGCCTCATCTGCTGGCTATTTCCCGGTAGCCCAAAACCGTCGAAGGAACAGGCGCCGTCTGAGCCGATGGGGCGAGATGAAAAGCGTCTCGCCTGGCTGCTGGCGGTGGTGCTGGGGATGTGGGTCACGGAGAGCTGGCACGGCGTGGGGCCGGCGTGGACGGGGCTGGCGGCGTCGATCATCGTTATGCTGCCGCGCATTGGTTTCATTACCGGGGAAGAGTTTTCTGCCGGGGTGAACATGCGCACCTGTATTTACGTCGCGGGTATTCTTGGGCTGGCGATCGTGGTGACGCAAACCGGTATCGGAACGGCCGTGGGCGAAGCATTGCTCCGGATTATGCCGCTGGATGCAGACAGACCGTTCACCAGTTTCCTGGCGCTGACCGGTATTACCACGGCGCTCAACTTCATTATGACCGCCAACGGCGTGCCTGCGCTTTACACCACGCTGGCGCAGAGCTTCTCGGACGCGACCGGTTTCCCGCTGCTGTCAGTGATCATGATTCAGGTGCTGGGCTATTCCACGCCGCTGCTGCCGTATCAGGCGTCGCCGATTGTTGTGGCTATGGGGTTAGGAAAGGTGCCTGCAAGGGCGGGGATGGTGCTCTGTCTGGCGCTGGCCATTGCAACGTATCTGGTGCTGCTGCCGCTGGATTATTTGTGGTTTAGCGTATTAGGCCGTTTGTAGCGGTTTTGTAAGGCGGGTGAACGCGAACGCCACCCGCCCAAAGGCAATTATGCCTGTTTAGCCGCTTCTGCCGCTTTAACGATCACCGCGAAAGCGTCAGCTTTCAGGGATGCACCGCCAACCAGCGCGCCATCGATGTCTGGCTGGGTGAACAGCTCCGCAGCGTTGGAAGCGTTTACGGAACCGCCGTACTGGATAATCACTTGCTCAGCGACTTTCGCGTCGGCTTTAGCAATGTGGTCACGAATGAATTTGTGAACCGCCTGAGCCTGCGCAGGGGTTGCAGATTTGCCGGTACCGATCGCCCAGACTGGCTCGTAAGCGATTACCGCGCCTTCGAAAGCTGCCGCGCCCTGGGTTTTCAGCACTGCGTCGATCTGACGTGCGCACACTTCTTCGGTTTTGCCCGCTTCGTTTTCCGCTTCGGTTTCACCGATGCACAGAACCGGGATCAGACCCTGCTCTTTCAGCACGGCGAATTTCTTCGCGATGAACTCATCGGATTCTTTGTGATAGGTGCGACGCTCTGAGTGGCCAATGATGATGTATTTCGCGCCGATATCTTTCAGCATTTCAGCGGAGGTTTCACCGGTGAACGCGCCAGACAGGTTAACGTCAACGTTCTGCGCGCCCAGAATGATGTGGCTGCCGTCAGCGGCGTGTTTAGCCAGATCCAGATACATATCCGGCGGAGCGATAGCAACCGCGCAGCCCGTCACGCCAGCCAGCTCTTTACGCAGGTTCGCAACCAGCTCGTTTACCATGTGGCGGCTGCCGTTCAGTTTCCAGTTACCCATCACTAAAGGATGTCGCATTTCAATTCTCCACGCTCAATAAGCGAATTAAGGAATATGGCCACCCTGTCGGGCAGCATGGTCTGTGAATCAGTATAGAGATTTTCCCTCGAAAGGCTTTGCTTTTTGTCATTAATTCGCCCCGCCGAGGGTGTCAGATAGTGCCAGCTTAATCGGTTCAACAGCGAAGGTCAGTCCTTTTTCGCCGTTGTCCGCCACAACATAGCGGATCGCGCCTTCGGTATCGGTGTAGTAACGCTTGTTTTTACCCGCGGCCAGCAGTTTTTGCAGCTTTTGCTGGCTTTGCTTTTTCGTCAGCGCAGGGGTAAAGGCCTGCAATACCGCGCTCATGTACTCCAGCGCTTTCGCCTTAGCAGCTTTCTGCTCTGGACCCTGTATCGGCAGCCAGGTGATCTGCATGCTTTTAATTTTTAACGTTCCGCGCTCCAGCGCCGTCGAAGCATACAAATTCTCGTTAATCTTGCTTGCCGCACGGGTCAGCGTGGGGGTATCGCGTGAGCCATCAATGGCGCGAAACTCATCCAGCGGCAGCGTGGGGTTGGTCTGATTGAACGCTTCACGAAACTGGCTGATGGACTGATCGAACGACGGCGCGCCCGCCAAAAGATACGGTGCTGTGGTCGGGGCTGTGGTTTCGGCGGCGTGCAGGGGATAACCCGCGCTGAGCAGCGCTAAACACAGGAAAAGAGAACGTGCCGAACTTTTCATCAACATTGCCCCTGGCCGTAAGTGCTCATGATTAAAACGATATCTGGTCGGCTTGTCAAAAGGTCACAACTCCAGGGTAAAATGCGCGCTATACGATAATAAGGAACCTTACATGACCATACAGCAGTGGCTGTTTTCATTCAAAGGGCGTATTGGACGCCGTGATTTCTGGATCTGGATGGTGACGTGGGTTGTCGCCATGCTGCTTCTGTTTTTCGTTGCTTACAATGCCTGGCTGAGCACGCAAACGGCGGCCTTCGCGCTGGTCTGCCTGCTATGGCCAACGGCGGCGGTTGTCGTAAAACGGCTGCACGATCGCGGACGTTCCGGTGCGTGGGCATTTCTGATTATTCTGGCGTGGATGCTGGTGGCCGGAAACTGGGCGATGCTGCCGTCCATCCTGCCGTGGGTCGTGGGCAGGCTGCTGCCGTCGGTCATCTTCGTAATGATGATTGTCGATCTGGGCGCGTTTATTGGCACCCAGAGCGAAAACAAATACGGTAAAGACACCGTTGAGGTGAAATACCGCTGATCACCAGTAGTGTTCGGCGGTCATATGGCCCGGTCGACGGCGAAGATGTTTCGTCATCTGCCGGGTATCCTTCAGAAGCTGCTGCGTGTCCCGCACCATCTGCGGGTTGCCACACAGCATGACGTGGCTGGTTTCAGCGTTCAGCGGCAACCCCACCGCGTCTTCCAGGGCTCCACTCTCAATTAGCGCCGGCACGCGGCCGGTAAGCGCTCCTGCTACGGTTTCACGGCTCACCACCGTCTGAATCTTTAACTTTCCGCCGTACTGCTGTTCCAGCGCCTGCATTTGCGGCAGATAGCTCAGGTCTGCAGCGTAGCGCGCAGCGTGTACCAGCACGATGTTTTTAAAGCGCTCCAGATCTTTGCCGTACTGCAAAATAGAGAGATAAGGGCCAATGGCCGTACCGGTTGCCAGCATCCAGAGCGTGTCACAATCAGGGATCTCTTCGAGCACAAAGAAGCCTGCCGCTTCACTCACAATTTGCACTTCGTCGCCGGGCTTAAGGGCGGCAAGGCGCGGGCTGAGCTTACCGTCGGGAACGGTGACCAGATAGAACTCGAGATCCGGGTTATCAGGCGCGTTAACGTAAGAGTAGGCGCGCTGCACGCGCTCGCCGTCGACATCCAGCCCCAGCTTCGCAAATTGCCCGGCTTTAAACGGGTGAACGGGAGCATGTACGGTGAGACTAAATAGAGCATCGGTCCAGAACTGTACCTTTGTGACTTTACCTGTTACCCAGTCCGCCATGATCTTCTCCTGTGCTGTTTCTCTGTTCTATCTTCCGTACTTGTGGTGACAATTTCCAGCCCGTCAGGGCCGGAAAGCTCTATCGATCAAACGGTTTTACAGAATGTGCGTCTGCACGTCCGGGTCTTTGCGGTCGAGATAGTGGATAGACTGGATGCGGCGAATGGTGCGTGATTTACCGCGGATCAGCAGCGTTTCAGTGGTGGCCATATTGCCCTTGCGGGTGATGCCGTCCAGCAGATCGCCTTTGGTGATGCCGGTCGCCGAGAAGACAACGTTATCGCTACGCGCCATCTCGTCCAGCGCGAGCACTTTATTGGCCTCGATGCCCATCGCTTCGCAGCGCGCCAGCTCGTTTTCCCCAATACGGCGGTTCTCTTCGCTGTCGCCTTTCACCTCATGGCGGGGCAGCAGGCGGGCCTGCATATCGCCATCCAGCGCGCGGATCACTGCCGCAGAGACCACACCTTCCGGCGCGCCGCCGATGCCGTACAGCACGTCTACTTCGCTGTCCGGCATGCAGGTCAGGATCGAGGCGGCAACGTCACCGTCAGGGATGGCAAACACGCGCACGCCGAGCTTTTGCATCTGCGCGATAGTGGCGTCGTGGCGCGGTTTCGCCAGAATGGTGACGGTGAGTTCGCTAAGGGGTTTGCCAAGGGCTTTGGCGATGTTGTGCAGGTTCTCTTCCAGCGACAGGCTAAGGTCGATTGCGCCTTTTGCGCCCGGACCGACAATCAGCTTTTCCATGTACATGTCCGGCGCGTTGAGGAAGCAGCCCTTATCGCCCACGGCCAGCACCGCTAGCGCATTGGCCTGACCCATCGCCGTCATGCGGGTGCCTTCGATCGGGTCGACCGCGATATCCACGGCATCGCCTTTGCCGGTACCGACTTTTTCACCGATATAGAGCATCGGCGCTTCGTCGATCTCGCCTTCGCCGATCACGATGGTGCCGTCAATGTTGACCTGGTTAAGCACAATGCGCATGGCATGGACGGCCGCGCCGTCTGCGGTATTTTTGTCGCCACGACCCAGCCATTTATAGCCTGCGAGGGCGGCCGCTTCGGTGACGCGGGAAAACTCGATAGCAAGTTCACGTTTCATGAGGTACTCGTACAATCAAAAGGAATTGCACGAAGTTTATCACAGAGTGGGGAGGGGGGTTTTAAGTCCCCTCTCCCCTATGGGGAGAGGGTTAGGGTGAGGGGGATTACTCGTCGTGCTCTTCCCACGCCAGGGCGCGTTTCACCGCTTTTTTCCAGCCGCTGTAGCGGAAGTTACGCTCGGTGGTTTCGATGCCCGGGCGGAATTCGCGTTCGATAACCGCTTTTTCCTGCAGCTCGTCCAGGTTCTGCCAGAAGCCTACCGCCAGACCGGCAAGGTACGCCGCGCCCAGCGCCGTGACTTCACGCACTTCAGGGCGCTCAACGCGGGTGCCCAGAATGTCGGACTGGAACTGCATCAGGAAGTTATTCGCTACCGCACCGCCGTCCACGCGCAGGGCGTGCAGACGAATGCCGGAGTCAGCCTGCATCGCTTCCAGCACGTCGCGCGTCTGGTAGGCGATGGATTCGAGAGTAGCGCGAATAATGTGGTTAGAGTTCACACCGCGCGTCAGGCCAAAAATTGCGCCGCGTGCATACGGATCCCAGTACGGTGCGCCCAGACCGGTGAACGCAGGCACCACGTACACGCCGTTGGTGTCTTTCACTTTGGTCGCGAAGTACTCGGAATCGAACGCATCGCTGATGAGCTTCATCTCGTCGCGCAGCCACTGAATGGACGCACCGGCCATGAACACCGCACCTTCCAGCGCATAGTTCACTTCGCCGCGCGGGCCGCAGGCGATGGTGGTCAGCAGGCCGTTTTCTGATTTCACCGCTTTCTCACCGGTGTTCATCAGCATAAAGCAGCCGGTGCCGTAGGTGTTCTTCGCCATCCCTTCCTTGACGCACAGCTGGCCGAACAGCGCCGCCTGCTGGTCACCGGCGATACCGGCGATAGGAATACGGGTGCCGCCCTTACCGCCGATGTTGGTCTGGCCGTACACTTCTGAAGACTTACGCACTTCAGGCAGCATCGCGCGCGGAATGTCCAGCGCGTCCAGCATCTTGTCATCCCACTCCAGGGTGTTGATGTTGAACAGCATGGTACGCGAGGCGTTGGTGTAATCGGTGACGTGAACGCGTCCCTGGGTCATCTTCCAGATAAGCCAGGTATCGACGGTACCGAACAGCAGCTCGCCGCGTTTAGCACGCTCGCGTGAACCTTCTACGTGGTCGAGGATCCATTTCACTTTGGTGCCGGAGAAATACGGGTCAACCACCAGACCGGTGGCGCTGCGCACGTACTCTTCCATACCGTCGCGCTTCAGCTGTTCGCAGATCTCGGATGTACGGCGGCACTGCCAGACGATAGCGTTGTAAATGGGCTTACCGGTTTCGCGCTCCCAGACCACGGTGGTTTCACGCTGGTTGGTGATACCGATGGCGGCAATCTCGTCGGAGCTGATGTCGGCTTTTGCCAGCACTTCGACCAGCGTGGAGCTTTGTGACGCCCAAATCTCCATTGGGTCATGCTCTACCCAGCCTGGACGAGGATAAATTTGCTCAAATTCGCGCTGTGACACGCTGACGATGTTCGCGTCATGATCCATTACGACAGCGCGGGAGCTGGTAGTGCCCTGGTCGAGCGCAACGATATATTTTTTTTCGGTCATGGTATGTGTCCCGTAGTCAGATTACAGCGAAGCTTTTTGTTGTGCGGTAGAAGTCGTTTCCTTCTCCTCTTCCACACAGGTGTCGCACGGTAAGTGGCGACCAATTAATTTGCGATAGCCGAATGCACCCAGCGCCGCCCCTACGATTGGCCCGAACAGCGGAACCAGGAAGTAAGGAATGTCTTTGCCACCGGTGAAGGCGACGTCGCCCCATCCAGCGAAGAAGGCGAAGGTTTTTGGCCCCAGGTCACGCGCCGGGTTCATCGCGAAGCCGGTCAGTGGACCCATTGATGCGCCGATAACCGCAATCAGCAGGCCAATCAGCAGCGGGGCCAGCGGGCCACGCGGAATGCCGTTGCCGTCATCGCCCAGCGCCATAATGACGCCCATCAGAATAGCGGTAATCACCATTTCAACTGCGAACGCCTGCACAAAATTGATATGCGGGTTCGGATAGGTTGAGAAGATGCCAGCCAGATCCAGACTTTCGACGCTGCCGCGCACCATATGATGCGTCTGTTCGAAGTCGATGAAAAGATTGTAATAAAGCCCGTAAACTAACGCCGCTGCGCAAAAGGCGCCGGCAAACTGAGAAATGATGAAAGGAACAACTTTGCGTCCATCGAAGCACGCGAACAGCCACAGCGCGATGGTCACAGCCGGGTTAAGATGTGCACCGGAAACTCCTGCAGTCAGGTAGATGGCCATCGCCACACCCAGACCCCAGATGATACTGATTTCCCACTGACCAAAACTGGCACCCGCCACTTTCAGTGCAGCGACACAGCCCACTCCGAAGAATATCAACAACCCGGTACCAAGGAACTCGGCAATGCACTGGCCTTTTAAGGTTGATGTCTGACTCATAATCGGAATCCTGAAGAGATGAATGTTTATTGTTAGCATGGCCGCCCGTGACAGCCACGATGCCCTGTAGACATAGTGTTAATTTATCGTTAACGAGCAAAAACGAGAAATATCGAAATCAAAATGTGTGGTCTGTGTCAATAAAATGAGCGTTTTCGCGCCATAAAGCACATTTTTGCATCAGTACAGGAATGTGAGCTGAATCATTTCATTAACGAATCAGTTAACAATTTAGGGGTATATGACGCGAACACACCAGGACCAGACCTAAAAGTGTTGCAAACCGCGATCTGCGCGGTGTGTCGCTGGACACAGAGCGCCGCGCTCCATACAATCGACGGTATATGTCGTGCGCGTTTATGTTAAAGCGTCGCCTTGCAATTCAGGAGAGGTAGCATCATGTCTTTAGAAGTGTTTGAGAAACTGGAATCGAAAGTACAGCAGGCGATTGACACCATCACCCTGCTGCAGATGGAAATTGAAGAGCTGAAAGAGAAGAACAACAGCCTGGCGCAGGAAGTTCAGAACGCTCAGCACGGCCGCGAGGAACTGGAGCGCGAAAACAACCAGCTGCGCGAACAGCAGAACGGCTGGCAGGATCGCCTGCAGGCGCTGCTGGGACGTATGGAAGAGGTCTGATCTTCCTAACGGATCGCGAATCCCGAGTGACAAAAAAACCGCCACGTTGCTGTTGGCGGTTTTTTTATGGTTCTCGCTGACTTTTTACTACTCGATATCCAGCGGGTCTTCGGAAAGGATAATGCCGGTATTATCGGCGTAGAGATGGTCCCCGGAGAAGAAGGTCACGCCGCCGAAATTGACGCGCACGTCGCTTTCGCCGATGCCGTCACCCGCTGCCCCTACCGGTATGGCCGCGATGGCCTGAATCCCGATATCCAGGTCTTCCAGATCGTCCACCTGGCGCACGGAACCGTACACCACAAGGCCTTCCCACTCGTTCTGCACGGCAATGCCAGCCAGTTCAGCATCAATTAACGCACGGCGCACGGAACCGCCGCCGTCGACCACCAGAACGCGACCGCGGCCATTCTGTTCGAGCAGATCGTACAGCAACCCGTTGTCCTCGAAACATTTCACCGTGACGATTTGACCGCCAAACGACGACCTCCCACCAAAGTTGGAGAACAGCGGTTCAACGACGTTGACATCTTCCTGGTAGATGTCACAAAGCTCGGAGGTATCGTATTTCATAGGTTTAACGCTCAGTTGCTGCGAATGTGTTCAGTATATCGTGCGAAATGCGTTGTTGGCAAAATCATCAATTGTTAATTGATATTTGTCAGCTAACTGAGCGTCTGGCTTAACACAATCCCGATGACGAACAACAGGTTAGTCAGCAACGCGCCTTTTACCGTGCGCTCCAGCATCGGCGGCATGGCGGACGGACTGAGTTCACGCATCACAAAGCGGGCCTGCTTAATGAGCAGCGGCGCGGCAAGCACAAACAGCCAGCCCCACAGGCTCTGCAAGGAGATCAGGTTAAACAGCGCCAGGCAAACCAGCGCGCCAATGAGCAGGCAGGCGTGATAGCGGCGCGCATTGACCGGCCCCAGACGAACCGCCAGGGTGTTTTTGCCGTTCTCGCGATCGCTGTCGATATCGCGCAGGTTATTGATGTTGAGCACCGCCGTCGCCAGCAGACCGCAGGCGGTCGCGGGCAGGAACAGGGCAGGGATCACCGTATGCGCCTGCAGGTACCAGCTTCCCATCACGCTCAGCCAGCCGAAGAACACCAGTACGGAGATATCCCCTAACCCAATATAACCGTAAGGACGCGTGCCGACGGTGTAGGTGATGGCCGCGATAATGGCCAGTAAACCCAGCACCAGGAAGCCAATAAAATCGCTGGTGGTCTTAGATGCCACCGTCACCAGCCCCAGGCCGGATACGCAGATCAGCGCCACGGTGATAATCAACGCGCGTTTCATCTGCGCCTGGGTAATCACCCCTTTCTGCATTCCGCGCAGCGGCCCTATGCGGTCCGGCTTGTCGCTGCCTTTTACCGCGTCGCCGTAGTCGTTGGCGAGATTGGAGAGGATTTGCAGCAGGCCCGCGGTAATCAGTGCCAGCGCGGCGACCAGCGGATCAAAATAACCCTGCCACCAGGCAAGGGCGGTACCGACGATAATCGCGGCGAAGGCCAGAGGAAGTGTTTTAGGGCGCAGACTTTCGAGCCACGCCTGAGTACGGCTGATGTCAGTCATAAGTATTTAGCCAATAAAAATGGGGGCATTAGCCCCCATTAAACGTGATGAGAATCCAGTAACCGCGATTATAGGATAAAACGGCTCAGATCTTCATCTGCCACTAACGCATCCAGATGTTTACTCACATATTCTGCGTCAATGGTAACGGTTTGACCGTTCAGGTCGCTCGCGTCGTAAGAGATATCTTCCACGAGGCGTTCCAGCACCGTGTGCAGACGACGCGCACCGATGTTCTCGGTGGTTTCGTTGACCTGCCATGCGGCCTGGGCAATACGCTTGATGCCGTCTTCGGTGAACTCGAGGTTCACGCCTTCGGTCGCCATCAGCGCTTTGTACTGTACGGTAGCAGAGGCGTTTGGCTCGGTCAGGATACGTTCGAAATCTTCGGTGGTCAGCGCCTGCAGCTCAACGCGAATCGGCAGACGCCCCTGCAGTTCGGGGATCAGATCCGACGGGCTGGCAACCTGGAAGGCACCTGATGCGATAAACAGGATGTGGTCCGTTTTCACCATGCCGTGCTTGGTGGAGACGGTGCAGCCTTCAACCAGCGGCAGCAGGTCACGCTGAACGCCTTCGCGGGACACGTCCGGGCCGGAGCTGTTGCCGCCGCGCTTACAAATTTTGTCGATTTCGTCGATAAACACGATACCGTGCTGCTCAACCGCGTCGATAGCGTCCTGCTTCAGCTCTTCCGGGTTTACCAGCTTCGCCGCTTCTTCTTCAATCAGCAGCTTCATCGCGTCTTTGATTTTCAGCTTACGCGTTTTTTGCTTCTGGCCGCCCAGGTTCTGGAACATGGACTGCAGCTGGCTGGTCATCTCTTCCATGCCCGGAGGCGCCATGATTTCCACACCCATTGGCGCGGCAGCAAGATCGATCTCAATCTCTTTGTCGTCCAGCTGGCCTTCACGCAGCTTCTTGCGGAACGCCTGACGCGCAGCGGACGGTTCCGCCTGCTGCTCTGCCTGGCCCCAGTTGTTCTTTGCCGGTGGGATCAGCACGTCGAGAATACGCTCTTCCGCCATCTCTTCCGCACGATAGCGGTTTTTCTCGATCGCCTGGACGCGCACCATTTTGATCGCCGAGTCGGTCAGATCGCGGATGATGGAGTCCACTTCTTTACCCACATAGCCCACTTCGGTGAACTTGGTGGCTTCAACTTTGATGAACGGCGCGTTAGCCAGCTTCGCCAGACGACGGGCGATTTCGGTTTTACCGACGCCGGTCGGGCCGATCATCAGAATGTTTTTCGGCGTAACTTCGTGGCGCAGCTCTTCGTCAAGCTGCATACGACGCCAGCGGTTACGCAGAGCGATAGCCACGGAACGCTTGGCGTTATCCTGGCCGATAATGTGTTTGTTCAGTTCGCTGACAATTTCGCGTGGGGTCATTTCAGACATGGGAGATCCTTACGCTTTGGAGGTCAATTCTTCGATGGTGTGGTTGTGGTTGGTATAAATGCAGATATCACCTGCAATATCCAACGCCTTCACCGCGATATCACGCGCGTTCATGTCGGTATTTTCCAACAGCGCGCGGGCTGCAGCCTGGGCATAAGGGCCGCCAGAGCCAATGGCAATCAGGTCATTTTCCGGCTGAATCACGTCACCGTTACCGGTGATGATCAGCGAGGCGGTTTCATCGGCCACGGCCAGCAGCGCTTCGAGCTTGCGCAGCATGCGGTCGGTACGCCAGTCTTTCGCCAGCTCAACGGCAGCTTTCACCAGATGACCCTGGTGCATTTCCAGTTTGCGTTCAAACAGTTCAAACAGCGTGAAGGCGTCCGCCGTGCCGCCTGCAAAACCGGCGATCACTTTGTCGTTGTAGAGACGGCGCACTTTCTTCACGTTGCCTTTCATGACGGTATTACCCAGCGTGGCCTGGCCATCACCGGCGATTACCACATGGCCGTTACGGCGTACACTTACTATTGTTGTCACGAGCAGACCCCCTGGTTACAGAATCGGGAAACAGAAGCCCTGAGCCTGTGCTCAGGGCTGAATTAAATGATAGATGGGGGGGATTTTGGGGGTTTCAACCCCCGGAGGCGAGTCGAATGCAGTTTGTGTGGCCAGCGATTTTCAACCGCGAAATAGTGCCGTCGGCATTTTCTTTGCCTTTTACCGGACCAATCACCACGCGATTCCAGCCGTTATTGGTAGTAATACGCGAATCAAACCCTTCAAAGGCCAGCTGCGCACGTACCGTTTCCGCCTGCTCTGCGCCTTTGAACGAACCGCACTGCACCATCCAGCGGCGTTCGTCTTTTTTCTCCGCCGTCTGTTTCGGCGCTTCGGTCTCTTTCGTCACCGGCGCGGCCTGCTGCGTTTTCGGCTGCTGCGCGGTGGTATGCGCTGGCGTCTGGAGCAGATCCTGATACGGCTGAGCGGCCTGTTTCTGCGGCTGCGTTTTCGGCTGCTGCTGGACAGGCTGAGACTGCGCCGTACGCGTCTGCTGCTGGTATGGCTGTTCCGTTACCCGCGGCTGTGCTTTCGGCTGCTGCACCGGCTGGGTTTGCGCCCACTGCTGCTGTTGTTGCTGCTGCTGGATCTGCTGTTGCGCCTGACGTCGCTGCAGCGTTTGCTGGCGCTGTGCCGGCGTCTGCTCATTCCACGGCACTTCGTTCAGCTGCGTAGGCTGCTGGCGCATATCGGCCTGCATTTGGGCCAGCAGCTGACGCTGTTCATCCGTCAGCTGATTCGCATTCTGCACTTCACCACCCGCAGAAGGTTCGGTTGGCGCACGCACCCCGGGCTGGCGGCTTTCCAGCTCTTTGATATAGCGCCAGCGCTCTTCAGGCTTCGGAGGAAGGCCATTTCCGGCAACTTTGCTGGCCTGAAGCGCCTCGGACTCTTCTTTTTTATGGTGCGTGATAAAGTACAGGCCACCAATAAAGGCGACGACTACAGCCGCAGCAATAGCGACCATTGCTGGCGAGACAGCAGGCAGGTTACGTTGCTTTTTCCTTGAGCTACTCTTTTTGCGTCGCGAAGGTGCCGGCTGGCCGCGACGTACATAATCTCGTTGTGCCACTATCGTTTCGCTGTATTTATTCGTTCGTCAGTCCGCCATGTTACTTAAGCGGCGGGGCTTTGACCAGATAAGGGTATCCGAAAGACGTTTACTTTAAGTCAATGCCTGGGTAGTGCCGCGGACAATCAGTTCGCAGTCCAGCAACCGCGAGCCGCTGCTAACTGTTTGACCGTGAAGCTGATCCAGCAGAAGAAGCATCGCTTCGCGGCCGATCTGATAGCGCGGCTGAGCGACCGTTGAGAGCGGCGGATCGCAAAATTCCGAAAGCGAAATATTATCGAATCCGATGATGGATAAATCTTTCGGTATCCGCAGGCCGCGGCGTTTGGCGTACGACAATGCGCCCAGCGCCATCACGTCGCTGTGACAAAATACGGCGGTTGGCGGCTCAGGCAGATCCAGAAGTTTCTCAAGCGCTTGTCCACCCGCTGCGAAGGTAAAGTCACCGCGCGCAATGTAGTGAGGATCGACGGTGACGCCGGTACGGCGCAGCGCCTGAACGTAGCCCTGTAAGCGATAGTGGCACAGCGGCATCTCTTCCGGCCCGGCAATACAGCCAATGCGCTTATGCCCCAGCTCCTGGAGATAGTTTACGGCGTTGAACGCGGCGGTGAGGTTATCAATATGGACGGTCGGCAGCTCCAGCTCTGGCGCAAACTCGTTGGCCATCACCATCGGCGGTAAATTACGCTGCTCTTCAATGCTGGCATCAAACGGCAGGCGAGAGCCAAGCAGCAGCATGCCGTCGATCTGCTTGGTGATAATGAGATCGATGAAGGTCTTTTCCTGCTGGTTCTGGTGAGCGCAGTCGCCAATCAGCACCAGGTAACCCTGTTCCGCGGCGGTGACTTCAATACCGCGGATAATCTCGCTGAAGAAAGGGTCACAGATGTCCGGCACAATTACCAGAATGGTGCGTGACTCGTTGCGTTTGACGTTACGCCCCATCGCCTGCGGGAAATAGCCCACTTCAAGCGCAGCCTGCTCCACTCGGTTACGGGTCGCCTGGGAGACTTTATCCGGGTTCATTAATGCGCGGGACACGGTTGCCGTTGAGACTTGTGCTTTCTCGGCAACGTCTTTCATGGTCGCTGTGGCAACCTCTTTCCTGGACTTCAACGTCTTCTCCTCGACTGAACACCGAACTTCTGACATCACCATTTTTACAGATAGTTAATGGAATCGGTTACAGAATTTTCATAAAAAGTGTGAGGAGCGTTAAATTTTTCGATCCAGCTTCAGCCTTCGATGGGATCGACGTCCAGTACCCACTTCACTTTTCGCGCTTCCGGTAGCGTGTTGATGAGCGCCAGCGTGCCGCTGACGATATGCTGCAGGCGAACACGTGAGGGGTGCTGAAGTAAGATTTGCCAGCGGAAACGTCCGCCGCGCTTTGGTGCGAGTGCCGGCACCGGGCCCAGGATCCACAGCTGATTATCCACCAGCGGGCTGGCCTGCAGGAGGTTTCTCAGCTGCTGCAGGAAAAGCGGCGCCTGCTGGTTGTTATGGTCTTCCGCGCGGATGATGACGTGGCTGGTCCACGGCGGCAGCTGCATGGTCTGGCGTTCGGCCAGCGCCTGCTCGGCAAAAGCGTCATAGCCTTTATGCAGCAGGGTTTGCAGCAGCGGGTGCTCAGGATGGTGAGTTTGCAACACCACTTCGCCCTGTTTACCGGCGCGACCGGCACGTCCTGCCACCTGGGTATAAAGCTGGGCGAAGCGCTCGGCTGAGCGGAAATCTGCCGAGAACAGCGCGCCGTCCACGTCCAGCAGGGCGACCAGCGTCACGTCCGGGAAGTGGTGGCCTTTCGCCAGCATCTGGGTGCCAATCAGGATGCGCGCGCCGCCGCGATGCACTTCCGCCAGCTGTTGTTCCAGCGCGCCCTTGCGGCTGGTAGTGTCCCGGTCGATACGCGAAATAGGCACGTCCGGGAAGAAAGGACCAAGCGCCTGTTCCAGCTGTTCCGTTCCCAGCCCCACCGGCACGATATGCGTTGAACCACACGACGGGCACTGGCGAGGAACCGGACGCTGGCTGTCGCAGTGGTGACAGCGCAAATGCCGCTGGGCCTGGTGGAAGGTATAGTAGTGGTCACAGCGCGGGCACTCGGCAATCCAGCCGCAGTCGTGGCACAGCAGCGCGGGGGCGAATCCGCGGCGGTTCAGAAACAGAATGACCTGATTCCCCGCCTGCAGGTGCTGGCGCATGCGGGTAATGAGTGCAGGCGCAAGCCCGGCCTGGACCTGCTGACCTTTCAGATCCAGCACGTGCTGAATGGCCGGACGGGCATTCCCCGCCCGGCGCGTCAGGCGCAGCATGTGGTATTTGCGCTGGCGCACGTTGTGCAGCGTTTCGAGCGCAGGCGTGGCGGAGCCGAGAATAATAGGGATCTGCTCGCTGTGCGCGCGATAAACCGCCAGATCGCGGGCGTGGTAGCGCCAGCCTTCCTGCTGTTTATAGGAGCTGTCGTGCTCTTCGTCGATCACGATAACGCCAAGATTTTTAAACGGCGTAAACAGCGACGAGCGGGTGCCGATCACAATCGCCGCTTCGCCGTTTTTCGCTTTCAGCCAGGCGCTTAGGCGTTCGCTGTCGTTCAGGCCGGAGTGCAGCACCTCAACCGGCGCGTTAAAGCGCTCGCGGAATCGGGCGATGGTTTGCGGCGTCAGGCCAATTTCCGGCACCATCACCAGCGCCTGTTTGCCCTGCGCGAGCACGTTTTCCAGCACGCTCAGATAGACTTCGGTCTTGCCGGAACCGGTGACTCCCGCCAGCAGCCAGGCAGAGAAATGATCGGAGGCGCTATGAATCGCGCCCACGGCGGTGGCCTGCTCGGTATTCAAACGCAGGCGATCCCCTGAAACAGAGAAACTCTCCCGCCAGTCGTAAAGAGCAGGGGCTTCGCTGGCCAGTTCGCTCAGCCCTTTCTTTCTTAATGCCTGTAGCGCCGTTTCGCTGACCTCAAGCTCGTCGACCTGATGCCGCCAGATTTTCCCCTGACGCAGCGCCGCCAGCGCCTGCTGCTGTTTCTGCGAACGCTTCAGGCTGTTGATATCCACGGCCTGACCCTGCTCGGTAGCAAACCAGTACCACATCGGCGCGTGGCTGGCGCTCTTGCCCTGACGCAGCATAATTGGCAGGGCATGGAACAGGACGTCGCCAATCGGGTGATGATAATAATCCGCCGCCCACAGCAGCAGTCGCCAGGTGCTGGTAGAGTAAACCGGCTCGCTGTCCAGCACCTCAACGACCGACTTCAGCTCGTTAAGCGGTAATTCGCTTTTATCGCTGACGGAGACGACGATCCCCACGCGCTGCTGTTTGCCAAACGGCACGGTCACGCGGCAGCCCGCTTTGGCGCTCATGCTGTCAGGCAGCAGGTAGTCAAAGGTGCGGGGAAGCGGAACGGGCAGGGCAACGTGAGCGACGGGCATCGAATCTTCCTGACTTGAAAAGTGGCGCGTTAGTATACACATTAGTGAAAGCGGCGTGCGGATCAGTTTGCATACGTTGGTCAAATTCTGTATGATTCGCCGCCTTTGGTGTACTTTACGCCAAAGAACTTACAATCAACATCGCGTGGTGTCTGGCGTTAGGGCTGGAAGAGCGACGCGGCCTTAACTGAGGTTCTCCCATGAAAAAAGATATTCACCCGAAATACGAAATGATTACTGCAAACTGTTCTTGCGGTAACTCTATCCAGATCCGCTCTACCGTGGGTCACGATCTGAACCTGGACGTGTGCGGTAAATGCCACCCGTTCTACACTGGTAAGCAGCGTGACGTTGCAACCGGTGGCCGTGTTGACCGCTTCAACAAGCGTTTCAGCATCCCGGGCGCTAAATAAGCATCCAGGAAAAACCGCCTTCGGGCGGTTTTTTTGTGCCTGTAATATCCCTTCTGAATAAGTCACCTCTTAACATTTATATCTAAAATAATTAATTACGTATCATTGTATTAAATATATTTGTCTGGTTTATTCTTTAACGGATAGTGAACTGCATCTCTCATTTCTTTAATTCTTTGCCATCCTTTTGACGGGGGTGTCAAAAATTAAAAGGTTTCTCTCGTTTCGTAAACTTACACTGCGCCCGTCATACATTCTTATTTGCCATGACGACACAGTGGCTTTCAGGGCGCGTTTACTTCGAGGGAAATATTATGAAATTGAAGCAACTCTTATTTGTGCTTCCGTTAATATCGTGCGCGGCGCAGGCGGGATATGTGGATTACCGACACGAGTATTACGACGATGGGCGTAACTATGACCGTGTGTACATGTCACACCGCTTTGGCACTGGCTTTGGCGTAGCGGTTGAGGCGGTATCGCGCTCCGATAACAAGCAGTCTAACGACGCGCTTAATAATATGGAAAGTAACAGCAACGAATATACCGCAAGCTATCAATTTACCTGGCAAGGTTTTATCTGGCAGCCGGGCATCGCCGTTGAAATGGGTGATGACATGGCCATCTATAAGCCTTATCTGCGCGTGCAGTATAATATTAATGGCAGCTGGTGGACGGCGTTTCGTTATCGTACGGAATACACCCGCCGTAATGCTGATGGTAAAGATGACCGTATGGTTTATCGTCCGGAAATGTGGCTGGGTTATAATATTGATGGCTGGATGTTCGAGTTAAACGGCATTTATAAATTCGCCGACAATGAAGACCTGTATAACAATAAAAAAGAAGATTACGAATATAACTTCCGCGTGGCGTATAACATCGACTCGTGGATCCCATTTGTGGAAGTGGGCAACGTCTCTTCCGGCTATAACACCGCCACCAGCGACGACCGCCAGACGCGTCTGCGCGTGGGTTTAGGCTACAACTTCTAAGAAACCATCCCGCTGAGTAATCTCAGCGGGATCGCACCGCAGTTAGTATTCCCACGTCTCCGGGTCAATGCCCAGTTCACGCATGATGACTTTCGCCTCTTCCGGGATTTCATCACTACGCTCTTTGCGCAGATCTTCATCGTTCGGCAACGGTTGACCGGTAAACGCATGCAGAAACGCTTCGCACAGCAGTTCGCTGTTGGTCGCGTGGCGCAGGTTGTTCACCTGACGACGCGTACGTTCATCGGTGAGGATCTTCAACACCTTCAGAGGAATGGAAACCGTAATTTTCTTTACTTGCTCACTCTTCTTACCGTGCTCAGCGTATGGGCTGATATATTCGCCGCTCCATTCAGCCATGAGATACCTTTAATCCTCTCAGTCATTTATTTAAAGGTGCAAAACCTGTAACCACCCGTTTTGAACCGCAATCTTGTCTAGTTTACCGTAGAGACGATACCGTGGCACGGATATTGCCGCTGCAGCGTGCACTAAAGCATATAATTTTAACGGCTATTTGCGCTTTGCTCAATCTATACGCAAAGAAGTTTAGATGTCCAGATGTATTGACGTCCATACTTTCAATGTTTACTCTGGTGCCTGACTTTTCACCTCATTCGCCAGGAAGCCCTCACCATGACGCGTAAACAGGCCACTATTGCAGTGCGTAGCGGATTAAATGATGACGAGCAGTACGGCTGCGTTGTCCCGCCGATTCATCTTTCCAGTACCTATAACTTCACCGGATTTAATGAACCCCGCGCGCATGATTATTCGCGTCGTGGCAACCCTACGCGTGACGTGACCCAGCGCGCGCTGGCCGAGCTGGAAGGTGGCGCAGGTGCAGTATTAACCAATACGGGGATGTCCGCCATTCACCTGGTGACCACGGTGTTCCTGAAACCAGGTGACCTGCTGGTTGCGCCGCACGACTGCTACGGCGGCAGCTATCGCCTGTTTGATAGCCTGGCGAAACGCGGCTGCTATCGCGTGCTGTTTGTCGATCAAAACGACGAACGGGCGCTGAAACAGGCCCTGGAAGAGCAGCCGAAGCTGGTTCTGGTGGAAAGTCCAAGCAATCCATTGTTGCGCGTTGTCGATATTGCGAAAATTTGTCAGCTCGCAAGGGATGCGGGAGCGATAAGTGTAGTGGATAATACGTTCCTCAGTCCGGCCCTTCAGAACCCACTCACACTGGGTGCCGATCTGGTATTGCATTCATGCACTAAATATCTGAACGGCCATTCTGATGTGGTGGCGGGCGTGGTGATTGCCAAAGATCCCGACGTTGTCACCGAACTGGCATGGTGGGCCAATAATATTGGCGTCACCGCGGGTGCCTTCGACAGCTATCTGCTGTTGCGCGGCATTCGTACGCTGTCGCCGCGAATGGAAGTGGCGCAGCGCAATGCCCAGGCGATTGTCGATTTCCTGAAAACCCAGCCGCTGGTGAAGAAGCTCTATCACCCGTCGCTGCCGGAAAACCAGGGGCACGAGATTGCCGCGCGCCAGCAGAAGGGATTTGGCGCGATGTTAAGTTTTGAACTGGACGGTGACGAGCAAACGCTGCGTCGCTTCCTGAGCGGGCTGTCATTGTTTACGCTGGCGGAATCCTTAGGTGGGGTTGAAAGCTTGATCTCCCACGCCGCGACCATGACGCACGCAGGTATGGCACCGGAAGCACGTGCCGCCGCCGGAATTTCTGAGACGCTGCTACGTATCTCAACCGGCATTGAAGATTCTGAAGATTTAATTGCCGATCTGGAAAATGCCTTCCGGATCGCAGCCAAGGGGTAATCATGAGTGTGATAGCGCAGGCAGGGGCGAAGGGTCGTCAACTGCACAAGTTTGGTGGTAGTAGTCTTGCTGATGTGAAATGTTATCTGCGCGTTGCAGGGATCATGACGGAATATTCACAGCCGGGTGACATGATGGTTGTCTCGGCGGCGGGCAGCACCACCAACCAGTTGATTAGCTGGCTGAAGCTGAGCCAGACCGATCGCCTTTCTGCGCATCAGGTGCAACAGTCCTTACGCCGTTACCAGAGCGAGCTAATTGCCGGCCTGCTGCCTGCGGACGTGGCGGACGGGCTGATCGGCGCCTTTACGCATGACCTTGAGCGTCTGGCTGCCCTGCTGGACAGCGGAATTACCGACGCGGTGTATGCCGAAGTGGTGGGCCACGGTGAAGTGTGGTCCGCGCGCCTGATGGCCGCCGTGCTGCAACACCTGGGCGTGGAAGCGGCCTGGCTCGACGCGCGTGATTTCCTGCGCGCCGAACGCGCCGCGCAGCCGCAGGTGGATGAAGGGTTGTCCTACCCGCTGCTGCAACAGCTGCTGGTGCAGCACCCGGGCAAACGTATTGTCGTCACCGGCTTTATCAGCCGCAGCAACGCGGGTGAAACCGTGCTGCTGGGCCGTAACGGTTCGGACTACTCGGCAACGCAGATTGGTGCCCTGGCGGGCGTGTCCCGCGTCACCATCTGGAGCGACGTAGCCGGTGTGTACAGCGCTGACCCGCGCAAAGTAAAAGATGCCTGCCTGCTGCCGCTGCTGCGTCTCGACGAAGCCAGCGAGCTGGCGCGTCTGGCTGCGCCGGTGCTGCACGCCCGTACGCTGCAGCCGGTTTCCGGCAGCGATATCGACCTCCAGCTGCGCTGCAGTTACACCCCGGATCAAGGCTCCACGCGCATTGAGCGCGTGCTGGCGTCCGGTACCGGGGCGCGTATTGTCACCAGCCACGACGACATCTGCCTGATTGAGTTCCAGGTGCCTGCGGGCCAGGACTTCAAGCTGGCGCATAAAGAGATCGACACGATCCTGAAACGCGCCCAGGTGCGTCCGCTGGCCGTTGGCGTGCATAACGATCGCCAGCTGCTGCAGTTCTGCTATACCGCTGAAGTGGCGGACAGCGCGCTGAAAATTCTGGATGAAGCGGGCCTGCCGGGCGAGCTTCGCCTGCGTCAGGGGCTCGCGCTGGTGGCGATGGTGGGCGCGGGCGTCACCCGTAACCCGCTGCACTGCCACCGCTTCTGGCAGCAGCTGAAAGGCCAGCCGGTGGAATTCACCTGGCAGTCGGAAGAGGGCATCAGCCTGGTTGCCGTCCTGCGCAAAGGGCCAACCGAGAGCCTGATTCAGGGTCTGCACACCTCCCTGTTCCGCGCGGAAAAGCGCATCGGTCTGGTGCTGTTCGGGAAAGGCAACATCGGTTCCCGCTGGCTGGAACTGTTTGCCCGCGAACAGGTGACGCTCTCGGCGCGTACCGGATTTGAATTCATTCTTGCGGGCGTGGTGGACAGCCGCCGCAGCCTCCTGAACTACGAAGGGCTGGATGCCAGCCGCGCGCTTGCGTTCTTTAACGATGAAGCGGTTGAGCAGGATGAAGAGTCGCTGTTCCTGTGGATGCGCGCACACCCGTATGACGATCTGGTGGTGCTGGACGTTACCGCCAGCGAACAGCTTGCCGATCAGTACCTGGATTTCGCCAGCCACGGTTTCCACGTCATCAGCGCCAACAAGCTGGCTGGGGCAAGCAGTACCGATAAATACCGCCAGATCCACGACGCGTTTGAAAAAACGGGGCGCCACTGGCTCTATAACGCTACCGTTGGGGCTGGCCTGCCGGTTAACCACACCGTGCGTGACCTGATTGAAAGCGGCGACAGCATTCTGGCGCTGAGCGGTATCTTCTCCGGCACGCTCTCCTGGCTGTTCCTGCAGTTTGACGGCACCGTCCCGTTCACCGACCTGGTGGATCAGGCGTGGCAGCAGGGCTTAACCGAGCCCGATCCGCGCGTTGACCTTTCCGGCAAAGACGTGATGCGTAAGCTGGTGATCCTGGCGCGTGAAGCCGGTTACGATATCGAACCGGATGCCGTACGCGTCGAATCGCTGGTGCCTGCCGGCTGTGAAGAAGGTTCTGTGGATCATTTCTTTGAAAATGGTGAAGAGCTTAACGAGCAGATGGTACAGCGTCTGGAGGCGGCGAACGAGATGGGGCTGGTGCTGCGCTACGTGGCGCGTTTCGAGGCCAACGGAAAAGCGCGAGTCGGCGTCGAGGCGGTGCGTCCTGAACATCCGCTGGCGGCGCTGCTGCCGTGCGATAACGTCTTCGCCATCGAAAGCCGCTGGTATCGCGATAACCCGCTGGTGATCCGTGGTCCGGGCGCGGGGCGCGATGTCACCGCTGGAGCCATTCAGTCCGACATCAACCGTCTGGCTAAGCTGCTGTAACTCCTCACCCTGGCCCTCTCCCCGGACTGTACAGTGGGAGAGGGCACCTGTCAGGACAGATTAAACCAACCGGTTTTTCGCATCCGCTATCGCCTGCGCCACCTGCTTAGGCGACACGCCGCCTTTCGCGGCACGTTTATCCAGGCAAGACTGCAGCGCAAGGATCGGATACACATCATCCCCGATAACCGCGCTGAACTTCTGCAGGTCGGCCAGCGCCAGATCTTCCAGCGGTTTACCCTGACGAATCGCTTCCACCACCGCTTCACCCACAATGTGGTGCGCTTCGCGGAACGGTACGCCTTTCGCCACCAGATAATCCGCCAGTTCGGTAGAGTTCGCATAGCCCTGCTGCGCCGCTTCCTGACAGCGCGGACGTTTCACCTGAATGCCGTCCAGCACCAGCGCGCCCATGTGCAAACAGTCCAGCCAGGTGTCGAGCGCGTCGAACAGCCCTTCCTTGTCTTCCTGCATGTCTTTGTTGTACGCCAGCGGCAGCCCTTTCAGTGTCATCATCATGCCGGTCAGCGCGCCCTGCACGCGGCCACATTTGCCGCGGATCAGCTCCAGCGCGTCCGGGTTTTTCTTCTGCGGCATCAGGGATGAACCTGAGGTCACGCGGTCGGACAGCTCGACGAAGCCCGCTTCGCCAGAGTTAAAGAAAATCAGGTCTTCAGCAAAGCGCGACAGGTGCACCATGCCGATAGAGGCATTCGAGAGCAGCTCCAGCACGTGGTCGCGGTCGGACACGCTGTCCAGGCTGTTACGGGTGGCGGAGGCAAAGCCCAGCCAGCCAGCCAGCTGTTCGCGGTCGATTTCATACGCCGTGCCGGCCAGCGCGCCGCTGCCCAGCGGGCTGACGTCCAGACGTTTCAGGGTATCCTGCAGACGGCTTTCGTCACGCGCCAGCATCTCAACGTAGGCCAGACACCAGTGCGCGAAGGTCACCGGCTGGGCGCGCTGCAGGTGGGTATAACCCGGCATCACCGCGTCCTGGTTGTTCTGCGCGGTTTCCACCAGCGCGCTCTGCAGCTGACGGTTAGCCGCCAGCAGTTCGCCAACGGTATCTTTACACCACAGCTTCAGGTCGGTGGCGACCTGGTCGTTACGGCTGCGCCCGGTATGCAGCTTTTTACCCAGCTGACCGACTTTGTCGATCAGTTTGCCTTCCACCCAGCTGTGAATATCTTCAGCATCGCTTTCGAGGATCTGCTGTGGGTTAAGACGCACCTCTTCCAGCAGATTGTTCAGCGCTTCTTCCAGCCGTAATTGTTCGTCTGCGGTCAGTACGCCCACCGTCACCAGCGCTTTGGACCAGGCCACAGAGCCGACAATATCCTGTTCGGCCAGGCGGTAGTCGAAGCGCAAAGAGTCGTTGAACTGTTTGAACCGCTGATCCGCTGCCTGTGTAAAACGCCCACCCCAAAGTGCCATAACATGCTTCCTTAAATATCTTTGAATTTCATTGCCCGGTAGCGCTGCGCTTACCGGGCCTACAAAACATTAAATCGATTACGCCAGAATACGCGTGCCAATTGGCGTGCCGTTAAACAGCGCCGGCAGTTGTTCCGCGTGACGCCATGAGGCGATATCCACCGGGCGGCCCAGCGTGCGTGCGGCATCCAGCGCGGCGTTCACTTTGACGATCATGCCGTCGGTGATAATGCCCTGCGCAATCAGCTGCTCCGCTTTCTCAGCCGTCATTTCCGCGATGCGCTGGCCTTTGCCGTCCAGAATGCCGCTCACGTCGGAGAGCAGGATCAGATCCGCGCCCAGCGTTGCCGCCAGTGCCGTCGCCGCCTGGTCCGCGTTGACGTTCATCAGCTCACCCTCTTCGGTCACGCCGATGGAGCTCACCACCGGCAGGAAACCTCCTTCCAGCAGCGTGTTAATCAGCTTAGGCGAACCTGGCTGCGCCAGTCCAACGTGGCCGAGCTCTTCGTCGAGCTGGGTCACTTTTACGCTGTCGCCATCACCCAGATAGAGGCCAACGGACGCGATGTGGTGTTTCTTCGCCCACGCCAGCAGCGTTTTGTTCGCCGTACCCGCCAGCGCGCCGGTAATGATGTCAATCTGATCGGCCGGCGTGACGCGCAGGCCGTTCTTCTTTTTCACCGGCAGGTTGAGCCCTTTCATCAGCTCGTCCACCACGCAGCCGCCACCGTGCACAATCACCAGCGGACGCTGGTGTGATTCACGATAGTTCACCAGCGCGGTAAACAGACGCTCCAGCGCTTCTTCGCTGTCCAGCAGTACACCACCGAGTTTGATAATTAATGGGTTCATCATCACACCTTAAATAAGAGCCTGCGTTTCCGGGAAACCGAAACGAATATTTGCACACTGCATTGCCTGTGCGGCAGCGCCTTTGAGTAAGTTATCTTCTGCGGCCACCACAATCAGGTGCTCGCCCTGCACGGCTAAGCCGATGTCGCAGAACGGCAGGCCGACCACGTTTTTCAGCGCCGGCACGCCTTTATCGTACAGGCGCACCAGCGGTTTATCCGCATACGCCTGGGTGAAGGCCTCGCTCACCTGCTCTTTGGTTACGCCAGGCTTCAGGCGGCAGGTAATGGTTTCGAGGATCCCGCGCGGGAAGCTGCCCAGGTGCGGGGTGAAAATGACGTCCGCGCCCAGATGCGTCGTGATTTCAGGGTGATGACGGTGATTAAACACGCCATACGGCTGAAGGCTCACTTCGCAGAAGCTGTTGGAAATAGCGGCCTTGCGTCCTGCACCGCTCACGCCGCTGGTGGCGTTGATCACCGGCCACTGGCTCAGATCCAGCAGACCCGCGTCGATCAGCGGCTTCAGGGAAAGCTGCGCCGCCGTCGGGTAGCAGCCCGGCACGGCAATCAGGTCCGCTTCTTTTAGTTTGTCTGCGCTCCACTCCGCCAGGCCGTACACCGCTTTTTCAAGCAGATCCGGATGCTGATGGGTGAAACCGTAATATTTTTCGTAGAACGCGCCGTCGTTCACGCGGAACGCGCCGGAAAGGTCGAAGACCACGCAGCCGGCCGCCAGGAACTGCGGCGCCAGGTCGTGGCTAACCTCGTGCGCGGTGGCTAAAAACACCACGTCGACGCCGTCGGTAAACTCGCTGATGTCAGACATGGGCTGCAGCGGCAGATCGACCAGGCCCTTAAGCTGCGGATGCAGATCGGAAATTAACTTTCCTGCATCATTGCTTTGCGCTGACACGGTCAAAGCGGTTATGGTCATATGTGGATGGCGATTCACGTAGCTTACAAGCTCTGCGCCCGCATAACCGCTAGCGCCTACAATCAGCGTATTCAACATCGGGTTCCTTTATGCTCAACGTTAGTGTATTTTTATTCACATTTATTGCATGAATATTGATACTATCACGACCTAAGGTGTGTCAACAATGAAAATGAACTTACCGCCATTTATCGAGATCTACCGCGCCCTGATTGCCACACCGTCCATCAGCGCAACGGAAGAAGCGCTGGATCAGAGCAATGAGTCTTTAATCAATCTGCTGGCGGGTTGGTTTAGCGATCTTGGGTTTAACGTTGAGGTTCAGCCCGTCCCCGGAACCCGCCACAAATTTAACCTGCTCGCCAGCACCGGAACCGGTGCGGGCGGCCTGCTGCTGGCCGGTCATACCGATACGGTGCCGTTTGACGACGGCCGCTGGACGCGCGATCCGTTCACCCTGACCGAGCACGACAACAAGCTCTATGGCCTGGGCACCGCCGACATGAAAGGCTTCTTCGCCTTTATCCTCGACGCGCTGCGTGACGTGGACGTGACGAAGCTGAAAAAACCGCTCTACATTCTGGCGACCGCCGATGAAGAAACCAGCATGGCGGGCGCGCGCTACTTCTCTGAAAACACGTCGATTCGCCCGGACTGCGCGATCATCGGCGAGCCGACGTCTCTGCAGCCGATCCGCGCGCACAAAGGCCATATCTCTACCGCCGTGCGCGTGCTGGGCCAGTCCGGCCACTCCAGCGACCCGGCGCGCGGGGTGAACGCCATTGAGCTGATGCATGACGCCATCGGCCGCATCATGGCCCTGCGCGACGATCTGAAAGAGCGCTACCACTACGACGCGTTCACCGTGCCGTATCCGACCCTGAACCTCGGCAGCCTGCACGGCGGCGATGCCTCGAACCGCATCTGCGCCTGCTGCGAACTGCATATGGACATCCGCCCGCTGCCGGGCATGACCCTCAGCGATCTCGACGGCCTTCTGAATGAAGCGCTGGCCCCGGTGAGCGAGCGCTGGCCGGGCCGCCTGACGGTCTCCGAACTGCATCCGCCGATCCCGGGGTACGAATGCCCGCCGGACCATCAGCTGGTTGAAGTGGTGGAAAAGCTGCTCGGTGAGAAAACCGACGTGGTGAACTACTGCACCGAAGCGCCGTTTATTCAGACGCTTTGCCCTACGCTGGTCCTTGGCCCTGGCTCCATCAACCAGGCCCACCAGCCGGATGAATATCTGGAGACCCGCTTCATCAAGCCAACTCGCGAACTGATTACCCAGGTTGTGCATCACTTCTGCTGGCATTAAAACCGCACCGTGCATCCCCAGGGGAAGAAAACTGCCCGGTGCGGTTTTTTCCCCTTTACCCAAAGGGGGTTCGGTCCTGGGGAAGGGGATGTCTCCCCCATCATGAACTTTCTTCATCTTTCCTGAGCAAACCTCACCGTTATTGTTGATTATTTATATTGACGTCCCTCCGCTTTTCCGTCATTTTTACATCTGGACGTCTAAACGTATAGAAGTTCACAACACAACAGATAACGACATGCGATTGATAGAGGTAAGGTATGAGCTTTTTTCACGCCAACCAGCGGGAAGCACTGAATCAGAGCCTGGCCGAAGTAAACGGCCAGATTAACGTCTCTTTTGAATTTTTCCCGCCGCGCACCAGTGAAATGGAGCAAACCCTGTGGAGCTCTATCGATCGTCTCAGCAGCCTGAAGCCGAAGTTTGTCTCCGTGACTTACGGTGCTAACTCCGGCGAGCGTGACCGTACGCACAGCATCATTAAAGGCATCAAAGATCGTACCGGTCTGGAAGCGGCGCCGCATCTCACCTGTATCGACGCGACCCGCGACGAATTACGGGCTATCGCCCAGGATTACTGGAATAACGGCATTCGCCATATCGTCGCACTGCGCGGTGACCTGCCGCCGGGCAGCGGTAAGCCGGACATGTACGCCGCCGATCTGGTCGCGCTGCTGAAAGACGTGGCCGACTTTGATATCTCCGTTGCCGCTTATCCTGAGGTGCATCCGGAAGCGAAAAGTGCCCAGGCCGATCTGCTGAACCTCAGGCGTAAAGTGGACGCCGGCGCGAACCGCGCCATTACCCAGTTCTTCTTTGATGTGGAAAGCTACCTGCGTTTTCGTGACCGCTGCGTCTCCGCGGGCATCGACGTTGAAATTATCCCGGGCATTCTGCCGGTCTCTAACTTCAAACAGGCGAAGAAGTTCGCTGATATGACCAATGTTCGCATTCCGCTCTGGATGTCCAAAATGTACGAAGGGCTGGACGATGACCCGGAAACCCGCAAGCTGGTGGGGGCCAATATCGCGATGGACATGGTGAAAATTTTAAGCCGTGAAGGGGTGAAAGATTTCCACTTCTATACGCTGAACCGCGCGGAGATGAGCTACGCCATTTGCCATACGCTGGGCGTTCGTCCGGCGTAATAAGCACAAAGCCCTCATTTTTCGAGGGCTTTTTTGTCACGCGAATAGTTAAAAGGTATTAGCTATCGAATCTGTGGATTAATTCAACTATAACTTATTGCTAGTGGTGTATATCGTAACGGTAACACTGTAAAAGGGAGCATAGCGATGAGCACGTCAGACGAGACCAATAAAGCGGCATCGGTCGGCAAATGCCCGTTCCACCAGGGCGGCGTCGATCACAGCGCGGGCGCAGGTACAGGCAGCCGCGACTGGTGGCCAAAACAACTCCGTATCGATCTTCTTAACCAACATTCCAATCGTTCGAACCCGCTGGGTGAAGACTTCGACTACCGCAAAGAATTCAGCAAACTTGATTACTCCGCCCTTAAAGGCGACCTCAAAGCCCTTTTAACCGACTCTCAACCGTGGTGGCCTGCCGACTGGGGCAGCTATGCGGGCCTGTTTATCCGTATGGCCTGGCACGGCGCGGGTACCTATCGCTCCGTTGACGGGCGCGGTGGCGCTGGTCGCGGTCAACAGCGCTTTGCGCCGCTGAACTCCTGGCCGGATAACGTGAGCCTGGATAAGGCGCGCCGTCTGCTGTGGCCAATCAAGCAAAAATACGGACAGAAAATTTCCTGGGCCGACCTGTTTATCCTCGCGGGTAACGTGGCGCTGGAGAACTCCGGCTTCCGTACCTTTGGTTTCGGTGCCGGGCGTGAAGACGTCTGGGAACCAGACCTGGACGTGAACTGGGGTGATGAAAAAGCCTGGCTGACCCACCGTGACCCGGAGGCGCTGGCGAAGCGTCCTCTGGCCGCCACCGAAATGGGCCTGATCTACGTTAACCCGGAAGGGCCAAACGCCAGCGGTGAACCTCTTTCTGCTGCGGCGGCAATTCGTGCGACCTTCGGCAACATGGGGATGAACGACGAAGAGACCGTTGCGCTTATCGCGGGCGGCCACACCCTTGGCAAAACCCACGGCGCGGGTGAAGCCACGCACGTAGGTACCGACCCGGAAGCCTCGCCGATTGAAGCGCAGGGCCTGGGCTGGGCTAGTACGCACGGCACGGGAATTGGCGCAGATGCCATTACCTCCGGTCTGGAAGTCATCTGGTCACAAACCCCGACCCAGTGGAGCAACTACTTCTTCGAGAACCTGTTCAAATACGAATGGGTGCAGACCCGCAGCCCGGCGGGGGCGATTCAGTTTGAAGCCGTGGATGCGCCGGAAATCATGCCTGACCCGTTCGACCCGTCGAAAAAACGCAAACCTACCATGCTGGTCACCGACCTGACGCTGCGTTTTGACCCGGAATTCGAGAAAATTTCCCGTCGCTTCCTGAACGATCCGCAGGCCTTCAACGAAGCCTTCGCGCGCGCGTGGTACAAGCTGACCCACCGCGATATGGGGCCGAAATCGCGTTACCTTGGCCCGGAAGTGCCGAAAGAAGATCTGATCTGGCAGGACCCGCTGCCGCAGGCGGTGTTCAATCCGTCGAAAGAAGACATTGAAAGCCTGAAGGCGGAAATCGCTGCCTCTGGCCTCTCCGTGAGCGAACTGATTTCCGTTGCCTGGGCGTCAGCCTCAACCTTCCGCGGCGGAGACAAGCGCGGCGGCGCCAACGGCGCGCGTCTGGCGCTGGCCCCTCAGCGCGACTGGGATGTGAACGCCGCAGCGGTTCGCGCGTTGCCGGCTCTGGAAGCTATCCAGCGCACCACCAACAAAGCCTCTCTGGCCGATATCATCGTGCTGGCGGGCGTCGTGGGCGTTGAGCAGGCGGCGAAAGCGGCAGGCGTTTACGTCAACGTTCCGTTCACGCCGGGCCGCGTGGATGCGCGTCAGGATCAGACGGATATCGAGATGTTCAACCTGCTCGAACCCATTGCCGACGGCTTCCGCAACTACCGTGCGCAGGTGGATGTGTCCACCACTGAGTCACTGCTGATCGACAAAGCCCAGCAGCTGACGCTGACCGCGCCTGAGCTGACGGTGCTGATCGGTGGCCTGCGCGTGCTGGGTGCCAACTTTGATGGCGGTAAGAATGGCGTATTCACCGACCGCGAGGGCGTGCTGAGCAACGATTTCTTCGTGAACCTGCTGGACATGAATACCCAGTGGAAGGCGACCGACGAATCTAATGAACTGTTTGCCGGAAGCGATCGCGCCAGCGGTGAAGTGAAATATACCGCCACCCGCGCCGATCTGGTCTTCGGTTCTAACGCCGTCCTGCGCGCGCTGGCAGAGGTTTATGCCAGCAGCGATGCCAGCGAGAAGTTCGTCCGCGACTTCGTTGCTGCATGGGCGAAGGTGATGGATCTGGACCGGTTTGACCTGCAGTAACCGTTGTGCCGGGTGGCGATAACGCTTACCCGGCCTACGGGCAAAAAAATCCCCGCTGATGCGGGGATTTTTATTCACGCAATTTACTCCCACTCCTGCAGGAACCGCTGCCCATACTGGTCGGCCACCAGCAGCGCCGCATACACCTGATCCGGCGTTACGCCGCCGGGCATGTTGTGAATGGTTTCCCCTTCGGCACAGGAGGCTTCCGCGATCAGACGCATTTTGGCCGGGATATCCTCTTTTATGTTCAGCTGTGCCAGCGTGATTGGCAGCCCAACGCTGTGACAAAGCGCCGCGACGGTCTCTATTTCTTCTACCGGCGCGTTTTCCAGCACCAGCTGCGTCAGCGTGCCAAACGCCACTTTTTCACCGTGATAGAAGTGGTGCGCGTCCGGTACCGCCGTCATACCGTTATGAATAGCGTGTGCCGCCGCCAGCCCGCCGCTTTCAAATCCTACGCCGCTGAGATAGGTATTGGCTTCGATAATGCGTTCAAGAGCAGGCGTCACCACATGCTGTTCTGCCGCCAGCATCGCTTTTTCACCCTCTTCAACCAGCGTGTTGTAGCACAGCTCGGCCAGCGCGAGTGCTGCCTGAGTACATTTGCCGCCCGCCATGGTGGTCGCGCCGCTGCGCGAGCAGGCGCGTGCTTCAAACCAGGTTGCCAGCGCATCGCCAATCCCGGCGGCCAGCAGGCGTGCCGGCGCACCCGCTACCACTTTGGTATCGACGATAACCATGTTCGGGTTGTGCGGCAGCATCAGATAGCGGTCGAACTCGCCGCTGTCGGTGTAAATAACGGAAAGGGCGCTGCACGGCGCATCGGTGGAGGCAATGGTTGGGGCAATAGCCACGGGTACGTCCATAAAATGGGCCAGCGCTTTGGCGGTATCGAGCGTTTTACCTCCACCGATACCCAACACCGCCAGACAGTCGGCGCTGTCGGCCAGCTTTTTCAGGCGATCGATTTCATTTTGTGAACATTCGCCACTAAACGGCGCGATTTCGGCATGCAGTTCGGCTTTTTTAAAACTCTGGCGCAGGGTCTCTTCGGCAAAACCCAGCACAAATTTATCGCCGACGACCAGCCAGCGATTGGCCAGGGGTTTCAGATAGTCGCCGAGACGGGTAAGCACATCAGCGCCCTGGATATATTTTCCCGGCGATTGAATGATACGTTCCATAACAGTTCTCCCTTAGAGGTTGAGGTTACCAAACGCGTTTTTCCAGTCCTGCTCGAACTTCTCTATGGCTGACTCTACCGCTGGCGTGCCGAGCATTTGTTGCGCTACGTCTAAGGGAAGCGTGATTGCCTCGCATCCCGCCAGCAGGCAGTCCAACGCCTGACGCGGCGTTTTGAAGCTGGCGGCCAGCACTTTACTGTCCGGCGCGTGCAGTTCCAGCAGGGACTGCAGTTCCTGAACCATGCGAATGCCGTCACCACCCTGCGCGTCAACGCGGTTTACGTACGGTGCGACATATTTCGCGCCTGCCAGTGCGGCAAGCAAACCCTGCGCAGCGCTGTAAACGGCAGTACCTAGCGTGGTTATCCCCTCTTTTTTCAATGCCTTAATCGCGATGAGCCCCTGAGCCGTCACCGGGATTTTCACCACGATGCCAGGGACGGCGTTACTCAGGCGTTTGGCCTCCGCCACCATGCCTTCGGCATCGCGGCTCATGGTTTGAGCAAACAGCGTGCCTTCCGGTCCGATGGCTTTTTGCAGACGCGGCAGCACATCCCAGATGGATTCACGGCTGGCGGCAATAATGCTCGGGTTGGTGGTGACGCCCGCAATGGGAAAGATGCGCGCCAGGCGTTCAACTTCCGCCACGTTGGCGGTATCCAGGTACAGTTCCATCACACTTCCTCGTTTTACAGTTCTAATTCGTGTTGTAGCAGGGAAGCAATCGCCTCCCCGGAGCTGGCGCTAACCAGCGCGTTGCGGAAATCGTCATGCATGATGCGGCGGGCCAGGCGGGAGAAAATACGCATATGCTGGTCGCCCGCGGCGTGTTTGTTCAGCGTCAGCATGATGATGAATTGTGCTTCTTCATCTCCCCACATGACGGGGCTTCTCAGGCGTGCAACGCTGATGGTGGATTGCTCAATATGCTCAGACTTGCTGTGCGGAATGGCGAAGCTGAAGCCAAGCCCGGTTGAGAAAACGGCTTCGCGCGCCCACAGATCGGCCTCCAGCTTGCGGGGGTAGCGGCAACGTCCGGCGAGCAGCAGGTTATCGGTCATCCCTTTCATGACCTCTTCTTTACTGTTCCAGTCGTTATCCAGCGAAATACAGCGTGGCGTCACCAGCGGTGTGTCCTGCTGATTCATGCGGAACTGCGCCAGCAGGTGTTCCACTTCAAGCGAAGTGCGACACGCCATGGCCTGATTCAGCAACTGGCGGCAGGCGCGGCTGTCAAGCTGTGCCAGACGCGCCTTGGTTGCCGGAATGGCGGGCGACCCCATGCTCAGCTCGTCCAGGCCCAGGCCCACCAGCAATGGCAGCACTGAACCTTTTGCGCCCAGCTCGCCGCACAGGCCAACCCATTTCCCCTGGCGATGGACGGCCTGTACTGCATAATCCAGCGCCCTCAGGAAGGCCGGGTTCAGGCTGTTGTAATGGCGTGTGACTTTGGCGTTGTCGCGGTCAACGGCCAGCAGATACTGAGTCAGGTCATTACTACCAATGCTAAAGAAATCAATCTCTTCGCAGCACTGATCGATGATGAACATCACCGAAGGCACTTCCAGCATGATGCCGAGCGGGATTTTTTCATCAAACGGAATATGTTCAGCCCGGAGCTGTTGTTTCGCTTCGGCAAGTTTCTCTTTCACCCACAGGATCTCTTCCATAGAAGAGATCATCGGGATCATGATCTTCAGGCTGCCGTGAGCAGAGGCGCGCAGGATCGCCCGAAGCTGGGTGGTGAAAAGCGCTGCATACTCTTCGTAAATGCGGACGGCGCGGTAGCCGAGAAACGGGTTATTTTCGGCCGGGATATTCAGGTACGCCACCGGTTTATCGCCGCCGATATCCATGGTGCGCACGATAATGCTGCGCCCGTTTGCGCTTTCCAGCGCCTGACAGAAAATATTGTACAGCTCGTTTTCACCGGGCGCGCTGCTGCGGTCCATATAAAGCATTTCGGTGCGAAACAGGCCAACGCTCTCGGCGCCGTTCCCAAATGCTGCCTGCGCTTCCACCGCATGGGCGATGTTCGCGGCGATCTCAATGCGCAGGCCGTCGGCGGTTCTGGCTTCCCGGTCAAGCCAGATGCGCTGCTGCTCGCGCAGTGCCTGTTGTACCCGTGCTTCCTGTCGGTAGTAGCGCGCTACCGCATCGCTGGCGTTGACCACGACCGCACCGGCATTGCCATCGATAAATACGGGTTTATTGCGCCACTGCAGCAGGCTTTCACTGTCAACGCCCACCAGCGTCGGAATATTAAAGGAGCGTGCAAGAATAACGGTGTGCGAGGTTGTTCCGCCGCTTTTTAGCAGCAGCCCTTTGAGTAGGGTTTTATCAAGTTCCAGGAACTGGCCGGGCGTGAGGTCGTCGGCAAGGCAGACGCTCGGCTGAGTGAGCTGTCCCGGTGCCGGGAAGCGTTGTTCACCATAAATTTGTTGCAAGAGTTGATAGCAAACATCGCGCACATCCAGCACACGTTCCTGTAAATAGCTGCTGCTGGAGCGAGAGAACGCATCGCAGAAATGGTTGGCTGTGGCGATTATAGCCTGCGCGCAGCTCAAACCCTGGCTCACTCCTGCAAGGAGATGCTGACGCAAAGAGGTATCCGTTGCCAGCGAACGATGTGCCTCAAGAATGGCGCTGGCGGTGCTGTCGCTGTCCAGCGCGCGCAGCTCAATGTTTTTCACCAGCAGGGTGAGGCCGTTATCCAGCGCTGACTGCTCTTCTTCCACGTTTTTCGCGTCGGGTAAATCCGTCAGTGCATTGAGATCCAGCGAGGTCAGCAAGGTTAACACGCCCCGGGCGCTGCCGCTGCAAACGGGCAGGGCGCGAAAAAGCGTTGGATTAAGGCGCGTGAGAGATTCTGGCAGCGGATCAAGCTCGGTATTGGGGGCTTCCGCAAGCGGCGCGTCGCAGTGGGGAAACTCTTCCCGGAGCCATTGTTCCAGCTGTTGATGGGCGCTCTGCTCATCTTCACCGTGGATCACCAGACGACAGGCGTCGCCTGCCAGCGTGTCGGTGCCAATAAGTGCCAGTGCGCTCTTGGCATTCCCTTTGCGGTCTGTGCGCAGGTTGTGCCACTCGATTTGCGAGATAAACGTATTGCACAGCGTCTCTACATGACTTGCCGGACGCGCGTGAACACCGTTGGGCAATTCACAGGTAAATTCCACTACCAGAGCCATAAACACTCCTGAAACTCATCATCATTCATTGGGGAACAGCATACGAGTGTGTTGATGGCGCGCGCCATGTGACAAATCTGCCAAAAGCTGGACAAATGTAATATCAGGTGAAAAGTGAGATTTGACTCACAGGTTATGGTGGTTTGTCTTATGCGTAACGTCTACAGGAAATGTCGAGGCGGATCGCATTTTCATTTCAATCTTACAAAAATCCAGTAAATGACCTTTTTGTCTCCTGTCCGCCGTCTTCCTGATTGCCTATTGTTTGCCACAACATATTTATGGTTTTTGGTCAGGAGCGACATATGAAAGAGTTGGTGCATATTCTCAAGAACACGCGGCAGCAGCTGATGACCGGGGTGTCGCACATGATCCCGTTCGTGGTCGCGGGCGGTATTTTGCTGGCGGTTTCGGTCATGCTGTACGGCAAGGGCGCGGTACCGGATGCCGCAACCGATCCCAACCTCAAAAAGCTATTTGATATCGGCGTGGCGGGGTTAACGCTGATGGTGCCTTTCCTGGCCGCCTATATTGGCTATTCCATTGCCGAGCGTGCCGCGCTTGCTCCCTGCGCTATTGCCGCGTGGGTCGGTAACAGCTTCGGTGCGGGGTTCTTCGGCGCCATTATTGCCGGGATCCTCGGCGGGATTGTGGTCTGGTATCTGAAAAAACTGCCGGTCCCGAAAGTCCTGCGCTCCGTCATGCCTATCTTCATCATCCCTATCATCGGCACCTTTGTTACCGCGGGCATCATGATGTGGGGTCTGGGCGAACCTGTTGGTGCGTTGACGACGGGCTTAACCCAGTGGCTGCAAGGGATGCAGCAGGGCAGCATCGTCGTGCTGGCCGTCATAATGGGGTTGATGCTGGCCTTCGACATGGGCGGCCCGATTAATAAAGTCGCCTATGCCTTCATGCTGATCTGCGTTGCTCAGGGCGTCTACACCGTGGTGGCGATTGCGGCAGTCGGTATTTGTGTGCCACCGCTGGGATTAGGCCTGGCGACGCTGATTAACCGCAAAAACTTTACCGCTGAAGAGCGCGAAGCGGGCAAGGCTGCATTAGTGATGGGCTGCGTGGGGGTTACCGAAGGGGCCATTCCGTTCGCCGCTGCCGATCCTCTGCGTGTCATTCCCTCCATCATGCTGGGCTCGGCGTGTGGCGCAGTGACGGCTGCCGTGATGGGTGCGCAATGTTATGCGGGATGGGGCGGGCTTATCGTTCTCCCTGTGGTGGAAGGCAAACTGGGCTACATCGCGGCGGTCGCCCTAGGGGCTGTAGTGACGGCCATTAGCGTCAACGTGCTGAAGAGTATTGCCCGCAAGAATGCAAAACAGGTCGAGGAAAAAGAGGACGACCTGGATCTGGATTTCGAAATTAACTGAGTGAGGAAGAGAACATGGCCCGAATTATCGCAGTAACAGCATGCCCGTCAGGCGTTGCCCATACCTACATGGCGGCCGAAGCGCTGGAAAGCGCCGCTAAAGCCAAAGGCTGGGAAGTAAAGGTTGAAACGCAGGGGTCCATTGGTCTTGAGAACGAGCTGAATGCTGAGGATATCGCCGCAGCGGATATGGTGATCCTGACCAAAGATATCGGCATTAAATTTGAAGAGCGTTTTGCCGGGAAAACCATCGTGCGCGTCAACATCAGTGACGCGGTTAAACGCGCCGATGCCATCATGAACAAAATTGATGCCCACCTGGCGCAAACCGCCTGACGCTCTCCCGCCCTTCGGGGCGGGCTTGTTTTCCGTTACAGGAGTTCCTTCATGACGAATCGTACCCAGCGTTTAAAAGACGCACTCTTTGCCAGCCCGCGTGAAATCTCGCTTGAGCGTGCTTTGCTCTATACCGCCAGCCATCAGCAGACGGAAGGCGAGCCGGTTATCCTCAGGCGAGCAAAAGCCACGGCGTACATTCTTGACCATGTGAACATCGCGATTCGTGATGAGGAACTGATTGCCGGCAACCGGACCGTTAAACCGCGCGCGGGCATTATGTCTCCTGAGATGGATCCGTACTGGCTGCTTAAGGAGCTGGATCAGTTCTCCACTCGTCCACAGGACCGCTTTGAAATCAGCGAAGAGGATAAGCAGATCTACCGTGACGTGCTTTATCCCTACTGGGAAAAACGGTCGATGAAGGATTTCATCAACAGCCAGATGACGGATGAGGTGAAAGCCGCTGTGGGGACGCAAATTTTCAGCGTCAACCAGACGGACAAAGGGCAGGGGCATATCATTATTGATTATCCGCGCCTGCTCAATAACGGCCTGGGTGCGCTGGTGGAAGAATTGCGCGAACACTGCGCCCGCGATGCGCAGAACACGTTTTATGCCGCCGCGCTGATTCTGCTTGAAGCGTCCCAGCGTCATATTCTGCGCTACGCCGCGCTGGCTGAAACGCTTGCTACCGTCTGTGATGAAGCTTCACGGCGAGAAGAATTACGGAAGATTGCAGAAATCTCGCGCCACAACGCGCAGCATAAGCCGCAAACGTTCTGGCAGGCGTGTCAGTTGTTCTGGTATATGAACGTGATTTTGCAATATGAATCTAACGCCAGCTCGCTCTCCATCGGGCGCTTTGACCAGTATATGCTGCCGTTTTATCAGGCTTCGCTCTCGCGGGGCGAGGAGCCCGCGTTCCTGAAAGAGATTCTGGAATCGCTGTGGGTGAAGTGCAATGACGTGGTGCTTTTACGCTCGACCAGCAGCGCCCGCTATTTTGCCGGTTTCCCAACGGGTTATACCGCTTTGTTGGGTGGCCTGACGGAGAACGGTCGTAGCGCGGTGAACGTGCTTTCCTTCCTGTGCCTGGATGCTTATCAGAGCGTTCAGCTTCCTCAACCGAACCTTGGCGTGCGGGTTAACGAACTTATCGACAGGCCTTTCCTGCTTAAAACGGCAGAGACGATCCGCCTGGGCACCGGTATTCCGCAGATTTTCAATGATGAAGTGGTGGTGCCTGCTTTCCTGAATCGGGGGGTGTCGCTGGAAGACGCGCGCGATTACGCGGTGGTTGGCTGTGTAGAACTGTCGATTCCGGGTAAAACCTATGGGCTACACGATATCGCGATGTTTAACCTGCTGAAGGTGATGGAAATCGCGATGCAGGAGAACGAAGGCAACACAGCGCTGAGTTATGAAGGGTTGCTGGAGCATATTCGCACTAAAATTAATCACTATATTGCTCTGATGGTCGAGGGGAGCAATATCTGTGATATAGGCCATCGTGACTGGGCTCCGGTACCGTTGCTCTCTTCTTTTATCAGCGATTGTCTGGAGGTGGGAAAAGACATCACCGATGGTGGCGCACGCTATAACTTCTCTGGTGTACAGGGGATCGGGATAGCCAACCTGAGTGATTCACTCCACGCGCTGAAAGGGCTGGTCTTTGAACAGCAGCGCTTAAGTTTTGATGAGCTCTTAGCCGTATTAAACGCTAATTTTGCCACGCCTGAGGGCAAAAAAATCCGCGCACGGTTGATTAATCGCTTCGAAAAATACGGCAATGATATCGATGATGTCGACAACATCAGCGCTGAACTGCTGCGCCACTACTGTAAAGAGGTCGAAAAATACCGTAACCCGCGCGGCGGGCAGTTCACGCCGGGTTCTTATACCGTGTCGGCACACGTGCCGCTAGGCGCGGTTGTAGGGGCAACGCCCGATGGCCGTTTTGCCGGCGAACAGCTGGCCGACGGTGGGCTCTCGCCGATGCTTGGGCAAGATATGCAGGGTCCAACGGCGGTACTTAAATCGGTAAGCAAGCTGGATAACTATCTGTTATCAAACGGTACGCTGCTAAACGTTAAATTCACCCCTGCGACGCTGGAAGGCGATGCCGGGCTGCAAAAGCTGGCGGATTTCCTCCGTGCCTTCACCCAGCTTAAGCTGCAGCATATCCAGTTCAACGTGGTGAACGCGGAAACACTGCGTGAAGCGCAACAGCGTCCGCAGGATTTTGCCGGGCTGGTGGTGCGCGTTGCCGGATACAGCGCCTTCTTTGTTGAGTTATCGAAGGAGATCCAGGATGACATTATCCGCCGCACAGCGCATCAGCTGTGACGTGATGGAAACGCGCGCCGAGGTGGCGCGTATTTTCAACATTCAGCGCTACTCATTGAATGACGGTCGCGGCATCCGCACGGTAGTTTTTTTTAAAGGCTGCCCTCACCGCTGTCCGTGGTGCGCGAATCCGGAGTCGATCTCGCCGAGAATCGAGACGGTGCGCAGAGAAAGTAAATGTCTGCACTGCGCCCCCTGCCTGCGGGACGCAGTTGAGTGCCCGTCCGGTGCCTTCGGGCATATCGGAAGAGATGTGACCCTGGATGAGCTGGAAAACGAGGTAATGAAAGACGATGTATTCTTTCGTTCCTCGGGAGGCGGAGTGACGCTTTCGGGTGGGGAAGTGTTGCTACAGGCGCCTTTCGCAACTCAGTTTCTTCAGAGGCTGCGTCGTTTCGGCGTGCATACGGCCATCGAAACGGCAGGCGATGCGCCTTTGTCCCGATTAATGCCGCTGGCCCACCAGTGTGATGAAGTGCTGTTTGATTTGAAGATCATGGACACGGCGCTGGCCCAATCCGTTTTGGCTATGAATCTCCCCAGGGTGCTGGATAATTTCCGCCAGCTGGTGGCAGACGGGATAAACGTGATTCCCCGCGTCCCGCTTATTCCTGGCTATACGCTCAACGAAACGAACATGGCGCGCGTGCTGGCTTTCCTGCTACCTTCAGGAATACGGCAGCTGCATTTATTGCCCTTCCATCAGTATGGGGAGCCAAAATACCGTCTGCTGGGACAGGAGTGGGGAATGAGGCAAGCGATCCCTCCGACAGAAGATGAGGTGTCAGCGATGCGTCAACTGGCAGAGCGCGAAGGTTACAACGTTACCCTGGGAGGTTGAATATGACAGTGATAACGGGACGTCATCTGGTGGCGGTGACCGCGTGCGTCAGTGGCGTCGCACATACCTATATGGCTGCCGAACGGCTGGAAAAGCTTTGCCAGCAGGAGAAGTGGAACGTTAACATCGAGACGCAGGGAGCGCTGGGCGTCGAGAGCGAGCTTACGGAAGAGGACATCCGGCGTGCCGATGTCGTATTGCTGATTACCGATATAGAACTGGCGGGCAGTGAGCGTTTCGAGAATGCGCGCTACGTGAAGTGCGGTATTAGCGCCTTTTTACGTGATCCACAAAAGGTGATGGGGGCGGTGCGTAAGATATTAGCCGCTCCGCAGCATACTCAGGTCATTCTGGACTGACGGCTTTCCCGGTGAGCTGGCTATGATACTGGCGACGGTATTCTGACGGCGAACGCTCCGTGTTCTTGCGAAATAACCGGCAGAAATAGTTGCTGTCGACAAATCCGCAGGCATGGGCCACCTCTTTCACTTTTAAATCATACCCTTTCAACAGCTGGCGCGCGTGTTCCAGTCGGGTCTGAGTCAGATACTCATTGAAACCCACTGCGCCCGTTTTCTGAAACAGATGCGACAGGTAGTTTGGGGAGATATAAAACGCCTGCGCAACGGATTCCCGGGTAAGCGGAGTGGCGTAGTGCTCGTCAATATAGACCCGAATCGCTTCAAAAAGAGCCTGGCTGCGGGAGGCGGTTTGGATCTGACTCCCCAGCAGGTCGACGCAGTGGCTAAGCAGGCTGGCGATAATCAGCCGTGCGGTTTGCTGCTCGTGCGGTTGCATCTGCATTTCATGGAGCGTCTGTAAGAGAAGCGAGCCAATGCGCGGACCGCGGCGGGCAACGTGCTGCTTCGCCAGGTTACGAACGTCTACTCCATCCCAGTGTAGAAGGCTAAACCCAAGCTGCTGTTTGCCAAACAGGATGCTCAGCGTTGTTGCGGGGGCTTGCCATTGTGGATTATTCCAGCCGCCAGCTGGGACGTATAAGACATCACCCCGCTGTAAAACGCAGCCAGCCATGTCTTTCATCGAACCTTCGATCACGATCTCCAGACGCGGAAAATCGACCTGCAAGGCAAGTTCGGGGGCGGAGATCGCTGGGTTTGCAAAATGCACCTGACGCAGCGGCTTTATGCCGTTGATCAGGTCAGTCAGGATGTGGGCAATGTCGTGGTGCATGGTGAAGATACCAGGGTATTGCCCGGCGAGCGTAGCGCCGCCGGGCATAAAGTATTAGCCGGTGTTACGCATACCCGCAGCAACGCCCGCAATTGTCACCATCAACGCCTGTTCAACGCGTGGGTCCGGCTCTTTACCTTCTTCTTCCGCCAGACGCGAACGGTGCAGCAGTTCTGCCTGCAGGACGTTCAGCGGGTCGGTGTAGATGTTACGCAGCTGAATAGACTCGGCAATCCACGGCAGGTCCGCCATCAGATGTGAGTCGTTGGCAATGTCCAGCACCACTTTGATGTCGCCTTCCAGCAGTTCGCGCAGCTCTTTACCCAGCGCCCACAGCTCTGGTTTCACCAGACGCTGGTCGTAGTATTCCGCCAGCCACAGGTCGGCTTTCGAGAAGACCATCTCCAGCATGCCCAGACGGGTAGAGAAGAACGGCCAGTCGCGGCACATGGTTTCCAGTTCGCTCTGTTTGCCGTCTTCCACCACTTTTTGCAGCGCGGCACCGGCACCCAGCCAGGCGGGCAGCATCAGGCGGTTCTGCGTCCAGGCGAAGATCCACGGGATCGCGCGCAGAGACTCTACGCCACCGGTTGGGCGGCGCTTCGCAGGACGTGAACCCAGCGGCAGTTTACCCAGTTCCTGCTCAGGCGTGGCCGAGCGGAAGTAAGGAACGAAATCTTTGTTTTCACGTACGTAGCCGCGGTACAGATCGCAGGAGATATCAGACAGCTCGTCCATGATATGGCACCAGGATGCTTTCGGCTCCGGCGGTGGCAGCAGGTTTGCTTCCAGGATAGCGCTGGTATAGAGCGACAGGCTGCTGATGGTCACTTCCGGCAGACCGTACTTGAAGCGGATCATCTCGCCCTGCTCGGTGACGCGCAGGCCGCCTTTCAGGCTTCCCGGCGGCTGTGACAGCAGCGCTGCGTGTGCAGGTGCGCCGCCACGGCCAATCGAGCCACCGCGTCCGTGGAACAGGGTCAGTTCAATACCGGCTTTTTCGCAGGTTTTGATCAGTGCGTCCTGCGCCTGATACTGCGCCCAGGATGCCGCCATCACGCCCGCATCTTTCGCGGAGTCGGAATAGCCAATCATCACCATCTGTTTGCCCTGAATAAAGCCGCGGTACCAGTCGATATTCAGCAGCTGGGTCATGACGTCGTTGGCGTTGTTCAGGTCGTCGAGGGTCTCAAACAGCGGGGCGACCGGCAGGGCGTAGTCGATTCCCGCTTCTTTCAGCAGAAGGTGAACGCCCAGCACGTCGGACGGCGTCTTCGCCATAGAGATCACATAGGCGGCCACCGATCCTTTCGGTGCGTCCACGATCGCTTTACAGGTGTTGAGCACTTCGCGGGTTTCGTTGCTTGGCTCCCAGTTGCGCGGCAGCAGAGGGCGCTTCGAGTTCAGCTCGCGGATCAGGAAGGCCTGTTTGTCGGCTTCGGACCAGCTTTCATAGTCGCCGATGCCGAGATAGCGGGTCAGCTCGCCCAGCGCTTCGGTATGACGGGTACTTTCCTGACGCACGTCGATACGCACCAGCGGCACGCCGAAACACTTCACTCGGCGCAGGGTGTCCAGCAGTTCGCCGTTAGCGATGATGCCCATCCCGCACGCCTGAAGTGATTTATAACAGGCATACAGCGGCTCCCAGAGCTGTTCGTTCTGGCTGAGCAGACCTTCTGGTTTTGGCAGGCGCTGGCCTTTCAGGCGCGCTTCCAGCCAGGCCTGAGTGGCCATCAGCTGACCACGCAGTTTCTTCATCAGGAAACGGTACGGCTCGCTGGCGCCTTCTTCTCCGGCCAGCGCGCGCAGTTCCGGCGTCGCTTCAACCATCGACAGTTCGGAGATCAGCACCTGAATGTCTTTCAGGAACAGGTCGGTCGCTTTCCAGCGGCTCAGGAGCAGGACGTGACGGGTGATTTCTGCGGTCACGTTCGGGTTGCCGTCGCGGTCGCCGCCCATCCAGGAGGTGAAGCGCACCGGAACAAAGTCGACCGGCAGGCGGTAGCCAAGGTTCTCTTCCAGCTGTTCGTTCAGCTCGCGCAGGTAGTTAGGCACCCCTTCCCACAGGCTGTTTTCCACCACCGCAAAGCCCCATTTGGCTTCGTCGACCGGGCTTGGGCGATGCTTACGAATTTCATCGGTGTGCCAGGACTGGGCAATCAGCTGGCGCAGACGGCGCATCAGCTGGTTGCGTTCGTAGTCGGCAATGTCTTTGTTATCCAACTGCTTCAGACAGTTGTTCACTTCCACCATTTTGTGGATCAGGGTGCGACGGGTAATTTCGGTGGGGTGTGCGGTCAGCACCAGCTCCAGCGAAAGCGACTCCACCGCTTTTTTGATGGTGGCTTCGTTGAGGTCTGGCTGGTCTTTCAGTTTACGAAGGGTGCGGGCAATGACTTCCGGGTTGCTGGCCGCTTCGCCATTTGGCGAAATGCTGTGGTATTGCTCAGCGGTGTTGGCCAGGTTCAGGAACTGGCTGAATGCGCGTGCAACGGGCAGCAGCTCATCGTTAGAGAGGTTCTGCAAGGTGGTGAGCAGCTCCTGACGACTGGCCTCGTTACCGGCACGGGAAGATTTAGACAGCTTGCGGATGGTTTCAACGCGGTCGAGGATGTTCTCCCCCAACGCGTCTTTGATGGTATCTCCAAGCACTTTGCCGAGCATACTGACATTACTACGCAACGCGGAATATTGTTCGTTCATAAAAACCCAGTCACCCCATCATTTTTGTTTATGCCCAGGCGAAAATTTTCTGGACATTATTTTGTCATCTCCCTTTATAAAGCCACGTAAAACCCCCGTCGTCAATTGCTGCGAAAACGGTTCAGCAAACGAATAAATGAGGGCAATTTACGAAATTTAATTCGCATTGCGTCAGATAAGAGATGCTTATGAAAATGTACAGGGGAAAGGGAGTAAACGCTAAAAATGGTAACTTCTGTTGCCATTTTGTTTGTATGTCCGGCCTTTTTTCCGCAAAAAAAATGCGGACCACGGGGTCCGCAAAAGTTCACGTTGGCTTTAGTTGTTCGAGTTTTGAGAGAAACTCGCTGACGGAGCGGGGACGTCAAGGGTCAAACACGTGCCGCCTCGTCTATGTGGTGTATTATTCAACAGAATGCTTGATAGGGATAATCGTTCGTTGCTATGCTATCTATCGCCATGAACTATCGTGGCGACGGAGGATGAATAATGAATATTCGCGATCTTGAATACCTGGTAGCGTTAGCTGAGCATCGTCACTTTCGCCGCGCGGCAGACTCCTGCCACGTCAGCCAGCCCACGCTGAGCGGCCAGATCCGCAAGCTGGAAGATGAGCTGGGCGTGATGCTGCTGGAGCGCACCAGTCGTAAGGTTCTGTTCACACAGGCAGGTCTGCTGCTGGTGGATCAGGCGCGCACCGTGCTGCGCGAGGTCAAAGTGCTCAAGGAAATGGCAAGCCAGCAGGGGGAAGCGATGTCCGGCCCGCTGCATATTGGCCTGATCCCAACCGTTGGCCCGTACCTGTTGCCGCACATCATTCCGATGCTGCACCAGACGTTCCCGAAACTCGAAATGTACCTGCATGAAGCGCAAACCCATCAGCTGCTGGCGCAGTTAGACAGCGGCAAGCTCGACTGCGCCATTCTGGCGCTAGTGAAAGAGAGTGAAGCCTTTATTGAAGTGCCGCTGTTCGATGAGCCGATGATGCTGGCGATCTATGAAGATCACCCGTGGGCGAACCGCGATCGCGTACCGATGGCCGATCTGGCCGGTGAAAAGCTGCTGATGCTGGAAGATGGCCACTGCCTGCGCGACCAGGCGATGGGCTTTTGCTTTGAAGCGGGTGCGGATGAGGATACCCATTTCCGCGCAACCAGCCTGGAAACGCTGCGTAATATGGTCGCGGCGGGAAGCGGTATTACGCTGCTGCCTGCGCTGGCCGTGCCGCGCGAGCGTAAACGTGATGGCGTGGTTTATCTGCCGTGCATTAAGCCGGAGCCGCGCCGCACTATCGGCCTGGTGTATCGTCCGGGTTCACCGCTGCGCAGCCGCTATGAGCAGCTGGCAGAGGCCATCCGTGGTTCGATGGATGGCCATTTCGACAGCGCGTTAAAACAGGCGGTTTAAGCCGTTCAGCGCAGCTACCCGATAGGCTTCCGCCATGGTCGGGTAGTTAAAGGTGGTGTTAACGAAGTACTCAATGGTGTTACCGCCGCCTTTCTGCTCCATTATCGCCTGGCCGATATGAATGATTTCCGCGGCGCGTTCACCAAAGCAGTGAATGCCGAGGATCTCTTTGGTCTCGCGATGGAACAGGATCTTCAGCGTTCCCACGCTCATCCCCACGATTTGCGCCCGCGCCAGATGTTTAAACTGCGCGCGTCCCACCTCGTAAGGCACCTTCATTGACGTCAGCTGCTGCTCGGTTTTCCCGACAGAACTGATTTCCGGGATGGTATAGATGCCCGTCGGAATATCTTCGATCAGGTGCGCCGTCGCTTCGCCTTTTACCAGAGCCTGTGCGGCAATGCGTCCCTGGTCGTAAGCGGCTGAGGCCAGGCTTGGGTAGCCAATCACGTCGCCGACCGCGTAAACGTGCGGTAGCGCGGTCTGGTACATGCTGTTGACCTTCAGCTGACCGCGGCTGTCGGTCTCAAGCCCGATATTTTCCAGCTTCAGTGAATCGGTGTTGCCGGTACGACCGTTGGCGTACAGCAGGCAGTCGGCTTTCAGCTTCTTACCGGACTTCAGGTGCATGATCACCCCGTCGTCACAGCCTTCAATTTTCTCGTACTCTTCGTTGTGGCGAATCACCACGCCGCTGTTCCAGAAGTGGTAGGAGAGGGAGTCCGACATCTCCTGATCGAGGAATGCCAGCAGGCGGTCGCGGGTGTTGATCAGGTCAACTTTGACGTCCATTCCGCGGAAGATCGACGCATATTCGCAGCCAATGACCCCTGCGCCATAGATAATGACGTGGCGTGGCTCATGGTGCAGGCTCAGAATCGAGTCGCTGTCGTAGACGCGCGGATGCGAGAAGTCCACGTCGGCCGGATGGTAAGGGCGTGAGCCGCAGGCGATCACAAATTTTTCAGCCGTGATGGTTTCAACCGAACCGTCATGGCATTCGAGTGCCAGGGTGTGTTCATCCACAAAATGCGCGTTGCCCTGCAAAATTTCACAGTGGTTACGCTCATAAAATCCCTGACGCATGCGTGTCTGCTGGTTAATAACGGTATCCGCGTGATTCAGGATGTCAGCAAAGGATGAACGAAGAAGTCGGGAGTGGTCGCTGTAAAGAGGGTTCTGGTTAAATTCGATAATGCGGCTAACGGCGTGGCGGAGGGCTTTCGACGGGATGGTGCCCCAGTGGGTGCAACCGCCGCCGACATTATGGTAGCGCTCGATGACCGCTACTCTGGCTCCCTGTTTCACCAGACCCATAGCTGCACCTTCGCCGCCGGGGCCGGAACCAATAACTATTGCGTCGTAATCGTAGGAATGTGGCATGGTAAGGCTTACCTGTTCTTATACATAAAAGCAACAGAATCATAACATCATTGGCAGAGTAACCCAATTATCGTTGTGCTTTTTTCGGGCAGTGGAGCACAAACCGCACGTAAACAATCATTCACAAAGCCAGGCAAACAGATTAATTTTATTCTCTGGTATAGTGCCATCAGGCCTTTGGAAGGATTCAACTATCGTGATGGGCGTAAGAGCACAACAAAAAGAGAAAACCCGGCGTTCGCTGGTGGAAGCCGCATTCAGTCAACTGAGTGCTGAGCGGAGTTTTGCCAGTTTGAGCCTGCGCGAAGTCGCACGCGAGGCCGGGATTGCGCCAACGTCCTTCTATCGTCATTTCCGTGATGTGGATGAACTGGGCCTGACCATGGTCGACGAGAGCGGTCTGATGCTGCGCCAGCTGATGCGCCAGGCGCGTCAGCGTATCGCCAAAGGGGGCAGCGTGATCCGCACCTCCGTATCGACCTTTATGGAATTTATCGGCAATAACCCCAACGCGTTTCGTCTGCTTCTGCGCGAGCGTTCGGGCACATCGGCGGCGTTTCGTGCCGCCGTCGCGCGTGAAATTCAGCACTTCATCGCGGAACTTGCCGACTATCTTGAACTCGAAAACCATATGCCGCGGGCGTTTACTGAAGCACAGGCCGAGGCGATGGTGACGATTGTTTTCAGCGCGGGTGCCGAAGCGCTGGACGTCAGCATTGAACAACGCAAGCAGCTTGAAGAGCGACTGGTATTGCAGCTCAGGATGATCTCCAAAGGCGCGTACTACTGGTATCGCCGTGAACAAGAGAAACTGGCACATCAAACCGAAGAGTGAAGGTGAGTAATGAAACAGTCAGGTCAGGATAAAGGGACGCTGTTGCTGGCATTGATCGCTGGCTTATCCATTAATGGTACGTTTGCCGCTATTTTTAGCTCAATCGTTCCATTTTCGATTTTCCCGCTTATTGCGCTGGTGCTGACGGTTTACTGCCTGCATCAACGTTACCTGAACCGCACCATGCCGGTGGGGTTACCGGGGCTGGCCGCTGCCTGCTTTATTCTGGGCGTATTGCTGTATAGCACGGTGGTTCGCGCGGAGTATCCGGATATCGGCTCTAACTTCTTCCCTGCGGTACTGTCTGTGGCGCTGGTGTTCTGGATTGGCTCGCGCATGCGTAGCCGTAAAAGCCAGTTACCAGAGTAATGAATTATTTGTAGGGCAGGTAAGCGAAGCGCCACCTGCCAAAAACGCCGGATGGCGCTACGCTTATCCGGCCTACAGATCACCGTGCGGTAAGTAAAACGCCGCACTCCATATGGTGTGTATACGGGAACTGATCGAACAGCGCCAGACGTTCAACCTTGTGTGTCTGGCCTAATGTTTCGAGGTTCTTGCACAGCGTCTCCGGGTTACAGGAGATGTACAAAATACGCGGGTACGCCTGCACCATCTTCTCGGTTTCGCTGTCCAGGCCACTGCGCGGCGGGTCGACAAAAATTGTCTCACACTGGTAGCTCTTGAGATCGATCCCTTCCAGGCGGTTAAACTGGCGTACGCCGTTCATGGCCTGCGTAAACTCTTCCGCGGCCATACGAATAATCTGCACGTTGTCGATATGGTTAGCGGCGATGTTGTACTGCGCGGCAGCCACCGACGGCTTGGCGATTTCCGTCGCCAGAACGCGATCGAAGTTACGCGCCAGCGCCAGCGAGAAGTTGCCGTTACCGCAGTAGAGCTCAAGCAGATCGCCCGTTGACCCTTCCGTCGCCTTCAGCGCCCACTCCAGCATCTGCACGTTCATCGCGGCATTCGGCTGGGTGAAGCTGTTCTCGACCTGACGATACACCATCTCTTTACCTGCCACCGGCAGGCGTTCGTCGATGTAGTCCTGATCCAGCATGATTTTGGTTTTTGTCGCGCGGCCAATCAGGTGAACGTTGATGTTCTGCGCGCGCAGCGCATCGCGCAGCGCTTCTGCCTGCTCGCGCCACTCGTCGTTAAGCGCTTTGTGGTACAGCAGAGAGACAATCGCCTGATTGCTTTGCGTGGTCAGGTAGTCAATCTGGAACAGCTTGTTACGCAGTACCGGATTGTTGCGCACGCCGTCCATTATCAGCGTCATCAATTGGTTAATGAGCTCGCTCGCCGCCGGAAAGCTGTCGACGCGAATACGGGATTTCGTCTGCTGATCGAAAATGATGTGGTACAGGTCGTCACCGTCGTGCCAGATGCGGAACTCGGCGCGCATGCGGTAGTGGCTGACAGGAGAGCGGAACACCTCGGGAACGGGCGCGTTGAAAGGCGTCATCATACTTTGCAGGCGGACAACTTTCTCTGCCAGCTGCGCGTCGTACTGTTCTGTCGGGAGGTGTTCTGGGGTCATGATGCGTCCTGAGTGATAAAGAATTACGCGGCGATTGTAGGCATTGTTCAGGGGATGTCCAGATTTAATGGCCAATAGCTGTCTGGACATCTATACGTGTCTAATTGTAGCATTCTGTTTCCGGTCTCCTGAGAGTGAAAAGGGAATCCAGTGTAAATCTGGAGCTGACGCGCAGCGGTAAAGACTGGCGGGATGAGCGTTGTAGACACTGTGAAAACGGGAAGTCTTCATCCTTATATAGCCACCTAGCCCGAAGACCTGCCGGGATCACGTCGCATTTGGTTTCATCATCGCGTGCTATCGATGAGGCCTGCGGCATCCTTCTTATATTGTGGATGCTTTAACAATGATTAAAAAAGTATCGCTGTTGACGGCGTTGTCCGTCACGGCATTTTCGGGCTGGGCGCAGGATAGCGCCGACTCGTTGGTGGTGACGGCAAATCGTTTTGAACAACCTGAAAAAACTATTCTGGCTGCAAACACGGTTGTTACGCGTGCCGATATTGACCGCTGGCAATCAACCTCAGTCCTGGATGTTATGCGTCGCCTGCCCGGCGTGGATACGGCGCAAAGTGGTGGGATGGGGCAACTCTCTTCTCTCTTTATACGTGGCACCAACTCCAGCCACGTCCTGATCCTTGTTGATGGGATCCGCCTTAACCAGGCTGGCGTTACGGGGTCATCCGATCTCAGCCAGTTCCCGATCTCCCTGGTGCAGCGTATCGAATATGTTCGTGGACCGCGTTCGGCGGTATACGGCTCGGACGCGATCGGCGGAGTCGTAAACATTATTACTACTCGCGCGAAGGACGGTACCACGCTGAATGCAGGTGTAGGGTCGCATGGTTACCAGAATTATGGCGGCAGTACTCAGCAAACATTGGGCGACAGCACGCGCGTCACGCTTGCGGGTGATTACACCTATACCAAAGGGTTTGATGTGGTTGCAGACGGCAACAATGGTGGCCTTGCCCAGACCGATCGCGACGGCTTTATGAATAAAACGCTCTATGGTGCAGTGGATCACGCATTCTCGGAGCAGTGGAGCGGATTTGTTCGCGGCTTTGGCTACAGCAACCGTACTGCCTACGACGGTTACTACAGTTCATTTACCCCTGACGTACTGGTCGATACCCGCCAGCTCTATAGTCAGACCTGGGATGCAGGATTGCGCTTCAACGATGACATCTTCCATTCACAGTTGCTCACCAGCTATAGCCACAGCAAGGACTATAACTACGACCCAAATTTGGGCCGCTACGATTCGACAGCCACTCTGGATGAAATCAAACAGTACAACGTCCAGTGGATCAACTCCGTTGATGTTGGCCATGGAAACATTGGCGCGGGCGTTGACTGGCAGAAGCAGAGCACCGAGCCGGGTACAAACTACGTGACCAACGGCTACGACCTGCGTAACACCGGCCTTTACCTGACCGGGTTGCAGCAGTTTGGTGACTTCACTCTGGAAGGAGCGGTTCGCAGCGATGACAACTCTCAGTTCGGTCGCCATGGCACCTGGCAAAGTAGTGCGGCCTGGGAGTTCGTGGAGGGTTACCGCTTCGTTGCTTCGTATGGTACGGCCTATAAAGCACCGAATCTGGGACAACTCTATGGTTTCTATGGCAATGACCATCTTGATCCAGAAGAGAGCAAGCAGTGGGAAGGTGCGTTTGAAGGCCTGACGGCGGGCGTGAGCTGGCGCGTTTCTGGCTACCGTAATGACGTTGATAATCTCATCGACTTCGATAATAACCTTCAGCAATATTACAACGTCGGTAAAGCGCGCATTAAAGGTGTGGAAGCGACGGCATCGTTTGATACGGGTCCGTTGACGCATACTGTAGGCTACGACTATGTGGATGCCCGCAATGCCGCAACCAACGAACTTCTGGACCGTCGTGCTAAACAGCAGGTGAAATATCAGCTCGATACGCAGATCTATGATTTCGACTGGAGCCTGACTTATCACTATCTCGGTACGCGTTACGACACTGACTTTGGTGCTTATCCGTCTGAGAAAGTAAAAATGGGCGGTGTCAGCCTGTGGGATGTCGCAGTTTCGTATCCTGTCACCTCACATCTCACAGTTCGTGGTAAAATAGCCAACCTGTTCGATAAAGATTACGAGACAGTTTATGGCTACCAAACTGCAGGACGGGAATACACCTTGTCTGGCAGCTACACCTTCTAACCCGCGTCCCACCGTGCTGGTGTTTGATTCCGGCGTCGGTGGGCTTTCGGTCTATGATGAGATTCGGCATCTTCTGCCGGATCTCCATTACATCTACGCCTTCGATAACGTCGCTTTCCCGTATGGGGAAAAGAGCGAAGATTTTATTGTTGAGCGTGTGGTTGAAATCGTCACCGCGGTACAAAAGCGCTATCCCCTTGCGCTGGCCGTCATCGCCTGTAATACGGCGAGCACGGTTTCTCTTCCCGCCCTGCGTGAAAAATTCCCGTTCCCGGTTGTGGGCGTCGTTCCTGCAATAAAGCCAGCCGCGCGCCTGACGGCGAACGGCATTGTGGGTTTGCTGGCAACGCGAGGCACGGTAAAGCGTCCTTATACCCGCGAACTGATCGACCGTTTTGCCAACGAATGCCAGATTGCGATGCTTGGTTCGGCTGAACTGGTGGAGATGGCTGAAGCGAAGCTGCATGGAAAGGCGGTATCACTCGACGAGCTGCGTCGTATTCTTCGTCCGTGGCTGCGCATGCCTGAACCCCCGGATACCGTTGTGCTGGGGTGCACCCACTTCCCGCTATTACAGGAAGAGCTATTAGAGGTGTTCCCGGAGGGAACGCGCCTGGTGGATTCCGGTGCGGCTATCGCCCGTCGTACGGCCTGGTTGCTGGAGCATGAAGCGCCGGATGCGAAATCTATCGATGCGAATATTGCGTTTTGTATGGCCATCACGAAAGAGACTGAGCAACTTTTACCCGTTTTACGCCGTTATGGCTTTGAAACGCTCGAAAAACTGGCGCTGTAGCACGGTTTTGAGCAAAAAAGAGACGGTTGAAAGTTTTTTTTAAAAGAGGGGTTGTCAACGTCTGAGAACTCCCTATAATGCGCCTCCACTGACACGGAACAACGGCTTACAGGCCGCCGGGTTAGCGGGGTTCAGAGATGAACGCCGGCAGAGAAAGCAAAAATAATCGCTTGACTCTGAATGAGGAAAACGTAATATACGGGACCTCGCAACGGTGAGCTTAACGCCGCGTTGCAACTGCTCTTTAACAATTTATCAGACAATCTGTGTGGGCACTCAAAGTGACATGGATTCTTAACGTCCTCGGACGAAAAATGAATGCCAAGTCTCTGAGTGAACATACGTAATTCATTACGAAGTTTAATTCACGAGCATCAAACTTAAATTGAAGAGTTTGATCATGGCTCAGATTGAACGCTGGCGGCAGGCCTAACACATGCAAGTCGAG
>NZ_JANLIZ010000018.1:0-96717 GCF_024702055.1 Enterobacter sp. HG048
CCATCCGCCCGCTGTTTGTAAGTGCAGGGGCGGTCAGCGTCAGGCCGTCCCGGGCAATCACCCGACCGCCGGCCTCGTTGCTGGCCCGGCGGGTCAGGTTCAGCAGCAGCGCGGTGGCGCTGAGCTCGCCGCTGTTAGCCAGCGTTTCACCGTTAAGCGTCAGCGTTCCGCCGCTGCGCAGCGCGCCGCGGTTAGTGAGGTCTGCCACGTCAAGCGTCAGGGCCGTGTCCCCCTCAACGGTACCCTGGTTCTGCAGGCTGTCCGCCGTGATGTGCAGGTCGCCGGCGGCAATACTGCCCGCGTTAGTAAACGCAGTGCCGTTCAGGGTGAGCCGGTCGTCCGCCAGCAGGCGTCCGGTATCGGTGTTGGTCAGGCTGAGGTACTCACCGCTCAGGCTGACCCCGTTGATTTCACCCTGGTTTGTCAGCGTGTCGCCTTTAATGCGCAGCGTGCCGTCGGTGGTGATAAGCCCGCCGTTGGCCAGCGCCGGGATATTCAGCGTTAAATCCTGCGCGCTGTAGACCGACCCGCCCGCGAGGTTCGTCAGTGACCCGGTCTTCAGGCCGAGCAGGGTGGTCCCCTGCAGCAGCCCGCCGTTCTCCACCGAGGCAGCGTCCAGCGCCAGCGTACCGGCAACCAGCGAACCGCTGCTGGTGATGCGCCCGGGGGCCGTCAGGGTCATGCGGTCCGCTTTTGCGGCGCCGGACTGGAGGATGTTATTTCCGCTGAGGCTGAGGGTAGCGGCGGTGAGCTCGCCGCCGCTGGTCAGGTCGCCGGACGCGTTAAAGCTCAGCGCGTCACCGGTGGATTTCCCGGCGTGCGTAATCGTGCCCGCCGTCACCGACAGGGCGCCTTTCGCCGCCTGCGTGCCGTTCAGCGCGGCATTCTGCGCCTGCAGGGTGAGCCCCTTCCCGCTCTGCAGGTGCGCATCCCGGCCGGTGGTCAGGTCGCCGGCGCTGACGGTGACCGCCCCCGCCGCGTCCGTCTGCCCGTTCAGGCTGGCGCTGCGGGTCGCGGTAATCTGTATATTGCCCTGGCTGGTCGTGCGGGACGCCTGACCGCTGGTCAGGGTGCCGGCCTGCGCCGTCAGCGCCGTCGCGCCGGACAGGGTGCCGTTTTGTTCAAGGTTGCCTGCGGTCACGTTCATCGCGCCGTCAGCCAGCAGGCTGCCGCCGTTACGCAGGGTCTGCTGCGCCGTGACGGTCGCATCACCTTTTGCGCTCAGCGTGCCCCGCTGCTCCAGGGTTCCGGCGCTTAACGCCAGGTTGCCGGCGCTCTGCAGGGTGCCGTTGTTGGTCACCGTCTGTCCCTTCAGGGTGACGTCGCTGCCCTGCGCCGTGCCGTCATTCGTCAGCTCTCCGCCGTTCACGTCCAGGTGGCCTTTCGCCGCCAGCAGGCCGCTGCTGGACACCCTGTCGCCGGAGAGCGCAATGTCGCGCCCCGCATTCACCTGCCCCTGGTTGCTGACGGTGCTGCCCGTCAGGCGGATATCTGCCGCGGCATCGGCCCGGCTCTGGCCGTCCAGCACCAGCTGCCCGCCGCTCAGGGCCAGACTCTCCCCTGCCGAGACCGCACTGCCCGTGGAGGACAGTGTGCCGCCGCTGCTGAGGGTCGCGCGGGTATCGCTTCCGCTGCGGGTATTCGTCAGGGTGATATCCTTCCCGGCCGCCACGCTGAGCGCACCCTTGCTGGTGACGCTGCCGCCGCGCTGCGTCAGGCTGCCGCCGGTGGACAGCGTGGTGTCGGCCTGGCCCGTCAGCGTTGCATCCGCAAGCGCCATTCCCTGTTTGCTCGTGACGGTCAGCGCCCCGCCCTGTGCCGACACGCCGCCGCCGTTGACGGTCAGAGTGTCCTGACTGTCCAGCGTCGCCGCGCCGCGGGAGATAAGGGAGCTATTGCTGAGCGTCATCGCCTGCCCGCTGCTGACCGCCAGCGCGCCCGCGCTGTTTGTCCCGCCACCGGTCATCTGCACTTTCCCCGCCGCAGAAAGGCGCATATCGCCCTGGCTGGCGAGCGTGCTGTTACTGAGCTCCATATCCTGCGAGCTGGCCACGTTCAGCGCGCCCCCGGCCTGATGGCTGCCGCTGAGGGTCACTCCCGCGCCATTCGCGCGAATCGAACCGCTGGCCAGGCTGTTCCTGACCGTCAGTCTGCCGCCCGCATCCAGCTGAATGTCGCCCTGGCGCGCGGTGAGGTTGCCGAGGTTCACCCCCACGCCCGCCTCGCTGGAGACCAGACGGATACGGTTGGCATACATCCCGCCGAGCGCGCCGGTATCCACCGCCACCACGGGCGCGGCGCCCTCACCGGCAATCGGCCTGACGCTGCCGTCTGCGCCCACGCGGTTCGCCCCTGCCGTTACCGTCAGGTCGTTCGCGTGGATCGCGGCGTTCACTTCCGTTGCGCGCGCAATAATCGACAGCGCGTCGCTTTTACTGGCGTCCAGCCCCTGGCCTTCAACCGTGATGGCGCCTTTCGTCACCTCCAGCGCCAGCAGGTTACCGCTGGCGTCGAACTGCGGTTTCCCCGTGGTCAGGGTGACGTTCGGGGTGTTGATAAATCCGCATCCGTTACAGGTGATCCCGTACGGGTTGGCCACCATAACGTTTGCTGCCTTACCGGCGACTTCCGTGTAGCCCTGCAGCTGCGAGCGGCTGGCGCCCGTGACTTCGTTGATGATACCTTTCGCTTCCCGCCCGGCCTGCAGGTTGGGGTTGTTCTGGATAAGCCCGCCCAGCTGGGTCCGGGTTAAACGGTCCGTGCCGTTATTGAGGATAAGCCCCTCGTTGCCGACGTTATACTCACCGAACTGGTTATGCGAGATACCCGCCCCGTTGGGCGTGGCGATGTTGACGACCGGCACCCCGTTCCCCGCCCGATCGACCGTGGTCTGCCCGGTCGGCGTAAGCGCCGCCGCGACGGCGGGTGCCACCGGCTGCCAGACCATCAGGCCGCAGACAATCCAGCTGATCAGACGCTGCGAGAAACGAACGGGTGGGTGACGGGTATCCATAGTCGTAGAGTCTCTTAAAGCATGAAGGCAATGCGCCAGTTAACGCTCACATGATCCGGGCCGAGCCAGTCGGGGTAGTGCAGAGGCGTGCCGACCGAAATCTGGCTGCTGTACCCGCGCCCTGCGCTGCTCAGCCCCACCGAACCGCCCCACAGCGTGCCGGAGGCAAAGCGGTCCTGACGGTCTTTTTCCAGCCAGCCGCCGTCAACGGCGACCGTTGCGCTTACCGCGCCAATCACCGGGAGGGTGAAGAGGGAATACCCCAACTCGTTACGCCAGTAGCCGCCGTTATCCCCGGACAGGTACTGCTCTTTAAAACCGCGCACGGAGCTTTCGCCGCCGAGCGTCAGGCGCTCGGAGCCGTACAGCCGGTCGGGCGACCACTGGCCGTAGGCGCTGGTCAGCCACCACGCGTTGCGGGCGACAGGCCGCTGGAAGCTGGCGTTCAGGCTCCATTTACGGAATTCCGCGCGCGGCATATCCCCGGATTTATTTTCGTCGGTTTCGGCACTGAACCAAGGCATGCCGTGGCTCCAGGTCGGGTTGAAGGTCGCCACGCCGCCCAGCATTTTTTGCGTGTGGGTAATCCCGAGGACCAGGCTGGAGAGGTTGCGCGTGCTGCTCTTAAGCGGCGCGTCGTTGAGCCAGTTGCGGCTGGAGCGCTGAACCACGCCTGCCGCAATACCGGTTTTCACATCCCCGTTGCGGAACACCACCCAGGACGCGTTAAGGCGGTGGGTTTTAGTATCGCCCGTGGAGAGCCAGTTGAACCCCTGGTTACTGATGGTGGTCCGGTAGTTACTCCAGGCGTAGCTGTAGTCCAGCAGGCCGTAGCCGAACGGCACGCTGACGCCCGCCTGGAAATTCTGCGCATCGTACGCGCTGGCAAAATCGCTGCTGCGCCCGCCGCTGACAAACCATTTATCCGCCAGCCCCAGCATATTATTGGCGGTGAGCACGCCACTCAGCTGATCTTCGCCGGTGCTCTTCTGCCCGCTATTATCCAGGCTTACGGATACACTTAAGGGAAATTCCGGTTTTGCCGTGAGATTAACGATGGAATATCCGGCCTGCGTTCCCGGCAGAATTTCAATCTGCACCGGGTCGGTACGCAAACGGTTAATTTGCTCCATGCCCTGTTCAATGTCGCGTAAATTAAGGATGCCGCCCACCCGTCCCGGAAACGCCATTTTCAGCATGCGCGGCGTTTCGCCTTCCAGACGAATTGCTTCCAGTCTGCCTTCCAGCACAACAATATTCAGCTGACCGCCGGAGAGATCCTGCTCGGTGAGAAAGGCGCGGCTGGTGATATATCCCCGGCTGATATACCAGTCAGAAATATGGGCGAGAAGTTCCGTTATTTTCGCCATATCCAGACACCGGCCCTGCCACGGTGCGACAAGGGTCTGACGGGTTTTCGGGGAGATTAAGGTCGCACCGGAAAGGGTAATGGTATTAATGGTGAAACAGGGCCCGGAGCCGGTTGCAGGCAGAGGCCTGGCAGGCGCGGGGCGAGGAATACTCCGCTCCAGCTCTTCGCGCTGTTGCTGGTTCTGTAATAAAAGCTGCTGCTGTTGCTGCTGAATAGCGTCGCGATCGGCTGGCGACAAGGGGGCAGCATTCACACTCGCTGAAAAAAGCGCAATTAATAATATAGCAACAGTATAATTCACAAATGAAACTATTCTATTTTTTATTTCGGAGCTATTCATCCATGCCACAAAAATGTCCGCAATGATTATTTTTGTAATATAAGAGCATTCTTAAAGCGAGTATATCTAATTTGCATTAGGGCCCCTAAAATTAATGGTTCTTTCGGAAAGGTGAGAAAGATATTAAGAGAAAATAAGAAATGGTTTAACTCACCCTTAAATCTTGAGTTAGCCGTAATACACTAGCTGTGGAGACGAAACGTTTTTCTCCACTCTGCCGGACTGACCCCAAAACGCGCCTTGAACTGCTGTCGCCAGGTGACGGGGGAATTAAATCCCACGAGTTCAGCCACGCGCTCAATCGGCATATTTCCGGCCTCAAGCAGGATCTGGCTGCGCCGCAGGCGTTCGGCGGTAAGCCAGTCGGCGACGCTCATCCCCGTGGCTTTAATAAAATGCCGGGTCAGGGTGCGGCGGCTCATCGAAACCACCTCTGCCAGCGAGTCCAGGCTATGCGGTTCGGTGATGTGCTGCTGCAGGTAGTCGATCAGGCAGTTAATGCGTCCGTCGCGGGTATCTTTGGGTACCGGCTGGGCGATGAACTGCGCCTGACCGCCCTCGCGGTGGGGCGGAACAATCATCCGACGGGCAATCTGGTTGGCGACCACGCTCCCAAAACGCTGGCGAATGATATACAGGCAGCAGTCCAGCGCAGCCGCGGTACCGGCAGAGGTGATGATATTGCCGTCATCCACGTAAAGGGCATTAATATCCAGCTGAACGCGCGGGAAGAGCGACTGAAATTGACGTTCGAACTCCCAGTGGGTGGCCGCACGTTTGCCGTCGAGGAGCCCCGCCCAGGCAAGAACAAACGACCCCAGACACAGCCCGACGATTTCCGCACCGTTGTCTCTTGCCTGCACCAGGCTGTCGAGCAGCGCCTGGGGCGGTCGTTCAAGGACGTGCTGCCAGTAGGGAACGACGACAATATCGGCCTGACCCATAGCGGTGAAATCCTGCGTGGCGTTGAGGGCAAATCCGTCTTTTGAGGTGAGGAACCCCGGCGTTTCGGCGCAAATCGTCACGTTAAAGCGCTTTTCGCCGGAGACCGAATCGCCAAACAGAATGCAGGGAACGGAGTAGTGGAACGGGCTGAACCCGTCTACCGCGACAATCGCGACGTTGATTAGCGACATCTGTCTCTCCTTTCCCTTTTAGACGCTCAGAATATAACGGTTTCGCCATCCTGGGGAATGCTCACCGCGTCACTCACCTGATTGGCTTCAACGTACTCACGCAGCGCGCTGCGGGTCAACAGGCAGTGGTTAATCGCCTCCATATGGCTCGCCACAATGTTGGCCTGCGGCAGCAGGAAATGAACGTTAAGCACATCCTCCTGCCCCATAATAATGGGCCCAAAACCAATGACGTGTGCATAGCCAGCGTTCAGTACCACCACGTCCGGCTGGTGCTTTTGCAGATCGGCCGCTACTTCGTCACGCCAGACGGTATCCCCGGCAAGATAGAGCGTCTTCTCATCGGGATGACGCAGCACCACGCCGCAGGCCTCGCCCAGCCGCTCCGCCAGCTCCGGCACGGCGTAAGCGCGATCGGTGCCGTGCTGCCCGCCGTGGGTTTTCGTAATCTGAATATCGCCGAAGAAGGTCGCGTCGGTCATGACCGTCAGGTTGCTGAATCCCTGGCTTCGCAGCAGCGCGGCGTCACGATCGTTTTGCACGTAGATCGGTTTGTCTTTGGCGATCAGCTCCGCCGCGGCGCGATCCCAGTGATCGTCATGGGTATGGGTGACGATCACCGCGTCGGCGCCCAGCAGCGTGCTGACGTCAACGGGGAGTTCGACCGTCGGGTTACGGCGTTCGGCATACGCCGTGCCGGGAAAGCCCGGATAAGCCCCCTTCGGGGCCAGCATCGGGTCGATTAAAAGACGTTTTCCGGCGTAGGTAATCAGCTGGGTGGCGTTGCGAATATGGGTAATGTTCATGGGCTATCCTCCGGTTGGTGTGATAAGGAGGATAGCCAGCGGTCGCAGCTGACGCTGTGGGTTAAAGGGCGATTACCGATGGAATCGGGCCAATTTAAGCAACCCGTTTTCCGTCAGATCGTTTACCAGCCCGGCACCGCCCCGCCGTTAAAGATCGTCTCCGCCGCTTTCGCTACCTCAGGCGATTGATACGACTGGATAAATTCCTTCACGTTCTCCGCGTCCTTGTTGTCTTCGCGCGTCACCACGATGTTCACGTACGGCGAGTTTTTGTCTTCAATAAAGACGCTATCATGCACCGGCGACAGCCCGGTTTGCTGAATATAGGTCGTGCTGATGATGGCGACATCCACTTTCGGATCGTCCAGCACGCGCGGCAGCTGCGCCCCTTCCAGCTCCATAATTTTCAGCTGTTTAGGGTTGGCGGTAATATCCAGCGCCGTCGGCAGCAGCCCGGTGTCCGGCTTCAGGGTAATGAGCTTCTCCTTTTGCAGCAGCAACAGCGCGCGGCCAAGGTTGGTCGGGTCGTTTGGAATGGCAATGGTTGCCCCGTCCTTCAGGTCAGAGACGGATTTGATTTTGCGGGAATAGCCGGCCATCGGGAAAACGAAGGTGTTCGCCACGGCCACCAGCTTGTAGCCATGCGCCTTGTTATCCTCAGCGAGGAATGGGCGATGCTGGAAGACGTTGGCATCCAGTTCCCCCTGGTTAGTCGCATCGTTAGGCAACAGCGAACCGCTGAAGCCGACCAGCTCCACGTCCAGGCCATATTTCTCTTTTGCCACCTTTTTGGCGACTTCCGCTACGTCCTGTTCAGCGCCGTTGATGACGCCCACTTTAATGTGTTTGGCATCGCTGCCACTTTGATCGCACCCTGCCAGCAGCAGGCCAGCAAGTACCAGAGCACCCAATCGACGTTTCACAAGACAGTTCCTTTTGCTGAATGTTGTAGTGACTATATCGACAACGAAGCGGTGAAATAAAAACCGAAAAAGAATCAATAAGAAGGATCGGTTATATGCGAGTATTGCCGGGTGGCGCAGCGCTTACCCGGCCGACAGATTCAGGGCTTAAAGGGCTTTCGCCAGGTAATGTCGCTGCATGCCCGGGTACGGATAATCCTGCAAAGACATCTGCAGCTGGTACCCCTGTTTTTCATAGAACGGGCGCGCCTGGAAGCTGGCGGTGTCGACCAGCGCATGCTTGCAGCCTTTGCGTCGGGCTTCCTCTTCGGCCGCTTTGATGAGCTGGCTGCCCACGCCGGATCCACGCACGGCGTCGCTCACCCAAAGAAAGTCGATATTCAGCCAGTCGCCTTTACGCACCCCAATTAGCCCGCCGAGCATGGCGCCTTTATCGTCCCGCACGTAAACGCCAATGTCGCCGCTAAAGTTCGCCAGATCGATAAACTGTCCGTTAAAGGCTCTCAGACCGACGAGTAACTCTTCTTTTTCCTGCGCAGTAACCACATGAGTAATGCTCAGGTGCATATTTTTATCTCCTTGTTATCTGTGCCGCTTCACTATCTCACACAGATCTCCCGGAGAAAATTCATACTTTCGGCTGGCGTCGCTACACTGAATGTAACGATATATTTCATGGGAAGCCTGTGACTTCGAAAGGGGGTTGTTGATGAAAGCCGCGCACCTGGTCTGCCTGCTGGTTTGTCTGCTCTTCGCCGCGTTTGTCCATGCTCAGGAAAAGGATGACCCTGCGAAAGAGGCGCAAATAAAGCAGCAGGTCCTTAAAGATATTAAGAAAACCTGCACGCCACAGAAAAAGCAGAGCGATAAAGCCTGGCAGGCGATGATTTTATCGTCCGAGGCCAATCAGTTGCTGATCAAAAATGCCATTACCGCCGTGAAGCGCGACAACCTGGATGCCTACTGGGGGGCGATTGGTCAGGTGGATTGTATGGAGGATTATTAAGCGTGAAGCCGGGCTTCACGCTTTTTTCAGCGCTTCCGCATATCCGGAATGATGAGATCCCCGCGCAGAACATAGGACCCGAGCATCTGCGTTTTCTCCGTCAGCCAGCTCACAATGCGCGCCGCCATCGCGTCCATGGAATATTCAATAGCCGGGATCACCGGAATACCCGGCAGGTGCAGCGATCCGGCAAGGCTGAAGACCATGATGTCGTCCGGCACCGATTTATTAAACGCCTGCAGCTGCGGGATCACCCGCTGGGCTTCCTGCTCGTCCGCCACCAGCAGCGCGTTGAAGTTCAGGGTGCTGGCGTTATTAAGCAGCTCCTGTAGCGCAACGGACGAAGAAGTCGCATCCATAAAGACCAGGTTGCGATTAAAGGGCAGGAAATTTTTCTCCAGCGCATGCTTGTAGCCGAGAAGCACCTGATCGGCAAAACCGCTGCCGTGGGGGTGGATCAGCGCAATCTGGCGACGCCCCTGACTGGTGAGGTAGTTACAGGCGGTCTCGGCGGCAAAGGCGTGATCAAACTGAATGCTGTTGGCGTTATCAGACTCCATGCAGTCCACCAGAATGACGTTGTCCATCTCCACGTCCAGCGGGAAACGGGCGCCAATCACCAGGATGTCATCGCAAAGCCCGCAGGAAAGTTCTTCAAGGGCGTTCATCACTTCCGCTTTGCTGTGCGCGAAGCGCAGCAGGAGGTGTTTTTGATGCTGGCTGAGCTGTTTTTCCAGCGCGTAGAGATAACCGGTGGTCTGGTTAATATTTTCCTGCGCGCAAATGACCCCGATACACCCCGTCGACTGGCTCAGCAGCGACTGGGCTATCACGTTAGGCCGGTAGTTCAGCTCATCCACCGCTTTTAGTACGGCCTGACGGCTGGCTTCCTTTACGCCACGCGACCCACTCAACACTCGCGATACCGTGGCTTTAGACACCCCGGCAAGACGTGATACATCATTGATTGTCGACATCTCTTTCCCCTGGCAGGCTTACCTCGCGCCTGCAAATTCCATCACCGCTTCGGCTCACATTATAGCCAGAACGGAGTATATCCGTTTCCGTTTTTCATGGAAACCGATTTTCCGTTTCCACTCCAAATGATGTCAAAACTGCCAAATTATGTGACGCACATCGGGTTAATTAGCCTCATAAGTAAGGCATCTTGATGGTTGTCACACTTCTGTCTTTTATGAATGGAAACCGGTTTCCGTATAATGTCCAATCATCCTCGCAATAACTTTTTACATTTAGAGGATGGTTGTCGATGTTCAAAATTATGCTGTGCTGCTCTGCCGGGATGTCCACCAGCCTGCTGGTCAGCAAAATGGTCGATGTCGCGAAAGAACGTGGTTTGCCGGTGAAGATTGATGCGTACGGCGTTTCCGAATTTGATACGCAGTTTCCGCAATACCAGGTGGTACTTCTCGGACCGCAAGTGAAATACATGTTACAGACACTCTCAGACAAGGCGGCGACGCAAGGCATTCCGGTGCAGCCCATCGATATGATGGACTACGGCATGCAGCGTGGCGATAAAGTACTGGACTATGCTCTGTCGCTCATCGAAGCGGCACACTAAAAGGTGTTCACATGAGTTCGTTATATCAATCCATGGTCGCGGTGATTGAGCAGTCGATTACTCCGCTGGCCGCGAAGCTGGGTCAGCAAAAGTACGTGATTGCCATCCGCGACGGCTTTACCGCCGCGCTGCCGTTTATGATCATCGGCTCGTTTATGCTGGTGTTCATCTTCCCGCCGTTCTCGGCGGATACCACCAACAGCTTCGCCCGCGGCTGGCTGGATTTCTCCCAGACCTACCGCGAACAGCTGATGCTGCCGTTTAACCTCAGCATGGGGGTGATGACCTTCTTCATTTCGGTGGGGATTGGGGCAAGCCTGGGGCGTCAGTTCAACCTCGACCCGGTGATGTCCGGCCTGCTGGCCTTTATGGCCTTCCTGCTGGTCGCCGCGCCGTATGCCGACGGCAAGATATCGACGCAGTACCTCTCCGGACAGGGCATCTTCACCGCGCTGATCACCGCGATTTACGCCACCCGCGTTTACGCGTGGCTGAAGCAGAACAACGTCACTATTCGCCTGCCGAAGGAAGTCCCGACCGGCGTGGCGCGTTCGTTTGAAATCCTGATCCCGGTGATGGTGGTGATCGGCACGCTGCACCCGCTGAACCTGTTCATTGAAGCGCAAACAGGGATGATTATCCCGCAGGCGATCATGCACCTGCTGGAGCCGCTGGTGTCTGCCTCTGACTCCCTGCCAGCCATTCTGCTCTCCGTGCTGCTGTGCCAGATCTTCTGGTTCGCCGGTATTCACGGCTCGCTGATCGTCACCGGCATCATGAACCCGTTCTGGATGGCGAACCTCTCGGCAAACCAGGCGGCGCTGGCGGCCGGCGCGGCGCTGCCGCACGTTTACCTCCAGGGCTTCTGGGATCACTACCTGCTGATTGGCGGCGTAGGCTCCACGCTGCCGCTGGCGTTCCTGCTGCTGCGCAGCCGCGTAACCCACCTGCGTACCATCGGCAAAATGGGCGTTGTGCCGAGCTTCTTTAACATCAACGAACCGATTCTGTTCGGCGCGCCGATCATCATGAACCCGATGCTGTTTATCCCGTTCGTGTTCGTTCCGCTGGTTAACGCCTGCCTGGCGTACGCGGCAACTAAACTCGGCTGGCTGGCGCAGGTCGTCTCGTTAACCCCGTGGACCACCCCTGCACCGATTGGCGCCTCGTGGGCGGCGAACTGGGCGCTGAGCCCGGTGGTGATGTGCCTGGTCTGTATGGTGATGTCCGCGCTGATGTACCTGCCATTCCTGCGCGCCTATGAGCGTACGCTCATCAAAAACGAAGAGCAGAAGGCCCAGGCAACCGTCGGTGCCGCCGAGACCGCCAGCAATTAAGTCAAAGAGGAAGAGTCATGAAATACGCATTTCCCGATAACTTCTGGTGGGGCAGCGCAAGCTCTGCTCTCCAGACCGAAGGGGCAAGAGAGGGGGAAACCACGTGGGATTACTGGTTTGCCCGCGAGCCGAACCGTTTTCACAACGGCGTGGGGCCGCAGCAGACCTCCACGTTTTATCAGCACTGGAAAACGGACATTCAGCTGTTAAAGCAGCTGAATCACAACAGCTTTCGCACCTCGATTAGCTGGGCGCGCCTGATCCCCGACGGTATCGGTGAAGTGAACCCGGACGCGGTCGATTTTTACAATCAGGTCATTGATGAGCTGAATGAACAGGGCATCACGCCGTTTATGACCCTGTTCCATTTCGACATGCCGATGGCGATGCAGGAAATCGGCGGCTGGGAAAACCGCGACGTGGTGGAGGCTTACGCCCGCTATGCGCAGATCTGCTTCGAGCTGTTTGGTGACCGCGTGCTGCACTGGTTTACCTTCAACGAGCCGATCGTGCCGGTGGAAGGCGGTTATCTGTACGACTTCCACTACCCGAACGTGGTGGATTTTCGTCGGGCAGCCACCGTGGCGTATCACACCGTGCTGGCCCATGCGAAGGCGGTGCAGGCCTACCGCGCCGGGCATTACGCGGGGGAAATTGGCATCGTGTTGAACCTGACGCCGTCCTATCCGCGCTCGCAGAACCCGGCGGACTTGAAGGCGGCACACGTTGCAGATCTGATGTTTAACCGCAGCTTCCTTGACCCGGTTCTGCGCGGCGAATACCCGGCGGATCTGGTGGCGTTACTGAAATCTTACGATCAGCTTCCCGCCTGCAAGCCGGAAGACGGTTTTCTGATTGCGGAAGGGAAAATCGACCTGCTCGGCATTAACTACTATCAGCCGCGTCGCGTGAAGTGCCGAGACAGCGCGGTGAACCCGCAGGCGCCGTTTATGCCGGAGTGGTTCTTTGATAGCTACGAGATGCCGGGCCGCAAGATGAACCCGTACCGCGGCTGGGAAATCTACGAGCCGGGTATTTACGATATTCTGGTTAACCTGCGCGACAATTACGGCAACCCTCGCTGCTTTATTTCTGAAAACGGCATGGGCGTCGAAAACGAGCAGCGCTTTATTGAAAATGGCCAGATAAACGATCGGTACCGCATCGAGTTTATTTCCGAACATTTAGCCTGGCTGCATAAGGGTATTAGCGAAGGGTGCAATTGTCTCGGTTACCATATGTGGACGTTTATTGATAACTGGTCGTGGTGCAACGCCTATAAAAATCGCTACGGATTTATCCAGCTCGATTTAGAGACACAGAAACGCACCATTAAGAAAAGCGGAGAGTGGTTTGCCGCCACCGCGTTAAATAATAGTTTTGAAAAAGAGTAATGATATGATCGCACTAGAAGAAGCCGTAATGGAAATTATCGTCAATGCCGGACAGTCCCGCAGCCTGTGCTTTGAAGCCCTGCACGCGGCGCGCCAGGGCAACATTGACGAAGCCAAAAGCCTGCTGCGCGAAGCCGATGGCTACGCGCGCCAGGCGCACAAGATGCAGACCAAACTGATCGAGCAGGATGCGGGCGAAGGCCGCCAGCCGATGACGTTAATTATGGTGCACGCGCAGGATCACTTAATGAATTCCTTATTAGCGCGTGAACTGTCCGAAGAAATTATTCATTTATACCAGAGATAATCTATGGCGAAATAATTATTGTAATACCTCTGTACCCTAAATAGAGATCCACTTGTTCTGATGATAGCGACATACTCTGTCAGATCGGAGCGGGATGGTTATTGTCTGAATAAAATTAAACTATATTGAGATAACCATGAATACGATTAAAAAACTTCCATTAACCATGGCGGTTATCGCCGCGCTTTGCCCAATTTCCGTGCTCGCACAGGAATTCACCCAGGAGCAAATCGACGCCATTGTGGCGAAAGCGGTGGATAAAGCCCTGGCCGAGCGGCAGGCTAAAATGGATGCGGCGGTCGCGAAAAAAGCGGACGTGGTGACCGAGCCGCAAAGCGCGGCGCAATCTCCCGATATGGCGATCCCGTTCGGGGTTAAATTTACCGGCTATGCCCGCTACGGCGCACATTTCCAGGCCGCCGATCAGAAATATGTGGCGGTGGACGGTTCCTACAACGGCGCGTCCGCCATTGGTCGTCTGGGCAACGAAGGCAACGGCGGGGAATTCCAGCTCTCCAAGGCCTTCAAGGGTGAAAACGGCGCCATCTGGGATATCAACGTGATGATCGACCACTGGGGCGACGAAGTTAACCTGAAAAAAGCCTACGCGGGGGTGACCAACATTATGGCCTCCAACCCGAACGCCTATTTCTGGGCCGGGCGTGACTTCCACCAGCGTCCGCAGCAGGGCATCAACGATTACTTCTGGATGAACCACGACGGCCAGGGCGCCGGGGTGAAGAACTTCGACATCGGCGGCGTGCAGTTTGACGTCGCCGCCGTGGCGGCGGTGGAATCCTGTAGCCCGGAAGTGATGGAAGATGAAGCCAACCCGTCGCGCATCACCTGTACCGGCGGTTCCGGCACGGGCGATAAAGGCAACTACGCCGCGACCTCAAAAATCCACGGCATGAAGCTCGGCCCGATCGACATGGAGCTGTACGCCAACTACGGCTTTGACTCCAAGGCGGTGGAGAGCGACGAGCGTCTGAACGCCTGGCAGGGCGGCGTGGTGCTGAGCCACACCAACGACAGCGGCGTGAACAAGGTGATTGCCCGCTACTCCGATAACGCGGACAACAGCGTGTTCAACAAAACCGAGGACCTGACCACGGTCTACGCCAGCTTCGAAGGGCTGTACAAATTCACCCAGGCGACGCAGGTGGAGTACATCCTCGCCTTCCACGACTACGACAACAGCCGCGATAAGACCGACAACCGCAAGAACTACAACGCCATCGTGCGTCCGATGCACTGGTGGAACGACGTTCACTCCACCTGGCTGGAAGCAGGCTGGCAGCACGTTGACTACGATAACGGCGGCGACAACAAGGGCTGGAAGCTGACCCTGTCGCAGAACATGTCTATCGCCATGGGGCCGGAGTTCCGCCCGATGCTGCGCTTCTACGTGACCGGCGGCAAAGTGGATAACGCACGCACCGCGCGCGTGAACAACACCAAAGACGAAACCCTCGACGACTTCAACGTCGGCGCGATGTGGGAGGCGTGGTTCTAAGCAAGGTAGAAGCAAAACGGCAACGAGAGTTGCCGTTTGTAGTGTTTGCTCCCTCTCCCGTGGGAGAGGGCTGGGGTGAGGGCATCAGAGCGCACGCTATCATGCTATGCTGTTGACCGAATAAACGACAACATAGCAGGGGAGAAAATGGGTTCCACACGTAAAGGGATGCTAAACGTTCTGATCGCCGCCGTTTTATGGGGCAGTTCCGGCGTTTGCGCGCAGTACATCATGGAGAAAAGCCACATTTCTTCGCCTTACCTGACCATGGTTCGCCTGCTGTTTACCGGCGTGATCCTCCTGACGCTTTCTTTCGTTCACGGCGACAAGATATTCTCGGTCATCAAGCAGCGCAAAGACGCACTCAGCCTGCTGTTTTTCTCGCTGGTCGGCGCGCTTACCGTGCAGCTCACTTTCCTGCTGACGATTGAAAAATCCAACGCGGCGACCGCTACCGTGCTGCAGTTCCTATCGCCAACCATTATCGTGGCGTGGTTTGCCCTGGCGCGGAAAAAGCGCCCCGGCGTGTTTGTTTTGTCCGCGATTGTGACCTCGCTTGTCGGGACGTTCCTGCTGGTCACCCACGGCGACCCAACCTCGCTCTCCATCTCGCCTGCCGCGCTGTTCTTCGGTATCGCCTCGGCGTTTGCCGCGGCGTTTTACACCACCTATCCGTCAACGCTGATCGCCCGCTATGGCACATTGCCGATTGTCGGCTGGAGTATGTTGATTGCCGGATTAATGCTGACGCCGTTCTACGCCGGACGCGGGACGACCTTCGTCATTGACGGCAGCCTGCTGCTGGCGTTTTTCTATCTGGTGGTGATCGGCACGGCCCTGACGTTCAGCCTGTATCTGAAAGGCGCACAGATGATCGGCGGGCCGAAGGCGAGCATTCTGAGCTGCGCCGAGCCGCTGAGCAGCGCGTTGCTGTCGGTGATTTTACTGGGCGTGGCGTTCACCCTGCCGGACTGGCTGGGCACGCTGCTGATTGTATCGTCGGTGGTGTTGATTTCGATGGATTCGCGTAGAAGGGTTAAGGCATCGGCGTAGCCTGATGCCCTCACCCCAACCCTCTCCCACGGGAGAGGGAGAAAAGCACTACTTCGCCTTAACCTTCCCCGCCACCAGCAGCGCGGTCAGCAGCATCAGCGTGCCGGAAAGTACCAGCGGCGATGTCAGCCCCAGATGGTCGAGCGCCACGCCGCCAATGGCCGCACCGCAGGTATTCGCCAGCTGGATCACCGCCACCTGAATCGACCCGGCCTTTTCAGCCTGATCGGCCAGCGTTCGGGTGATCCACGTCGACCAGCCCACCGGCACCAGCGCAAAGGCAAAGCCCCAGATAATCGCAATGGCAGACGCGACCCACTTATCGCTGCCCCACAGCACCAGCACCGCCGCGCTCGCCGCCAGCACCAGCGGCGCACCCGCCAGCGCCACCTTCAGGGAACGTTTCAGGAACTGCGAAGACAGCGACGTGCCGACAAAGCTGGCGATACCGAAGCTCAGCATCACCAGCGTCAGGCCGTCTACGTCAAAGCCCGCCATGTTCATAAACACCGGGCGGATATAGGTAAAGAAGGCAAACTGCCCGGCAAAGGCCATAAAGATCGCGGTCATCCCCGCCAGCACGCCGGGGCGCTTCAGCAGCGCGAACATGTTCTGCTTATGGTGCGCCGCTTCGCCCGGCAGGGACGGCAGCGCCTTCCACACCCAGATAATACACAGCACGCCCATCACCGCCGCGGCGTTAAAGACGTTACGCCAGCCGATAATCCCGCCCAGGAAGCTGCCCAGCGGCGCGGCAATCACCAGCGCGATAGAGACCGCACCGAAGATAACGGAAAGCGCTTTTGGTACCGTCCGCGCGGGCACCAGGCGCATGGTCAGCGAGGCGGACATCGCCCAGAAGCCGCCTAATCCCAGCCCCAGGCAGGCGCGCCCCAGCAGCAGCAGGGTGAAGCTTTCCGCAAAGGAGACCAGCAGGCAGGAGAGCGTCAGCAGCACGCTGAACAGAATGACCACCTTGCGGCGGTCGATAGTGCCAATCACCTGGGTGATAAACAGGCTGGCGAACATCGCCACGAAGGCGGTGACGGTAACGGACTGCCCCGCCACGCCTTCGGAAATACCCAGATCCTGCGCCATCGGCGTCAGCAGGCTCACCGGCAGAAACTCAACGGTAATCAGGCAGGCGACGCAGAACGCCACGGAGAAAACGGCCGACCAGTTGGGGCGTGAAACCTCTTTGGTCTGCGGTCTGGTCGTGGGCTGGATATGTTCTGTCATGGCGTCACCTGAAGATAAAAAAACGTGCGGAAAAGTCGCGCAGTTTATCATCAAAAGTGTGATGGATTTAACGTTTAGACAACTTTTGTCGTTTTTACAGGGGATCAGTGCAGGTAAAACACGCCCTCTTCCGGCAGGAAGAGCTGGTTATAGCGTAGCTGGAAGGCGTTTAGCTCCTGCGGATCGGGCTCCATCTCGCGCATGAAGCCAAGCGCCAGACGAATTTGCGCATCGGTAATGGGTGCGGCAAGGCGGGCTTTACGCAGCATGCGGTGCCAGGCGTGCAGGTTCTCTTCACTACCATCAACAATACACACCTGCCAGATAAGCAGCACCTGCGCCGCGTTTTGCAGATGCGCCTCATCGGGGCGCTCAAGGTAGCGGATAAACTCATTGCCGGGCGTTTTACCGAACTGGTCGATCATCGACTCGACCGGCATCGGAGTGATGCCCAGACGCTCGCTTAAACGTTTGATCGCGCGGCGGGAATCAGAGGTCAGGACGCGAAATCCCACCACAAACACCACGGCAAGCGTTGCCAGCATTATCCAGACCATGCGTTCTCCTTAGAATAGCCGCTCATCATAGCGGGAAACGCACGGCGTCGACAGCGACAGGCATAAAAAAGCCCGGCGTCACACACCGGGCAAAGAAGTTACCTGCACACTCAGGCTGCTTTCAATTTCTGCTTCTGCGCGCGATTCTCACGGCGAATTTTACGTTCTTCCAGCACCGCGACTATCGCCATCAGGACGATACAGCCGATGGCCGCCGCATCCAGCGCCGCGAAGGTGCCCGCCCAGCCGGTGAGGCCGAAAATCGGCGTGCCGTCGGCGATCATCCCCAGACCCAGCTTGGCGAAGCTGTCGCCGATCAGGTAGGCGAAGGTGCCTTTAATCCCATCGGCGGCGCCTATCGCTTTTTTCGGTACGAAGCCGACTGCCGCCACGCCGATCAGCAGCTGTGGACCAAACACCAGGAAGCCGAGCGCGAACAGGGACGCCAGGTAAACGTACTGGTTGCTGGCGTGCTGGTAGACGCCGAGGGTGGCGATAATCAGCGCCAGCGCGACGCAGGCCACCAGCGCGCGACGGCCGTTGGCAAGATCCGAAAGCCAGCCCCACAGCAGCGTGCCGACCAGCGCGCCCACTTCGAACAGGGTGAAGCCCTGAATCGCCACTTCTTTAGAGAGCTTCAGCTCCTGGAAGGCATACACGGTCGACCACTGGTCGATACCAATACGCACCACGTAGAGGAAGATATTCGAGAAGCACAGCAGCCAGATCACTTTGTTTTTCAGCACGTACTCAACAAAGATCTGCCATTTGGACATCTCGTTCTCTTCGGTCTCTTTGTCCTCTTCGCTGATCTCCTCCCCGAACAGCTCTTCGGCTTTTCCGAGGCCGTAAGATTCCGGGGAGTCGCTGCCGTAGCGCAGGCCGATAAAGCCGACAATCAGGGCGATAATCGACGGGAAGATAAACATGCCGATCACATGGCCGTCGAACAGATAGTTCGCACCAAACAGCGCCACGCCTGCCGCCCCCGCCCCGCCGAGGTTGTGGGAGATGTTCCACATGCCGAGGTAGGAACCACGCTTGCGGCGCGGGGTCCATTTGGTGATGGTGGAGTAGCTGCACGACCCGCCGGTACTCTGGAAGAAACCGCTCAGGGCGTAGAAAGCGATCATCATGAACAGGCTGACGGAGCCCGCGCCCATGCTGGCGCTGAAGCCGAGCATACAGATGGCGGAGAGGATCAGCATAAACGGCAGGAACTGCTTGGTGTTTTTGCCGTCCGCGTAGTAGGAAACGACGGTTTTCCCCACGCCGTAGGTGATGGAGAAGCCCAGACCAATCATCCCCAGCTGCGTCATGCTCAGCCCGTAGGTTGAGATCATATCGTTCTGCGCGATGTTAAAGTTTTTGCGGATCAGGTACATGGTCAGGTAGCCGATGAAGACCACCAGATAGGACTGCATGAACGGTTTGAACCACATCTTGCGCCGCACGTCGAGCGGCAGATCCAGGGTCGGCTTGCGCACCTGGTTGAGGAAGGCCAGCATGGTTTGCTCCTGAGCTGATTTTTACCTGCGAATGGCAGGCATTGTAAAAATCAGCCAGGAGAGATGCCTGAGACAGCGTCCAGGTAAAACCGGGAAAATTTCTTAGTTTTACGCTACTCGGGCCAGAAAGGTGAGGCACATCACGCTTCGCTCACCTCGCGCGGGGCCTGCGCGTGCAGGAAGGGCAGCAGCAGCAGCGCGGAGATCCCCGCCGCGATGGCGATCACCGCGAAGAAACCGCTCCAGTGCCAGACGTCAATCACCCGCGCCAGCGGCCAGCCGGAGAGCGATGCGCCGAGGTAGGCAAACAGTCCGACAAAGCCCGTCGCCGCGCCTGCCGCCTCTTTGTGGGAACACTCCACCGCCGCCATGCCGATCAGCATCTGCGGGCCAAACACGAAGAAGCCAGTGGTGAAGAAGCACGCCGCCTGCATCACATAGCTGGCGAACGGCATCAGCCACAGCGAGCCGACGGAGAGCAAAATCCCGGCGGCGAAAATCAGGTTCATCGGGCCACGGTTGCCGTTGAACAGCTTATCCGATCCCCAGCCCGCCACCAGCGCGCCGATAAACCCGCCCAGCTCGAACATCGTCACCGCCGAGTTGGCGGTCACCAGATCCACGCCGAGCGTCTCGGACATGTACAGGTTGCCCCAGTCGTTGATCGCCGCGCGCACCACGTAGACCAGCACGTAGCAGAGCGACAGCAGCCAGATGTATGGGTTTTTCAGCACGTATTTGGTGAGGATCTCCCTTCGGGTCAGCCCCGCGCCTTCCTGCTGCTGGGCAATCTCCATCTCGTCGTGCCGCCAGTCGCCCACCGCAGGGAGGCCGACGGTTTGCGGCCGGTCGCGCAGGCGCCAGCAGAGAAACAGCCCGGCGACAATCGCGAGGCCACCGGCAATCATCATCCCCGCGCGCCAGCCGTAGTGCAGCGCCGCCGCACCTACCACCATCGGGATCAGCGCCCCGCCGACGTTATGCGCGGTGTTCCAGATTGCCCACCAGCCGCCGCGCTCGTTGCGCGAATACCAGGCGGTGAGCAGGCGGGCGCAGACCGGCGCGCCCCAGCCCTGGAAAAAGGCGTTCAGCGCCCACAGCAGGGCGAAGGCCCACAGCGAGGTGGAGAAACCAAACAGGATGTTCACCACCCCGGTGGCGATCAGCCCGACGCCCATAAAATAGCGCGCGTTGGAGCGGTCGCTGACGATGCCGGAGAAGAACTTCGACAGGCCATAGGTGATGTAAAACAGCGTCGCCAGCAGGCCGATATCGGTGCGCGTCATCACGCCGCTGGCAAGGATTTCAGGCGCGGCGGCGTTGAAGCTTTTGCGGGTGAAGTAGAACAGCGCGTAGCCGAGCCAGATGGTCATCAGGATATGGCGACGCCAGTAGCGGTAGCGGGCGTCGATTTCCGCTTTATCGCCAATCGGCGCGGCGCTGGCAGGGGTTTTAAACATGGTAACTCCGTAGCGGCAGGCTGACGCTGACGCGCGTCCCGTGGGTGCAAGAGATATTCAGCGTACCGCCGAGCGCCTTCACGCGCTCGCGCATGCCCGCCAGGCCAAAGCCCTGCTGGCCGGAGCCCGGCGGCAAACCGCAGCCGTCGTCTTCAATCACCAGCATCAGGCGCTCGTCCTGCTGCCAGCCCTGGATGGTAACCGCGCTGGCGCTGGCGTGCTTGACGATGTTGTTCAGCCCTTCCTGACAGACGCGGAACAGCGTCACGCGCTGGCCTTCGCTGAGCGTAGATTCGTTAATGCGCCAGTCGAGATGGCTGACGATGCCGCGGCTTTCCAGCTCCATCTCGCGCATCAGGGAACGCACCGCCTGCTCCAGCGACAGGTCGTCGAGCTGGCGCGGACGCAGCCGCCCTAACAGGCGTCGAACGGAGTCATAGACGCCCAGCGAAAGCTGTTCGATATGTGCCCCGCCCTGCTTCACGCCCGCGTTTTCAGCCGCCAGGCGCTGAACAATGCCCGCCTGGGTCCGAATGGCGGTGATGGTCTGGCCGATATCGTCGTGCAGCTCGCGGGCGACCTCCTGCCGCACGCTCTCTTCGGTTTCCAGCAGACGCTCCGCCAGACGGCGGTTGCGCGCCAGCTCGGTTTGCAGGGACTGGTTCAGCTCGCGCAGGCGCTGAATGCCCGCGCCGAGCAGCAGCCCGGTCAGGCTCTGGGCCAGCAGGGAGAGCAGCAGATCCACGGGATGATCGTGCCAGGTCTGGCTGGCGATCAACGCGATGGCGTTCATCAGCGTGGCGATCAGCGCCCCCTGCCAGCCGTAGTGCCAGGCCAGGGCGATAATCGGCAGCGCCAGACAAAACGGCGTAAAGCGTGAAAGCTCGGCGGGCAGGCCAAGCTGGAGCCACAGGCTCACCACAAACAGCAGCAGATACCAGATGAGGTGCCGGGCGCGCCAGTTCACCGGCTGGGAAACCAGCGCCGGGCCGAGCGGCTGCCAGACGGTGCTGGTGAGATAGTGCCAGATAACGAGGCAGGTCGGCGCGAGCGTCAGGCCGCCGGTGAGGGTCAGCAACAGGGCGTTGAGCATCTCTTTCTCGCCGATCCACGGAAGCGACTGCAGCAGCGCGGCGGCCATCAGCGCCGCCCCCTGACGCAGCAGCGTGCGCCAGTCGCGCTGGTGGCGGTAGCGGGAAATGAGGGCAACCGGGAGAAGCGTGAGCAGGCTTCCGGTCATCAATAAGGGCAGGTGCGCGAGAGCAACTTCCTGCGCCAGCCAGACCAGCATCAGCCACTCTGCGCCGAGCAAAACCGGCCAGTAGCCGCGCGGACACTGGAGCATTAAGCCCAGACGCAGCCCGAAGGGAAACAGCAGCACCGCCAGCTCGGGGCGTTCCACCAGATGCAGGCTGATGCTCCACAGGCAGAACCACGCGGCGGAGAAAATAAAAAAGCTGGCGACGACGGCGATCAGCCGTGAAAAAGCGGAACTCATTGCCAGCTGTCAAACATGCGGCGCGCCAGCTCGACGTCGTTGCTGACGTTAAGTTTTTCCATCAGGTTGGCGCGGTGAACGTGCACGGTTTTCGGGGACAGATCCAGCTCGGCGGCAATCTCTTTTACCGACATTCCCTGCGCGAGCTTCTCAGCCACCTGGCGCTCGCGCCGGGTGAGCGGATCCTGCCGTCCGGCCGCCAGCTTGATGGCGATATCCGGCGTTAAATAGCAGCCGCCGGTCGAGACCGTACGCACGGCGGCGATCAGTTCGTCGGGGCTACAGCGCTTGGAGAGAAAGCCGCGCGCCCCCGCGTTGAGCGCCTGCTCGACCAGCGCCGGGCTGTCGTGGACCGAGAGCATGATCGTCGCCATCCCTTTCGGCAGCTGGCTTAACAGCTCCAGTCCGGAAAGATCCGGCATCGAGATGTCGCAGATACAGACCTGCACCCCGCGCCCCGGCAGGCCCGCCAGCGCCTCGCGACCGGAGCCAAACTCGGCCACAACCTGAAAATCCGCTTCGAGATTCAGAAGCTGGGCAAATCCGGAGCGGACGATAAGATGGTCGTCGATAAGGGCGATGGTGGTCATGGCGCGTTCCTGGCGGGCGGATAAAAAAACGCGCCTACCTTAACGATAAGCGCGCGGGTGTTCAAGCAATGAGCGATTTATTCGAAGAACACCGCAATTTTGTTAAACATGGTAGGATCGGACTGGTTGCGAGCCACTTTGGTGACGTCTTCCAGCTTGTCGATCTGGGCCATCATTTGCTCCAGACGCTGGTCATCATTAACCAGTAGCCAGATGCGGCTGTGCTCGCTGCCCTGAATCGGCAGACAGAGAATGCCTTCCACGTTAAACGCCCGGCGGGCAAAGAGCCCGCAGACGTGGGTCATGACGCCAGGGTGGTTGCGGACGGTGAGTTCCAGAATGACGTTATCATGTTGTTTCTGCATGGCTTATTCTCCCACCATCTCAGTATTTGCCGCACCCGGCGGCACCATCGGATACACTTTTTGTTCAGGGTCGATACGCACGTGGATCAGGGCCGGGCCGGGGCGAGAAATCGCCGCCTGCAGCGCCGCGTGGGCATCCTCTTCCGCGTTCAGATCGCAGGTGTGCAGGCCGAAACCGGCGGCAATCTGCATAAAGTTAATCATCCCCGGATAGGTCGCGGCAAACACGCCCTGCTTGTAGAACAGGCTCTGCTGCTGGTGCACCAGCCCCAGCGCCTCGTTGTTCATCAGGATGATTTTCACGTCTAACTGGTTTTCGGCCGCGGTCGCCATCTCCTGAATGTTCATCATCAGGCTGCCGTCACCGGAGAAGCAGATGACCTTGCGGTCCGGGTTGGCGAGGGCTGCACCGACCGCCGCAGGCAGGCCGAAGCCCATGGTTCCCAGACCGCCGGAGGTCAGCCACTGGCGCGGTCGGTTCAGCGGGTAGGCCTGGGCGGTCCACATCTGATGCTGGCCCACGTCGGTGGTGATAATCGCGCTGTCGTCGACACAGGCGGCCACGGCGTTGATAAGACCATAGTGGCTCAGCGGATCGCCTTCGGTTGGGATGGCGCCCGGGAACTCGCGCTGCAGATCGGCCACCAGCTGGCGCCAGTCCGCGCGCTCGGCTGCGTCCGTCTGCGGGATCAGCTGCGCCAGCACCTCGGCCACGTCGCCCTGAATAGCCACGTGCGGCTGCTTGATTTTACCCAGCTCGGCGCGGTCGATATCCACGTGAATGATTTTGGCGTTCGGGCAGAACTGCTCGGTTTTGCCGATCGCCCGGTCATCAAAACGCGCGCCCATAACAATCAGCAAATCAGCCTCTTGCAGGATGTAATTGGTGCTGCGCGCGCCGTGCATGCCCAGCATACCTAATGACAATGGGTGCGCCTTAGGCAGCATGCCCAGCGCCATCAGGGTCATGGTAGTGGGCAGGTTGGCTTTCTCTGCAAACTCGCGGATTTCATCCGCAGCGTTAATCGCCCCGCCGCCCAGATAAAGCACCGGGCGTTTGGCGGCGTTAATCATGGCGGCGGCATCGCGCACGCTCTCAGCGCTGAATTCCGGCGCGGGGGCACGCTCGCCCGGCTCCGGCAGGACGTCGATCTCGATCTCTGCGGTCTGGACATCCTTAGGAATGTCTATCCACACCGGGCCCGGGCGGCCAGACTGCGCAATGCGGAACGCATCGCTGATAACCTGAGGAAGCTCGCTGATATCGCGAACTAAATAGTTATGTTTGGTGATGGGGATAGAGATGCCGTAGGTGTCCACTTCCTGGAACGCATCGGTGCCAATCATCGAGGACGGTACCTGGCCGGTAATGCAGATCAGCGGAATGGAGTCGAGGCGCGCGTCGGCGATGGCGGTGACCAGGTTGGTTGCGCCCGGGCCGCTGCAGGCCATGCAGACCGCCGGTTTGCCCTGCGTACGCGCCATGCCCTGAGCAATAAAGCCTGCCCCCTGCTCGTGGCGCGCCAGCACGTGGCGGATCTGCGTGCTTTGGCTCAACGCATCGTACAGCGGCAGCACCGTGCCGCCCGGAATACCCGCAACGGTAGTGATGCCCTGTCGTTCCAGCAAATGAACGATCAGCTGCGCGCCAGTAAAACGCCTCTTTGTGGATGTTGTGCCCGAAATTGCCATGCTCCAGTCCTTTTCTTCTGGGCCGACGGTCCGGGGAGGGTCCTAAACGAAAAACCCCGCCCGGTTTGCGCCGGCGGGGTTTTGGATTCGTGTGTTGATCCAGTCCCTACGGCGCATTGCCGACGACCACCACCACACGCACGACGACCACTGCGGCTGGTTGCGCAGTTTTTAGTAGGGTCGAAGTGAAGATGGATGAAGTCATTGGGGACCTGTGTTTGGAATCATTGATGGAATTTATACAAACACAGGTTTTCGGGCGTGACAATGGAAATATTTTCATCTGCGCAAAAATGCGTCAGGGATCACGTTTCGTTTGTTGGGGGATGAAAACAAAAAACCCCGCCTAAGCGAGGTTTTTATCAGGGTTTTGCGGTTGGTCGCCGCAGAACACACTGTGTTACGTCAACGCAAAAAGTATACGCGATCGAAGATGAACGCGCAATTCCGGCACGGATTTTGACGCTTTTGAGTATGGATCGCCTTCCTGATTTTGTCCAAAAAATACTGTTCATACATACAGTATTTATCTATACTGAGGGTGTTCGCAGTGAGCGAGGGGGCCGCAGTTTTACCGGCGCAACGAAGTCCTGGCTGAAACGGGTGGTGCCGTCAGTGCCTTAACCCCTGAAGTGAGCACACTGTGTTACGTCAATCCAGGTGCTGGCAACAGGCGGCGGAAAGGTACGCCAGCATCGTGCTCCTTTTACCCAAAAGGAGACGCGTATGAGCGTAGTGGATATGGTGATACTTATCCTCAAACTCATTGTTGCTGTACTGCAACTGCTTGATGCTGTCCTGAAATTCCTTCGGTAATTCAGGTTCAAGTCGCACCTGAGAGGGGCGGGCAACCGCCCCTCTTTAATAACGAGGGAATGCTATGTCGCGTCTGTTAATTGAGCCTGTCACACCGGATGAGCCGGGGTATATCGCCCTGAAGGCTGAAAGTATCGCACTGAATTTCAACATGCTGCGCAGGCTTGAAGAGAACTGGCAGCGCGGCGAGAACCGCTTTAACGCGCCGGGAGAAAAGCTGCTGGGCGCGTTTCTCAACGGCAGGCTGGTCGGCGTATGCGGCCTCAACCGCGATCCGTTCAGCCAGCAGCCGCGCGCCGGACGTATTCGCCATCTCTACGTCAGCGAGAAGTGCCGCGGGCTGGGCATTGGCAAACAGCTTTTAACCGTGGTGATGGCCGATGCCAGCATCTGGTTTGATTTCCTGAATACCCACGCGCCGGACAGCGCGTACGGCTTCTATCGCCAGGCGGGTTTTACGCAGGTCTCGGACGAACCGCGGGTGACGCACCGCCTTTTTTGTGCCGTGTAGCCGGCTGGCAGCATCAGGGTGTGAATGTTACAGTTGAGTGACAATTCATCACCCGATACGCCATGACCACCACCGTTTTCTGCATTTTGCTCTTCGCGGCGCTGCTGCATGCCAGCTGGAACGCCATCGTTAAGGCCGGAACGGACAAGCTCTATTCCGCCATAAGCGTCAGCGGGTCCGCCACGCTTATCGCTCTGGTCTTATTACCGTTTTCCCCACAGCCATCTGCTGCAAGCTGGCCGTTTTTGATCGTCTCCTGCGCCTTACAGGTGGTCTACACCGTGCTGGTAGCGAAGACCTATCAGGTCTCGGATATGAGCCAGACCTATCCGCTGATGCGCGGCACCGCCCCGCTGCTGGTGGCGCTGATCGGCGTGCTGGCGCTCGGGGATCGTCTCTCCTGGCTCGCCTGGTCCGGCATCGGAGTAATTTGCCTTTCGATTCTGGCGATGGCGATGCATGGCCACATGCAGTCACGCAAAGGGATCTGGCTGGCGCTCCTGAACGCCTGCTTCATTGCCGGGTATACGCTGGTCGACGGCACCGGCGTGCGGCTGTCGGACACCGCGCTGGGCTACACGCTGTGGACCTTCTTTATGAACGGCTTCTGCCTGTTGAGTTGGGCAATGGTGGCGCGCCGGCGCGAGGCGTCCAGCTACCTACGCATGCACTGGAAAAAGGGGTTACTCGGCGGGGTGGGCACCATGGGCTCTTACGGTCTGGCGCTTTGGGCCATGACGCAGGCACCGCTGGCGGTGGTCGCGGCGCTGCGTGAAACCTCGATTCTTTTTGGGGCGCTGATCGCGTTTGTCCTTTTAAAAGAGAAGGTTGCGGGCCTGCGCATCGCGGCGGCGCTGGGTATTGCCGGCGGCGCCATTCAGCTGCGCCTGGCGTAAATCACTGGCAACATTAGTTGCCGATCTTGTTTACAAATCCTGCCTTTCCCGGTTTTTTCATTCACCACGACAATGCTTAAATTGTCATCTCTCTGTGGTAGATTCCTCGCGCATTTATGGGAATGCGCAGTCACTTATTCTTCATTTTTCTCTTTTTGCAAAAGTATTCAGCGACATGAAAAAACAAAGGAACGTTAACTTATTGTTGATGCTGGTGTTACTGGTGGCCGTCGGTCAGATGGCGCAAACCATCTACATTCCGGCGATTGCCGACATGGCAAAGGAATTGAACGTCCGCGAGGGCGCGGTGCAGAGCGTGATGGCAGCCTACCTGCTGACCTATGGCGTTTCGCAGCTCTTCTACGGCCCGCTGTCTGACCGCGTCGGGCGTCGCCCGGTGATCCTGGTGGGCATGAGCATTTTCATGGTGGCGACGGTGATTGCCATTACCACGCACAGCCTGACCGTACTGATTGCCGCCAGCGCCCTGCAGGGTGTCGGGACCGGCGTCGGCGGGGTGATGGCGCGAACCTTACCGCGCGATATGTATCAGGGTACACAGCTCCGTCATGCCAACAGCCTGTTGAATATGGGTATTCTGGTCAGCCCGCTTCTCGCCCCGCTGATTGGCGGCCTGCTGGACACGATGTGGTCCTGGCGCGCCTGCTACGCCTTCCTGCTGGTGCTGTGCGTGATTGTCACCTTCAGCATGGCGCGCTGGATGCCGGAAACGCGCCCGCAGGACGCGCCGCGCACGAAGCTCATCACCAGCTATAAAACGCTGTTTGGCAACGGGTCGTTTACCTGCTACCTGCTGATGCTGATCGGCGGCCTGGCGGGCATTGCGGTGTTTGAAGCCTGTTCCGGCGTGCTGCTGGGCGCGGGTCTGGGCCTGAGCAGCATGGTCGTGAGTATTCTGTTTATTCTGCCGATCCCGGCGGCGTTCTTCGGCGCGTGGTTTGCCGGACGCCCGAACAAACGCTTCTCCACCCTGATGTGGCAGTCGGTGATCAGCTGCCTGCTGGCGGGTCTGATGATGTGGATCCCAGGGCTGTTTGGCGTGATGACGGTCTGGACGCTGCTCATCCCGGCAGCGCTGTTCTTCTTCGGCGCGGGGATGCTGTTCCCGCTGGCGACCAGCGGCGCGATGGAGCCGTTCCCGTTCCTCGCAGGCACGGCTGGTGCGCTGGTAGGCGGTTTGCAGAATATCGGCTCCGGCGCGCTGGCCTGGCTCTCGGCGATGATGCCGCAGACCGGGCAGGCTAGTTTGGGCCTGCTGATGACGCTGATGGGGCTGCTGATTTTACTGTGCTGGCTACCGCTGGCGTCGCGTGTTCCGCATCACGAGCAGCCGGTTTAACCGCATGATGGCCCGGCTTCTCGCCGGGCTTTTCGCAGACGGGCGCAATCATCGCCTGCAGCAACGGCTCCGGCGCGGGCCGCCAGGCCCCCTCTTCCCCGTCGTAAAACTGGAAATCCGCGTTCAGCGCATACGGGATTTTCGCCTTTTGCAGCTCGCAGGCCATAAAGGTGGAGAACTCCATTTGCGAAGCGGTTGGCGTGAGGTGGTTTGACTCTCCCACGCCCCAGCCCCCGACCCAGCTAACGTGCCCGGTTTTTTGCTGCCAGCGCAGCGCGGTATTGATGCGATTATGGATAGCCGCTTTCTCCGCCGCCGTGCCGGACGTCCACGGGTATTTACCGCTATTTTTCAGCGGCCCCCACGGGAAAATATGCCACTCCGCCAGCAGGTAGTTTTGGCTGTGCGCAGGCAGCTTCAGGCTGGATAAATCCTCCGGCGCGGCGCGCAGGCGTGGCGCAATAAAGATCATGCGCTGCGGATCCATGTCGTGGATCGCTTTAATGGTTTTTTCATATACGCGGTTTAGCGACGCGAGGTTGTGGTTAAGCTTGTCGGCCGGCTCATAGATGAGATCAAAACCCAGCAGCGGATAGCTCTGACCAAAATAGTGCGCCACGGCAATCCACCAGTTAATCGTCTCTTTCTCGTTATCGGCTTTCGGGTCGTTTTTATATTCATCAGCCTGATAAGCGATGATAGGGATCACGCCATACTGCTCGCAGGCTTCCACCAGCTTGCGCAGGTGGATCAGCCGCGCTTCCGTCGGTTCATCGGCGACGCGAATGCGCACGTGGGTAATGCCTTTTGCACGAAAATCCCGTACCACCAGCGGGTCGAATTCGCGTATGCCGCGCTCGGTGCGCGCCCAGTCCACATCCATCCCGACGCCCAGCTGCTGCGCATAACGGGCAGCCGTTAGCGGCGGCTCAGCGGCAATCGCCCAACCGGAAGAGATCAATAATGCAGAGACAATAAAAGGCTTTAACACGGTTTACCCTGGATAAATCGAAAGCATTACCTGTATTTAGCACGCTTTTTCACATTCCGTGTAGAGCGAAAGCGTAATAATTCTTCAACCGGCCAGTTCTCTCAGCCAGCCGATAAAGGCATCTATTTTCGGCCACTGTCGGCCTGAAAGCGTCGAGATATAGTAGTGCTGATGGCATTTCAGAGTTTTTTCACCAAACGGGGCGATAAGCTCGCCCCGCTCAAGTCGTTTCTGCACCAGCCGCTTTCTGCCCATCGCGACGCCGACGTGGTTGATGGCCGCAATAATCGCTAAATCGGAACGATCGAAACCAATGCCCGACGATGGCGGCATATTCACCGCAAAGTGCTGCGCCCAGCTCAGCCACTCATCCGTACCGGAATCGTTGCTCCAGGCCTGACGGTCGTGCAGCAGCGTGCAGTGGCTGAGGTTATCGGGGTTTTTCAGCAGTTCATGCTCGCGGGCATACTGCGGTGAGCAGACGGGCAAAATCTCCTCGTCCATCAAGAAGTGATGAGAGAGATGGTTTGGCGGCGTATCGTCGAAATAGAGCGCCAGATCGACGCCCGTTCGCTGCATATTAACGTAATCATTGCCGGTCAGGACGGTGAGTGAAATCGACGGATAGCGGCGGGTAAAGTCTCCCAGTATGGGCACCAGCCAGCACTGGGCGATCGACGGGCGGGAGTAAACCGTCAGCGTGCCGGACAGCGCCTGGTTTTTGATATCCAGGATCTCCTGATTCAGGGTGTCGAGGGACGATTTCAGCGTCCAGTAAACGCGCTTTCCCTCCTGCGTCAGCTCAACTTTACGGTGCGAGCGGACGAACAGCTGAATGCCCAGCTCCTCTTCCAGCAGGTTGATGCGGTGGCTCACCGCGCTGGGGCTGAGCGACAGCTCCTCCGCCGCCAGGGCGAAGGACTCATGCCGGGCGGCCACTTCAAAGGTATACATTTTCGACAGCTGCCAGCCGTTTAACAGGCGGTTTCTGGCTTCATTCGCATCGGTCATCACAATTCTCACGCGGGTTTTCTGCGCTCAGCATACCGCTCAAGGGTGAATTTATGTGAACCTAATACGAATTGAGTGCGCTTTTTAGAGCGCAGTCACTCAGTTGATCCAATCTGGCTCACCTGAACGCCAATTTATATCGTTTGTCAGCCCACGCCGTTTTTTCGTCCAATAACCACAGATGACATAAGGGTGAGGTGAGATATGGGATCTCAGGTCTGGGTTGTGGCAACGCTGCTGGTCAGCATTGTGTTGATTGTTTTAACCATCGTAAAACTGAAGTTTCACCCGTTCCTCGCGCTGCTGCTGGCGAGCTTTTTCGTCGGAGCGATGATGGGGATGAGCCCGCTGGATATGGTGAACGCCATCGAGAGCGGAATTGGTGGTACGCTGGGCTTCCTGGCGGCGGTGATTGGCCTGGGCACCATTCTCGGCAAGATGATGGAAGTCTCCGGCGCGGCAGAGCGCATCGGGATCGCACTGCAGCGCTGCCGCTGGCTGTCGGCGGACGTGATTATGGTGCTGGTAGGCCTTATCTGCGGCATTACGCTGTTTGTGGAAGTGGGCGTGGTACTGCTGATCCCGCTGGCGTTTTCCATCGCCAAAAAGACCAACACGTCGCTGCTCAAGCTGGCCATTCCGCTCTGTACCGCGCTGATGGCGGTGCACTGCGTGGTGCCGCCGCATCCGGCCGCGCTGTTTGTGACCAATAAATTAGGCGCGGACGTCGGAACGGTCATTGTCTACGGTTTGATGGTGGGCCTGATGGCCTCGCTGGTCGGCGGCCCGCTGTTCCTGAAGCTGCTCGGCAACCGTCTGCCGTTTAAACCGGTTCCGGCGGAATTTTCAGACCTGAAGGTGCGGGAAGAGCACACCCTGCCGTCGCTGGGCGCCACGCTGTTCACGGTGCTGCTGCCGATTGCCCTGATGCTGGTGAAAACCATCGCCGAGCTGAATATGGCGAAAGAAGGCACGCTGTATACGCTGCTGGAGTTTATCGGCAACCCGATCACCGCGATGTTTATCGCCGTGTTTGTCGCCTACTACCTGCTGGGGATACGCCAGCATATGGGCATGGGCACGATGCTGACGCATACCGAGCACGGCTTCGGCTCTATCGCCAACATTTTGCTGATTATCGGCGCGGGCGGCGCGTTTAACGCCATCCTGAAAACCAGCGGACTGGCGGACTCGCTGGCGCATATTCTCTCGAACCTGCACATGCACCCTATCCTGCTCGCCTGGCTGGTAGCGCTGGTGCTGCATGCCGCCGTCGGCTCCGCGACGGTGGCGATGATGGGCGCCACGGCGATAGTCGCGCCGATGCTGCCGCTCTACCCGAACGTGAGCCCGGAGATCATCACCATTGCCATCGGTTCCGGTGCCATTGGCTGCACGATCGTGACCGATTCTCTCTTCTGGCTGGTGAAGCAATACTGCGGCGCTACCCTGAACGAGACCTTCAAATACTATACGACGGCGACGTTTATCGCCTCGGTGCTTGCACTTGGCGGCACATTCCTGCTTTCCTTCATTATCTGAGCGCGAAGAGACGTACTATGGAAAACGCAACTATCACTACTTTAACCGCACAGTTTCCTCTGGTTGAGGATCTGATTGCCCTGAAAGAAACCACCTGGTTTAACCCGCGCACCACGACGCTTGCAGAAGGGTTGCCGTACGTCGGGCTGACCAAAGCCGACGTGGACGACGCCCACGCGCGCCTCAACCGCTTCGCGCCGTACCTGGCGAAAGCCTTCCCGGAAACGGCGGCAACGGGCGGGATTATCGAATCCGAACTGGTTGCCATCCCGGCGATGCAAAAGCGGCTGGAGAAAGAATCTGCGAAGTCTATTCCCGGCACGCTGCTGCTGAAAAAAGACAGCCATCTGCCGATCTCCGGTTCGATTAAAGCGCGCGGCGGCATCTATGAGGTGCTGACTCATGCGGAAAAACTGGCGCTGGACGCCGGGTTGCTGAGCATCGACGACGACTACAGCATTCTGCTGGAGCCGCGCTTTAAGGACTTCTTCAGCCAGTACAGCATTGCGGTAGGCTCAACCGGCAACCTCGGGATGTCCATCGGCATTATGAGCGCCCGCATCGGCTTTAAGGTGACGGTACATATGTCCGCCGACGCCCGCGAGTGGAAGAAAGCCAAACTGCGCAGCCACGGCGTCATCGTAGTGGAATATGAGCAGGATTACGGCGTGGCGGTAGAGCAGGGACGAAAAGCGGCGGAAAGCGATCCGAACTGTTTCTTCATTGACGATGAAAATTCCCGCACCTTATTCCTGGGCTATGCGGTGGCGGGCGAGCGCCTGAAGGCGCAGTTTGCCGAACAGGGCCGCGTGGTGGATGCCGATCATCCCCTGTACGTCTACCTGCCGTGCGGCGTCGGCGGCGGCCCTGGCGGCGTGGCGTTTGGCCTGAAGCTGGCCTTTGGAGATAACGTCCACTGCTTCTTCGCGGAGCCAACGCACTCCCCGTGCATGCTGCTGGGCGTTTACACCGGCTTGCACGATGAAATCGCGGTGCAGGATCTGGGCATTGATAACGTGACGGCGGCGGACGGTCTGGCGGTAGGACGCGCGTCGGGCTTCGTGGGCCGTGCGATGGAGCGCCTGCTCGACGGCTTCTATACGCTTTCCGATCAGAGCATGTACGACATGCTCGGCTGGCTGGCGCAGGAGGAAGGGATCCGTCTGGAGCCGTCCGCGCTGGCGGGCATGGCCGGGCCGGTGCGCGTGCCTTCAGATGCCAGCGTTACCCACCTGGTGTGGGCGACCGGCGGCGGTATGGTGCCGGAAGACGAGATGGCGAAGTATCTGGCTAAAGGGAAAAAATAACCTGTAGATGGGTTACCGCAAACAGCAGCGACAGCAACAGCACGGCCAGGGCGATCAGGAATTTATCCCGCACCGCCTTCGGCTGTACAAAATCATTCTGCGCCACATCCATCAGGTTACGGCTGCGGGTATAGCGCCATAAAATGATGGCCACCAGCGCCAGCACAACAATAGAAATCCAGAATGGCACCCCTGTGCGGTGCCAGTTGTGCTTAATCGCCAGGGCAATCAGCGCGCCATACCCCAGCAGCGTGCGCAGCCAGGCCAGCGACGTCCGCTCCGGCTGCAGGCCGGGGTCCGCTTCGCGCCGCGCTTTGCGGCTATCCGCCATAGAACACCAGCACCATTACCACGCCCGCCACCGTCAGCAGAATCGTGCTGATAATCAGCAGCCCGCGCGTATAGGGCAGATCCTGCTTCAGACGCATCGCCTTCTCATTGCGCAGCCAGCGCAGGTAGCCGTAAATCGCCAGCACGCCCGCGAACAGGCACAACAGCAGCGCCAGCACTTCGCGAATCAGCGGCGTGGCGAAATCGGGCGCAAGCTGATCGAGACCCACCCCTGCCGCCAGAAAGCCCAGCGCCGTGCGGATCCACGCTAAAAACGTGCGTTCATTGGCCAGAGAGAAGCGGTAGTCCGGCGCTTCGCCGAGGCGGGAAATTTTCATGAAGGTTCCTTGTCGTGCTTCGGGCAGGCTTCAGCATAGCGTAAATCGACAAGGACAAGGAGACCGGCATCGGGCGATGCCGGTCAGGACGATTAGTGCAGCTCTGGCCAGTAGTCCTTATTGGCCGCGATCAGGTCATCCAGAATCGCTTTCGCGACGGACGCGCTCGGCACGGTTTTCGACAGGGTGATCGCCTGCCAGAGTTTCTGGTATGAGCGCTGCTCCCAGGCATCCACCACCAGTTTTTCCACAGCCACCTGCTGGCTCATAAGCCCTTTCTGGAAGTGTGGAATATCGCCCACCGTAAGCGGCTCCGGCCCGTTATGGCCGACCAGACACGGAATTTCTACCATCGCATCAGCATCAAAGTTATGGATGGCCCCGTTGTTTGGCACAATCAGCAGCATCCGCTCCTGGGTGTTAAAGGCAATTGCCGTCGCCAGATCGACGATGTACGACGCATGTTCGTCGATTTCCAGCTCACCGGCGGCGGAGTGACCGGCTTCGATAATCGCCCGGCAGGAACTGAACACGTGCTTCTCACGGTGATCCATGACCTCATTGGCGCGGGTGCGTTCCGGGTTGGAGTGCGCGACCACGTAGTCCGGGAACAGGTAATACTTCAGGTAGGTGTTCGGCATGGTATCCGGATCCAGCGCCTGCACGTCTTTTGCTTTGGCAAAGGTATCGTTCCAGCTCGCTTCGGTGTGCGCATCTTCCGAAGGCGGAACATAGCCGTTTTTAGCGACGTATTCGCGCAGTTTCGGCATCAGATCGTTGCCGTTAAGATCTTCAATAGAGGTCCACCAGCCGAAGTGGTTCAGGCCGTAGTAGCGCACGCGCATCTCTTTACGGTTTTTCAGGCCGACAATCTGCGCCATGCGCCCTTCAATGCCGATCGGCATATCGCAGATGTTGAGGATTTTGGCGTTCGGGCGCAGGCGACGCGTGGCTTCCGCAACAATCGCCGCCGGGTTGGAGTAGTTCAGCATCCACGCGTTCGGAGAGTACTGCTCCATGTAATCCACCAGCTCCAGCACGCCGCCGATAGAGCGCATGCCGTAGGAGATGCCGCCCGGGCCGCAGGTTTCCTGGCCCAGCACGCCGTGGCGCAGCGGGATTTTTTCATCTTTTTCGCGCATCGGGTATTTGCCCACGCGGATATGCGCCATCACAAAATCAACATCGGTAAACGCCGCTTTCGGATCGGTGGTGTAGCTGAACTCAATCTCCGGGGCTTGTTCCTTAAGGATGATTTTGCACGCTTCGGCGATGGTCTCCTGACGCGCGCCGTCGTTGTCATAGAACTTCAGCGCGCGCAGCGGGAAACGGTCACGGTTGGCTAACAGCATCAGGACGATACCAGGCGTAAAGGTGCTGCCGCCGCCTGCAATGACAACTGAGAATTTTTTCATGATATAGCCTCTGTCAGGGTGGTTTGTTCATTCGATAAAGGGGTTTTCATCAGCGATTCAAGCTGGTCGCGCACCTGAGGAACGTGCAGGCCGACAATCACCTGAATGCCGTTGCCGCGTCGCACCACGCCGTGGGCGCCGAGGGCTTTGAAGACGTCATCGCTTTGCGTTTTCGCCATATCCACCAGCGCAATGCGCAGGCGGGTGGCGCAGTTGTTGATGCTTTCGATGTTGGCCGCGCCGCCGAGCGCCTGCAGGAATCCGGCTGCCTGCCCAACCTGCTGGCTGGCCGCCGCCGGGGCGGTGGTTTGCCCGCGCGCCGCCTTATAGTCGGCCTTGCTGTAGAGTTTGATTTCGCTCTCTTCCCGGCCCGGCGTTTTCAGGTTCAGGCGTTCGATCAGCGTTTTGAAGACCACGAAGTAGATGCCGGTGAAGCAGACGCCGATACCGATCTGGGTGAATACCGTCGAGGCATGGTTATGGAACATTGGGATCCAGTTTTGCGGCAGGAACTGGTCCAGCAGGCCGCCGCCCATATTCCCGACCACGCCGAAGGTATACATCACCGTTGCCATGGTGGCCGCCAGCACCGCGTGCACGGCAAACAGCAGCGGCGAGATAAACAGGAACGTGAACTCAAGCGGTTCAGTGATGCCCACCAGCACGGCGGTGAGCGTGGCCGGGACCAGCAGCCCCGCCACCTTGACGCGGTTTTCTGGCGACGCGGTATACCAGATCGCCAGCGCAATCCCGACCGAGCCAAACACTTTTGAGTTGCCGTGCAGCGCGAAGCCGCCTTCCGGGAATAGGGTTTTCAGCGGCAGGGTGCTCTGGCTGAACGCCTGCAGGTGCTGCGCCCAGTAGACCTGAATCCCGCCTTCCACCGCCGCCGGGCCGAAGATGAACGGACCGTAGACGAAGTGGTGCAATCCGGTTGGGATCAGAATGCGTTCCAGGAAGGTATACACCCACACGCCCAGCGCACCGGCGGAGCGCAGGAACGCCTGCAGAGACTCGATACCCATCTGTACTTTCGGCCAGCCCAGCAGCGTCAGCCAGGCGCAGGGGATCATGACGAAGAACGCGAGGATAACGACAAACGAGCTGCCCTGGAAAATCCCCAGAAAGACCGGCAGCGGCTTGTCGAAGTAGCGGTTGTGGATGGCGGTGACGATGCCTGAGATCACAATGGCACCGATGATGCTGGTATCGAGCGTTTTGATCCCGGCAATCATCGCCAGCCCGCTTCCGGCCGTCGGTTCGGCGGAGAAGTCGACGCCGAAGAAGTGGCCCCAGGTCATCCCCATCGCGTTAATGAAGTAGTTCCAGGTCAGGAAGCTAATCAGCACCGCCAGACAGGCGCGGCCCTGCGCCTGCTTCGCCAGGCCAATCGGTAAGCCAACGGCAAAAATCAGCGGCATATTGCGAAACACCGCCCAGCCGCCCTCTTCAATGATGTGCACAATCTGCGCGAAAAGATGATCGGGGGCCGTTAAGGCTTCGCCGACAAACAGCGGGTTGCGAAGCATGATGGCGATTCCCACCACGATCCCGGCGAACGGAAACAGCAACACCGGGGTAAACATGGCACCGCCAAAACGTTGTATTTGACTGAGCATTTTTAAATCCTCATGAAACAACCTGTAGGGGTAGAGGCCTTTATGGTTTTTTGCTGGCCTGAGCTGAGCATAAGAACTTACTGATGCGCGAACATGGCGTGCCGCTGCGATTCGTGATCGCATTCATGGTTTTATTTTGACCAATCAGGTCTACTTTTTTGCGTAAATATGGATATGTCAGGACACAATCCACGCCCTGATAAGGGAAAAGAGGTCTACTGGTGATCTACAAATCTATTGCTGACAGATTGCGGCTGCGGCTGAATTCGTCGGACTACAACATCGGCAGCCCGCTGCCCGGCGAAAAAACGCTGGCGCAGGAGTTCGGCGTGGCGCGAATGACCATCCGCAAGGCGCTGGATCTGCTGGTGAGCTGGGGGCTGGTTGAGCGACGGCACGGCAGCGGAACCTTTGTCTCACGCAAAGATGTTCACCACGAAACCACCAACCTGACCGGGCTGGTGGAGGTGCTGCGTCAGCAGGGAAAAGAGGTGCAGAGCAAGGTGCTGCAGTTCGAAGTGATGCCCGCCCCGCCCGCCATTGCCAGCCAGCTACGGATTCAGGTGGATGAGCGGATCTACTTTTCCCGGCGGGTGCGCTACGTGGACGGAAAGCCGCTGATGCTGGAGGACAGCTTTATGCCGGTGAAGCTGTTTCGCAATCTTTCGCTGGCGCATCTTGAGGGGTCTAAGTTTGATTACATCGAGAAGGAGTGCGGGATCACTATCAGCGGCAACTACGAGAGCCTGACGCCGGTGCTGGCAGATAAAACGCTGGCCGGTTATATGAACCTGCCGGAACAGACGCCGCTGCTGCGAATTACCTCTCTCTCCTACAGCGACAGCGGCGAGTTCCTCAATTATTCCGTGATGTTCCGAAATACCAGTGATTACCAGGTGGACTACCATCTGCGGCGCATCCACCCGGACGATCTGCTAGCTCATCCCCCAGAACAGCACCGCCAGTAGCTGCGGGGTGATGATGCGCAGGAACATCACCAGCGGGTAGACGGTGGCATAGGAGAGCGCGGCCGCGCCGCTGGTAGTGTGCAGGTTGTTGGCAAAAGCCAGCGCGGGCGGATCGGTCATGGAGCCCGACAGCATCCCGCACAGCGTCAGGTAATTCATTTTGGCGAACATCCGCGCCAGTATGCCTACCGTCAACAGCGGGATCGCCGTGATGAAAATACCGTAGCCGACCCAACTCATCCCTTCGCCCCTGACCAGGGTATCGACAAAATCACCGCCGGATTTCAGGCCGACCACCGCCAGGAACAGCACGATACCCAGCTCGCGCAGCGCCAGGTTGGCGCTCGGCGGCATAAACCAGTAGAGCTTACCGATGCAGCCGATACGCCCGAGGATCAGCGCCATAATCAGCGGTCCACCCGCCAGGCCCAGCTTGAGCGCCACCGGGAAGCCCGGCACGTACACAGGAATAGAACCGAGCAGCACGCCGAGCCCGATACCGATAAACACCGGCAGCATCTGCACCTGCTGCAGCTTTTGCTGGGCGTTACCCACCATATCCGCCACGGCGTCGATGGACGACGGGCGCCCGACCAGGTTGAGGATATCCCCGAACTGCAGGCTGGCCTCCGGGCTGGCGACCAGTTCAACACCCGCACGGTTAAGGCGAGAGATCACCACGTCATAGCGCTCTTTTACCTGCAGATCGCGTATTTTCTTGCCAAGAACGTGTTCGTTAGTCACCACAACGCGTTCCACGCGCATATCGGTGCCGCGGGTTGAGAGCGAAGTATCCACTTCCTGGCCAATCACCAGCCGCGCGTTGTTTAAATCTCCGGGCTGGCCGACCAGGTGCAGCAGATCGCCCTGCTGAATGACGGTGCCGGGGGCAGGCACCATCAGCATATCGTCACGCTTGAGGCGGGAGCATATGATATTGGCGCTGTTCAGAATCGGCACGTCCTGAATCGCCATATTGTTCAGGTTGGGGTTATCGACCCGAATGTTGATGGTTTTGATCGGCATATGGCCGTTGGTGAGCGTGGTTTCATGGTCCTTCGCCTCTTTGTCGACGTTAATGCGAAACAGGACGCGCACCAGCCACATGGAAAGCAGAATGCCGCAAATCCCAAACGGATAGGCCATGGCGTAGCTCATCCCCATCTGGTCGACAATGCCGGGTTCAATACCCAAATCGCGCAGGATTTGCTGCCCGGCACCGAGCGCTGGCGTGTTGGTGACCGCCCCGGAGAAAATGCCCAGCACCACGGGGAGCGGGATATCGAAGATTTTGTGCAGAATGGCGGTGACCAGCCCGCCCATCACCACAATGCCGAGGGCAAACAGGTTGAGCCGTAATCCGGAAACCCGAAGTGAGGCGAAAAAGCCCGGTCCCACCTGAATACCGATGGTATAAACGAAGAGGATCAGGCCGAACTCCTGGGTAAAGTGGAGCATTTCGGCGCTGAGGACCAGCCCGAGCTTGTCGGCGAAGTGCCCGACAAAAATGCCGCCAAACAGTACCCCGCCTATCCCAAACCCGACGCCGCGGATTTTGATATTACCTATCCACAGGCCAACAACAGCGACCAGGGCCAACACGCTGACGGTTAACGCGATATCACTCATGACCCACTTCCTTATCATAACCTTAGTTATGATAAGGATTCTCTCAGAGCTGGGGTCGGTTGTATGGGCGATGGCGCACAAAAAAGCCCTGCCGGAGCAGGGCTTTATCTTTTCACCCTCTACCTGCGGGAGAGGGCCGGAGTGAGGGCATCAGCCCGCACGCTATTAGCTATTCAACGCAGGCCGCTCGCTAATGGCGATACGCTGCGGCGCGATGGCTTCCGGCACATTGCGGATCAGGTCGATATGCAGCAGCCCGTTGGTAAACGTTGCGCCGGACACTTCCATATGGTCTGCCAGGGTAAAGCTCAGGCTAAACGGCTGATTAACCAGCCCCTGATGCAGCCATTTGGTCTGGGTCTCTTGTTTTTCCGGCGCCCCTTTCACGGTCAGGCGAGTGCCTTCAAGCTGGATGTCCAGATCGTCCTGGCGGAAACCGGCCAGCGCAAGGGTTATGCGATAGTGGTTATCGTCGCTTTTTTCGATATTGTACGGCGGAAACGTCTGTTGCTCGGTGGTGCTTTGCAGGGCGTTAGCCAGTTTGTCAAAACCAATCCACTGACGCAGCAGGGGGGATAAATCATAGTTACGCATACTAAATCTCCTTCTGAGAAGCGAGTTCGGCACAGTGTAGTTTTGTGCGCAGTTGTTCCTGCAAATCCTGGTGGATTCGCATATGCTCCCGTTACGGCAAGCAAGTCCGGGTGGGCCGCTCACGCGACCCGCGTAATTAGTTAATTTCGATACGACGCGGTTTTTTCTCTTCCGGAATCACACGTTCCAGTTCGATAAACAGCAGGCCGTTAACCAGGTTCGCGCCTTTAACGTGAATGTTCTCGGCTAACTGGAACTTGCGTTCAAAGTTGCGCTCGGCGATGCCCTGATAAAGGTAGGTACGTTCTTTCTGCTCGGCCGTATGGGAACCTTTCACCACCAGCAGGTTGTCCTGCGCGGTGATCTCCAGTTCGTTTTCTGCAAAACCGGCGACGGCAATGGCGATGCGGTAGTGGTTTTCGTCAACCAGCTCAACATTGTATGGAGGGTAGCCGTTGCTCTGGCTTTGGTTATTTTCTAAATGGTTAAACAGGCGGTCAAAACCAATTGCAGAACGGTATAGCGGAGAAAGATCGAAGTTACGCATAAATAAAACTCCTGAAATCAGCGAGAAATTGTAGCCTTCCACCATGGACAGGCCTTTGCGCCCCCGAACACCCATCAGGCGAGTTCGTTATCGGGCCACATTCTTAAAATGGGTCTGCAATCGGGCTTTTCAAGAACGACACCTGCACTTTTTTTTGCACTTTCCTGCATCTAGCTTAGACTGGGACGACAGCACAAAGGGTTAAATTGCGATGGCTGCCACAGTGCGGGGTTATCGGGCTATCCATTTTGGATAAGGCTCGCTATAACCCTGAGTTGCAGGTCTATGCAGTGCCATTAACGATGACTGAGTGATGATGAAAAATGTTCTGATAAAGCTGACGACGTTCAGCGGGGTAGTTTTACTTTGCGGGTGTTCGAGCGTGATGTCTCACACCGGCGGTAAAGAAGGAACATATCCGGGGACGCGCGCCAGCGCGGCGATGCTCTCCGATGACGATACAAACTGGGGCACCAAATCCCTGGTTATCCTGGATATGCCGTTTACGGCCGTGGCGGATACGCTTCTGCTGCCGTGGGATGTGTTTCGTAAGGACAACTCCGTGCGCTCACGGGTAGAAAAAAGCGAGCAGGAGAATCTGGCAACAAACGCCGTCATCCCGCCCGCTGACATGCCTCTACGCTAGCGCTGCGCGGTTTCCGTTGCCCAAAGCTGACGGAAACCGGCTGTCTCCTCCATCCACGCAATAACGCGCCCGTCAGGGGAAAACACGACCGCATCAGCAGACGGTGGGTTGCCATGATCGGACGTCAAAAACGTCACCTCTCCGGTCTGTGCGTCGCAGCAGGCGATCCGATTTTCGAGCACAAACCCCAGACTGCCGCCCGCAGGATGCCAGTTAAATGCAGACTGAATATCGCTCCCGGTACGCGTCAACTGGCGCGGTTCCCCGCCCTCAGGAGAGATCAGCCACAGCTGCACAATGCCGTTATCATCCCGCATCAGAAACGCAATCTGCGTCCCCTGCGGGTTGCTGCGAACCCAGTGACGCGGCACGTTCACCAGGCCCGGATATGCCCTCTGATGCGTAAAGGTTAAACGACGCTGCTCTACTCCTGCTGGCGGGGCTGGCAGGGTCCCCGTCGTGCCCTGTAGCGGCGCATCGCCCGCACGCTTCCAGCCCTGCTCGTCTTTCGGCAGGTCGACGATAAACAGTTCGGGTACTTTTTCGCCCTGCGCAGAGAGGGTGTCGCCGATAAATGCCAGCCTGTCGTTGCCCACCCAGCCCTCTTCGTAAGCGCGGTTGATTTCATCGCTGCCCGGCTGCGGGTTGGGCGTCGTGCGGCTAACCAGCACGCTCCAGAAGGTTCCCGAATATTCACGGGGATGGTTCCCCTGCGGGTTCACCGGGCCGTAAGGCGCAGCCACGCAGACGTTGCGTAAATCGAGTTTAGGATCGCGCTCGTGCAGGACATGGTCGTTATAGGTAAAGCTGACGAGCTGCCCGTTCGGGCTGAAGACATGGACGTGGCTGCCGCCGCGCAGCGCGCCTGCGGTGTAAGGCGCTGTGATATCCATCGCGTCCAGGTTGCTCACCTGACCGTTTTGCGCAATCACTCCCTGACGATGATGAAAATCGTAGTGCCAGTCTGCATCCGGGTTTTTCGGGCCGTGGATAAAGACATATTTCTCTTCTGCAGGATGAACGGTCACCACGCCGACATGCGCGCCGTCAGTCGCGCGATATACCACCTCTACCTCACCCGTAGCGACATTAACCCGCTCGATGGTTTCACCGGTGAACGACGCACCGGATGGGCGCACGTCGTAGACCAGCCACTGGCTGTCCGGCGTCCAGGTATTGATGTTGGTGAGCTGATGGTGGCGGGAAGCGAAGGTGATTTGTTTCATGAGGATACCCTGATGCGCAGTTATCGCATCAGGGTATCGCAAGCGGGTTTTTAGTTCAGCACAAACTTCTCAATGGCATAAGCCACGCCGTCTTCGAGGTTGGATTTGGTCACGAAGTTAGCCACTTCTTTCACCGATGGGATCGCGTTATCCATCGCCACGCCCATACCGGCGAATTCGATCATCGCGATGTCATTTTCCTGGTCGCCCAACGCCATGATCTCTTCCTGTTTAATGCCCAGCGCATCGGCCAGTGATTTAACACCGGTGCCTTTATTGACGCGTTTATCGAGGATTTCGAGGAAGTACGGCGCACTTTTCAGCACGGTGTACTTCTCTTTTACCTCCGCCGGAATGCGCGCAATCGCTTTATCCAGGATCTCCGGCTCGTCGATCATCATCACTTTCAGGAACTGGGTCGCCGGGTCCATCTTCTCGGCTTCACAGAACACCAGCGGAATGGTCGCAACGTAGGATTCATGTACCGTGTAGTAGCTGATATCGCGGTTGGCGGTATAGAGCGTATTGCGATCGAGGGCGTGGAAGTGGGAACCCACTTCACGGGACAGTTTTTCCAGGAACAGGTAGTCATCGTAGCTCAGCGCGGTTTGCGCAACCGTACTGCCATCTGCGGCTTTCTGCACCAGCGCGCCGTTATAGGTGATGCAGTAGTCGCCCGGCTGATTCATGTGCAGCTCTTTCATATAGCTATGTACGCCCGCATACGGACGCCCCGTGGTCAGGACCACATTCACGCCCTTTGCGCGCGCCGCGGCGATCGCGTTTTTAACGGCTGGAGAGATGGTGTGGTCTGGCAGCAGCAGCGTGCCGTCCATGTCGATTGCAATGAGTTTGATAGCCATGAGTTCCCCGGAATAAATGAGTGCTGCCTCATGCTAACGCGATTAAGCACACAAAAATAGAGCTACATTGCGCAACAGGAATGCCCCTTTTACGTTTATTCCGGGGAACAAAGGCTTACTCGCGGGTGAGAACAATTTTACCGAACGCGCCGCGATCGAGGTGTTCAAACGCCTGTTCAAGCTCGTTAAAACGGTAGCGATGCTCAATCACCGGCTTCAGCCCCGTGACGTCAACTGCGCGGACAAAATCTTCCAGCGCCCGGCGGTGCCCCACGCCAATCCCCTGAATGACGGGGGATTTCAGCAACAGTTCGCCAGCAGAGAGCGTAATCTCCGTCCCGGCCAGCACGCCAATGACGGAGATACGTCCGTGAACGGCAACGGCACGCAGGGAATGCTTCAGGTTCTCTCCACCGACGGTTTCGATAATATGGTCGATGCCGCGATCCTGCGTGAGCGCCAGCGTATTTTCCGCCCAGTCGCCCTTCAGGCGGTTGATGCCGTGGCTGGCTCCCAGCGTTTTGGCCAGCGCCAGTTTCTCATCGCTCCCCGAGGTGACAAACACCTCCGCGCCGTGCGCTTTTGCAATTTGCAGGGCGAATATCGCCACGCCGCCCGTGCCCTGCACCAGCACCGATTGCCCGGCGCGCAGCTGGCCGCGTTCCACCAGCGCAAACCAGGCGGTAAGCCCTGCGCAGGGTAAGGTGCTGGCCTCTGCGTCATCCAGGGTCTCCGGGGAGGCCACCAGCGCGTCTTCCGTCACAATCACATACTCGGACAGCATTCCCTGAAAGTATCCGCCGGACGTTTTATAGGGCAAATTACGCGCGTCCGCCTGCGGCTTACCGTCGATCCACTCCGGGAAGAAGGTTGAGATGACGCGGGCGCCGGGCTGGAAGCGCGTAACGCCTTCACCAATGCTGTCCACCACGCCCGCCATGTCTGACGCCGGGGTAAACGGGAAGGAAAGCGGGATCGGCATTGTGCCTTCAACAACCATTTTATCGCGATAGTTGAGCGCAACGGCATTCACCCTAACGCGCACTTCACCCGGGCCAGGCTGTGGAACGGGTGCCTGGGTCAGCTTGAGGTTCTCGCGCCCGAGGGCATCCATGGACCAGCGTTGCATTGTCTCTGTCATTTTATTTCTCCTGCCATCAGATGAGCTTTAGTCCTGACAGTCTACCGTTGACTAAAGGTCTCCAGTGGCGATAAGTTTTCTCTTTATTGACGCCATAACAGATACAATCCATGACCGATACGCTGAAGGATATTCCTGTTTTTGTGGCCGCCGTTGAGGCGGGAAGTTTTGCTCAGGCCGCCATTCGTCTGCATTTATCACGCTCGGCGGTGGGGAAAAGCATCGCTCGCCTTGAACAACGCCTGGGGGTACGTCTTTTTCAGCGCACCACCCGCAGCCAGAGTTTGACCGATAACGGCGCCCTTTTTTATGAACGCTGCCTGCGCGCGCTGGAGGAGATTCGGAGTGCGGAATCGCTGCTTGAAACGGGGAAACAGCAGGTCAGCGGCCGCCTGCGCGTTGCCATGCCGGTGCTCTTTGGTCGCCAGTGCGTCGCCCCGCTGCTGATAGCGCTGGCGCAGGAACACCCCGGGCTTGAACTGGAAATGTCATTTAGCGACCGCGTGGTGGATCTGGTCGAGGAAGGGTTTGATATGGCGGTGCGTAACGGCACGCTTCAGGACAGCAGCGTGCTGGTCGCCAGAAAATTGGGGGAACACCGCATGGTGCTGTGCGCCGCGCCGGTGTATCTGCTGAAGAAAGGCCAGCCACAAAGCGTTAATGATTTATCCCAGCATACGGCCATCAACTATTTGAGCGCAGGCAGAGTGTTGTCCTGGCAGCTGATGGATAACGAAGGAACGTCGCACACCTTTACACCCCGATCGTCCCTCAATATGGATGATTTGCAGGCGATCTGCGACGCTGCTCTGGCCGGACACGGCATTGCATGGCTGCCCTGCTGGATGGTCGTCAAAGATATTCACCAGGGTAAACTCGTCCCGCTCCTGAAGCAGGCACCGGATGTGCATTTCAACGTTCATGCCGTGTGGCAGCAGACGCCGCATCTGCCGCTGAGGGTAAGAATAGCGATAGATACGCTGGCGAGCCGTTTACCGGCAGCGATGTCACTGGACCTTCCAGCGCCCATAAAAAAGCCGCGCTAAAAGCGCGGCCAGTTATCGTGCGGCATAACGACGTTTAAATATCGATATTTGCCGCTTTCAGGGCGTTCTCTTCGATGAAGGCACGGCGTGGTTCAACCGCATCGCCCATCAGGGTCGTGAACAGCTGGTCAGCAGCAATCGCGTCCTTAACGGTGACGCGCAGCATGCGGCGGCTTTCCGGATCCATGGTGGTTTCCCACAGCTGCTCCGGGTTCATTTCGCCCAGACCTTTATAGCGCTGGATCGCGAGGCCACGACGGGACTCTTTCACCAGCCAGTCCAGCGCCTGCTCGAAGCTGGCTACCGGCTGACGACGTTCGCCACGTTCGATGAACGCATCGTCTTCGATCAGGCCGCGCAGCGTCTCGCCGAGCGTGCAGATACGGCGGTATTCCGGACCGGTCACAAACTCGTGTTCCAGCGGGTAGTCGGTATCAACGCCGTGGGTACGCACGCGAATAATAGGCTCGAACTGCTTATCGGCGTTCTGCTGGATATCGCATTTCCACATGCTGCCGTGCTGCTCTTTCTCGTTCAGATCGGTCACCAGGGCGTTCACCCAGCGGGTCACGGTCTGCTCGTCGCTCAGATCGGCTTCGGTCAGGGTTGGCTGATAAACCAACTCCTTCAGCAGCGTTTTCGGATAGCGGCGTTCCATACGCGTAATCATTTTCTGCGTGGCGTTGAACTCGGACACCAGACGCTCCAGCGGCTCGCCGGCCAGTGCAGGGGCGTGCGAGTTCGCATGCAGGGTCGCGCCATCAAGGGCGATCGCGATTTGGTACTGATCCATCGCTTCGTCATCTTTGATGTACTGTTCCTGCTTGCCCTTCTTAACTTTGTACAGCGGCGGCTGGGCAATGTAGACGTGGCCACGTTCAACGATTTCAGGCATCTGACGATAGAAGAAGGTCAACAGCAGCGTACGAATGTGCGAGCCGTCGACGTCCGCATCGGTCATGATGATGATGCTGTGGTAGCGCAGTTTGTCCGGGTTGTACTCATCACGGCCGATGCCGCAGCCCAGCGCGGTGATGAGCGTCGCCACTTCCTGAGAAGAGAGCATCTTGTCGAAACGGGCTTTCTCAACGTTGAGGATTTTACCCTTCAGCGGCAGAATCGCCTGGTTCTTACGGTTACGGCCCTGCTTCGCAGAACCGCCCGCGGAGTCCCCTTCCACGAGGTACAGTTCGGACAGCGCCGGGTCGCGTTCCTGGCAGTCAGCCAGTTTGCCCGGCAGGCCTGCCAGGTCCAGCGCACCTTTACGACGGGTCATTTCACGGGCTTTACGCGCCGCTTCACGGGCACGCGCCGCATCGATAATTTTGCCCACCACGATTTTCGCGTCGGACGGGTTTTCCAGCAGGTATTCGCTCAGCAGTTCGTTCATCTGCTGTTCAACCGCCGATTTCACCTCGGAGGAGACCAGCTTGTCTTTAGTCTGGGAGGAGAACTTCGGATCCGGCACCTTCACGGAGACAACGGCAATCAGGCCTTCACGGGCATCGTCACCGGTGGCGCTGACTTTCGCTTTCTTGCTGTAGCCTTCTTTGTCCATGTAGGCGTTCAGGGTACGGGTCATCGCCGCACGGAAGCCTGCAAGGTGAGTACCGCCGTCACGCTGCGGAATGTTGTTGGTGAAGCAGTAGATGTTTTCCTGGAAACCGTCGTTCCACTGCAGCGCCACTTCCACGCCGATACCGTCTTTTTCGGTGGAGAAATAGAAGATATTCGGGTGAATAGGCGTTTTGTTCTTGTTCAGATACTCAACGAACGCCTTGATACCGCCTTCGTAGTGGAAGTGGTCTTCTTTGCCGTCACGCTTGTCGCGCAGGCGAATAGAGACGCCGGAGTTCAGGAACGACAGTTCACGCAGGCGTTTCGCCAGGATGTCATACTCGAATTCGGTGACGTTGGTGAAGGTTTCAAGGCTCGGCCAGAAACGCACCATGGTACCGGTTTTGTCGGTATCGCCAGTGACGGCCAGCGGTGCCTGCGGCACGCCGTGCGTATAGAGCTGACGGTGGATTTTGCCTTCGCGCTGGATAACCAGCTCCAGCTTCTGCGACAGGGCGTTAACCACGGAAACGCCTACGCCGTGCAGGCCGCCGGAAACTTTATAGGAGTTATCGTCAAACTTACCGCCTGCGTGCAGCACGGTCATGATCACTTCCGCAGCAGATACGCCCTCTTCCGGGTGAATACCGGTTGGGATGCCACGACCATCATCGGTGACGGAGACGGAGTTGTCCGCATGGATGGTGACCACGATGTCTTTACAGTGACCCGCGAGCGCTTCGTCGATAGCGTTATCTACCACCTCGAATACCATGTGGTGCAGACCGGTGCCGTCATCCGTGTCGCCGATATACATACCCGGGCGCTTACGCACCGCATCCAGCCCTTTCAGGACTTTGATACTGGAGGAGTCATAAGAATTCGACATCAACGTTTCTCGCTCATTTCAACTTGGGTTAATCCGTTATTTTACCCTTTTCCACGGTAAACATCTTCGAATTTTCGTCCGACATGTCTATAACGTGTTCAGCGCTAATGGCGCTGACGAAAACCTGCGACTGCGTGGCTTTTAAGCGGCTGGCAAGCAGCCCGCGCCGCGCGTCATCAAGTTCCGAGGCAAAATCATCTATCAGGTACAGGCAGCGTCTTCCGCTCTCGCGGGTGAGAAACTCTCCCTGTGCCAGGCGCAGCGCGCACATCAGGAGCTTGAGCTGCCCGCGCGACAGCGTGTCTTCCACCGGTGCACCGTCGGCACGAATGCGGAAATCCGCCTTGTGCGGGCCGTGCGCGGTGTAGGTCAACATGCGGTCGCGCTCGAAGCTTCTCTCTAACACCTCGGCATAATCCGTCTCTTTCTCCCAGCCGCGCTGGAAGGAGAAGGTGAGAGAGAATTCAGGTAAAAACTGTTTGCAGGTGTCGGCCATATCTTCGGCGATACCTGCGCTGTATTCGGCACGCCAGTTGCTGATTTGTTCCGCGAGAGGGATTAACTCCATGTCCCACGGACGCAGCTGGGCGTAACGGGTAACCTGGCGCAGCGCAGCGTTACGCTGCTTGAGCAGACGCTTCAGGTTGCTCCAGGCGTTAAAGAAACCGGCTTCGTTGTGAAAGCATCCCCAGTCGAGGAATGCTCTTCTGTATTTGGGGCCGCCGTTGAGTAAAGTAAACCCCTCCGGCGTAATCAGCTGCATTGGCATCAGCAGCGCCAGCTCCGCCACTTTATGGCCGTCGGTGCCGTCGATGCGCACCTTACTGTCGCCCTGCTTGTCTTTGGTCAGGCCGATGGCGGTTTCCCGCTCCGCCCCCTGCAAACGCCCGTGCAAAACAAAGGATTCCTGCTCGTGGCGAATGACGCGACCAATCTGCAAACTGCGAAACGCCCGACCGTGGCCGAGCGTATAGATGGCCTCAAGCACGCTGGTTTTGCCGCTGCCGTTGGCGCCAACCAGGAAGTTAAAGCCAGGGGATAAAGCGAGATCCGCGCTTTCGATATTGCGAAAGTCACGGATCAACAGACGGGTGAGCGACATTACAGTCTCATTGGCATGACAACATAGGCAGCCGACTGTGATGCGGCATCTTCAATCTGTACGCTTGAAACGGAGTCGGTCAGCAGAATGCGCACGTTCTCGCATTTCAGCGCATTCAGCACATCCAATACGTAGCTGACGTTAAAGCCGATTTCCATCTCAGCGCCGGCGTAGGTGACGTCCAGAATCTCTTCTGCCTCTTCCTGCTCCGGGTTGTTAGCGGTGATTTTGATCTGGTTTTCATGAACAAACAGGCGCACGCCGCGGAATTTCTCGTTAGAGAGAATGGCCGCACGGGCAAAGGCCTGCTTGAGGCTATCGCATCCCGCTTCCAGCGTTTTGTCCGGGTTCTTCGGCAATACGCGGCGATAATCCGGGAAACGACCGTCAACCAGCTTCGAAGTGAAGACAAAATCGCCCACGTGTGCACGGATGTTGTTGCTGCCGATCTGCACGCGCAGCGGCGTGTCGCCGCCGTCGAGCATACGCATCAGCTCAATCACCCCTTTACGCGGCACGATCACCGAATGGTTTGGCAGCGCGTCGCCAATCGGCATGGAACAGACCGCCAGACGGTGGCCGTCGGTAGCTACAGTACGCAGCTCTTCACCTTCGGTTTCGAACAGCATGCCGTTTAAGTAGTAACGAACGTCCTGATGCGCCATGGAGAACTGCGTGGCTTCAATCAGACGCTTCATCGTCGCCTGTGGCAGGGTGAATTCAACTTCGCTCTGCCAGTCGTCCAGGTTCGGGAAGTCCGTAGCAGGCAGCGTGGAGAGCGAGAAACGGCTGCGGCCAGAGCGCACCAGCATACGGTCGCCTTCCAGCTGCACGGCGATTTCAGCGCCTTCCGGCAGCCCGCGGCAGATATCAAAGAATTTACGTGCCGGAACCGTGGTCGCGCCCGCGTCATGCGGCTGCGTCAGCGTAACGCGCGCGATCATTTCCATTTCCAGATCTGTACCGGTCAGCGACAGCGTACCGTCCGCGACCTGAAGCAGCAGGTTTCCGAGAATAGGCAGCGTTGGGCGGCCACCTAATGGGCCACTCACCTGTTGCAGCGGTTTTAATAAATGTTCACGTTCAACGGTAAATTTCATAGCGTCACGATGATAATGTTCTGATTAAATTGGAAAAATCTTCTTTTATGTCGTGGCTTTCTTCGCGTAACTGCTCAATCTTACGACAAGCGTGCAGCACGGTCGTATGGTCACGGCCACCAAACGCATCCCCGATTTCCGGCAGACTGTGGTTGGTTAACTCCTTTGCCAGCGCCATCGCCATCTGACGCGGACGCGCCACCGAGCGGGAACGACGTTTAGACAGTAAATCTGCCACTTTGATCTTGTAGTACTCAGCCACCGTCTTTTGAATATTGTCGATAGTGACCAGTTTTTCCTGCAATGCCAGCAAATCGCGCAGCGCTTCACGCACAAAATCGATGGTGATCGCACGACCGGTGAAGTTGGCATTGGCGATAACGCGGTTCAGCGCCCCTTCCAGCTCACGCACGTTGGAGCGCAGACGCTTGGCAATGAAGAACGCCACTTCGCCCGGCAGGCGAATGTCGTTTTCATCGGCTTTCTTCATCAGGATCGCGACGCGGGTTTCCAGCTCCGGTGGCTCGATCGCCACGGTCAGGCCCCAGCCGAAGCGGGATTTCAGACGATCTTCAACGCCGTTGATCTCTTTTGGATAACGATCCGAGGTCAAAATGATCTGTTGATTGCCTTCCAGCAGGGCATTGAAGGTGTGGAAAAACTCTTCCTGCGATCGTTCTTTATTCGCAAAGAACTGGATGTCATCGATGAGCAGCGCGTCAACGGAACGATAGTAGCGTTTAAACTCTTCGATCGCATTGTTTTGCAGGGCTTTTACCATGTCCTGAACGAAGCGTTCGGAGTGCATATACACCACTTTGGCATTGGGCTTGCGGGCCATAATGCCGTTACCCACCGCATGCAGCAGGTGCGTTTTACCCAGACCCGTGCCGCCATAAAGGAACAGCGGGTTGTAGGCCCCACCAGGGTTATCAGCAACCTGACGAGCCGCCGCGCGCGCCAGCTGGTTCGACTTACCTTCAACGAAGTTATCGAACGTGTGTTTCACGTTAACGTTAGAGCGGTAGGTTGGCTCAGCCGGTGCGGGGACATTATCCCAGCCCTGACGAGCGGGTGCGACGCGAGGGGCCGGAGCAGGAGCGGCCTGAGCGGGTGCTGCTACGTTCACGGTTTCACGAACGGTTTGGGTGACCGGCTTTGTGCCCACTTCAAAGCGCAGCTGCGGGGCATCTGACCCGCAGAAATCGTTCAGCAGTCCATTGATGTTATTAAGGTACTTGTCCCTTACCCAATCGAGCACAAAACGGTTTGGCGCATACAAAGCCAGCGTGTTATCGCTCAGTTCCGCCTGCAACGGGCGGATCCACATACTGAATTCTGTGGCTGGTAACTCATCCTGCAATCGGGCAAGACACTGCTGCCAAAGCGAAAGTGACACGGCGGACTCCACTCGAACAATAAAAGAAAACTATTGAATATTCATGATTGTTGGCGCACATCGACATGACCCAATGAGGGTGATGTGCGAACCGCTATCTGCGGTTATACCCGGCCAGGATCGCTGGATCCCGATCGGGACCGCGGATCATAGCCTAAACTGAGCCAGAGATCTTCTGTTTCTCACAGATTCTTCCCGATTTATCCACAGGAAGATCCGGAACCGGATAAGTGTAAACGATCCTGGCGCCAGTGCCCCACGATTTAGTCCGCATATTGGAAAAATTAATGAGCACAGACAATTTATTGCTTAAATGATCTAACGAAGATCCGGGACGATCCTTGCGCTTTGTTGGCGAGGCCGTATAATCCTCGACCCGGCGCGTGATGCTCATCTTCCTGCGTCGTCCGTTGCTCATTTTCCACGCGAAAACGTGCGGAAATACGCGGGAAATAAGGAAAGAGAATTGACTCCGGAGTGTACAATTATTACAATCCGGCCTCTTTAATCACCCACGCTGAGGCGTTAGTCGTTCGAAACTCGTTCGGGTATACGCAAAAGTCAGTGAATTTATTCAAGTTTAGGTAGAAATCGCCATGAAACGCACTTTTCAACCGTCTGTACTGAAGCGCAACCGTTCTCACGGCTTCCGTGCTCGTATGGCTACTAAAAATGGTCGTCAGGTTCTGGCACGTCGTCGTGCTAAAGGCCGCGCTCGTCTGACCGTTTCCAAGTAATAAAGCTAACCCCTGAGTGGTTAAGCTAGCATTTCCCAGGGAGTTACGTTTGTTAACTCCCGCTCATTTCACTTTCGTCTTCCAGCAGCCACTACGGGCTGGCACGCCGCAAATCACCATCCTCGGCCGCCAAAATTCGCTGGGGCATCCCCGCATCGGTCTCACAGTCGCCAAGAAAAATGTTAAGCGTGCGCATGAACGCAATCGGATTAAACGTCTGACGCGTGAAAGCTTCCGTTTACGTCAGCACGAACTGCCTTCAATGGATTTCGTGGTGGTGGCGAAGAAAGGGGTTGCCGACCTCGATAACCGTGCTCTCTCGGAAGCGTTGGAAAAATTATGGCGCCGCCACTGTCGCCTGGCTCACGGGTCCTGATAGCCCTCATTCGGGTCTATCAACGCCTGATTAGTCCGCTACTCGGGCCGCACTGCCGTTTCACACCAACATGCTCAAGCTACGGAATTGAGGCATTGCGCAGGTTTGGAGTGATAAAAGGCAGTTGGTTGACGGTGAAACGCGTATTAAAATGCCACCCTTTACACCCAGGTGGAGACGACCCCGTCCCCCCAGGACCCTTTGATACCAGAGAACACTAACGATGGATTCGCAACGCAATCTTCTTATCATCGCTTTGTTGTTCGTGTCTTTCATGATCTGGCAGGCATGGGAGCAGGATAAAAATCCTCAACCCCAGCAGCAGACCACGCAGACTACGACCACCGCAGCGGGTAGCGCCGCCGACCAGGGCGTACCGGCCAGTGGCCAGGGGAAACAGATTACGGTTAAGACCGATGTGCTTGAGCTGACAATCAACACCCGTGGTGGTGATGTTGAGCAGGCGCTGCTGTTGACCTACCCGAAAGAGCTGAAGTCTAACGAACCGTTCCAGTTACTGGAAACCACGCCTGAGTTTATCTACCAGGCGCAGAGCGGCCTGACCGGTCGTGATGGCCCGGATAACCCGGCTAACGGTGCGCGTCCACTGTATAACGTCGAGAGCGACACCTTTGTGCTGGCTGATGGTCAGAACGAACTCGCGATCCCGATGACGTATACCGACGCCGCAGGCAACACCTTCACCAAAACCTTCACCCTGAAACGCGGTGAGTATGCGGTGAACGTGGGCTACAGCGTACAGAACGCCAGTGCGAAACCGCTGGAGCTGTCGACCTTTGGCCAGCTGAAGCAGTCCATCAATCTGCCGTCTCACCGTGACACCGGAAGCAGCAACTTTGCGCTGCACACCTTCCGTGGCGCGGCGTACTCCACGCCAGACGCGAAGTATGAGAAATACAAATTCGACACCATTGCGGATAACGAAAACCTGAACGTTAGTTCCAAAGGCGGTTGGGTGGCCATGCTGCAGCAGTATTTCGCGACCGCGTGGATCCCGAATAACGACGGTACGAATAACTTCTACACCGCGAACCTGGGCAACGGTATTGCCGCCATCGGCTACAAGTCTCAGCCGGTTCTGGTACAGCCGGGTCAAACCGGTAAGATGGCAAGCACCCTGTGGGTTGGCCCGGAAATTCAGGACAAAATGGCCGCTGTTGCGCCGCACCTGGATCTGACCGTGGATTACGGTTGGTTGTGGTTCATCTCTCAGCCGCTGTTTAAGCTGTTGAAGTTCATCCACAGCTTCCTGGGTAACTGGGGCTTCTCCATCATCGTTATCACCTTCATCGTTCGTGGCATCATGTACCCGCTGACCAAAGCGCAGTACACCTCCATGGCGAAGATGCGCATGCTGCAGCCGAAGATTCAGGCAATGCGTGAGCGTCTGGGCGATGACAAACAGCGTCAGAGCCAGGAAATGATGGCCCTGTATAAAGCAGAGAAAGTAAACCCACTGGGTGGTTGCTTCCCGCTGCTGATTCAGATGCCAATCTTCCTTGCGCTGTACTACATGCTGATGGGTTCCGTTGAGCTGCGCCACGCGCCGTTCGCACTGTGGATCCATGACCTGTCCGCACAGGACCCGTACTACATCCTGCCGATCCTGATGGGCGTGACGATGTTCTTCATCCAGAAGATGTCGCCGACCACCGTGACCGACCCGATGCAGCAGAAGATCATGACCTTTATGCCGGTCATCTTCACCGTGTTCTTCCTGTGGTTCCCGTCAGGTCTGGTGCTGTACTATATCGTCAGCAACCTGGTGACCATCATCCAGCAGCAGCTGATTTACCGTGGTCTGGAAAAACGTGGCCTGCATAGCCGCGAAAAGAAAAAGTCCTGATTCGGTAAGTTAACGCTAAAATAAGGGCGGTCGATTGACCGCCTTTTTTATTTGTATTGAACGAGACCAACCATGAGCCATAACGACACTATCGTCGCCCAGGCAACCCCACCGGGACGCGGTGGTGTAGGCATTCTGCGCATCTCCGGCCTGAAGGCGCGCGAGGTGGCCGAAGCGGTGCTGGGTAAACTGCCAAAGCCGCGCTACGCTGATTACCTGCCGTTTAAAGATACCGACGGCACGCCGCTGGACCAGGGCATTGCGCTGTGGTTCCCCGGCCCGAACTCTTTCACCGGCGAAGACGTGCTGGAGCTGCAGGGCCATGGCGGCCCGGTTATCCTCGACCTGCTGTTAAAACGTATCCTGACCCTGCCTGGCCTGCGCATTGCGAAGCCGGGCGAGTTCTCCGAGCGTGCCTTCCTCAACGACAAGCTCGACCTGGCGCAGGCAGAAGCGATTGCAGACCTGATCGACGCCAGTTCTGAACAGGCGGCCCGCTCCGCCCTGAACTCGCTGCAGGGGGCATTCTCCGCCCGCGTAAATCACCTTGTGGAAGCACTTACTCACCTCAGGATCTACGTGGAAGCGGCTATCGACTTCCCGGATGAGGAGATCGACTTCCTCTCTGACGGTAAAATCGAAGCGCAGCTCAACCAGGTAATGAACGATCTCGACGCCGTGCGCGCCGAAGCGCGCCAGGGCAGCCTGCTGCGTGAAGGGATGAAGGTGGTGATTGCCGGACGTCCTAACGCCGGGAAATCGAGCCTGCTGAACGCCCTGGCGGGCCGTGAAGCGGCAATCGTGACCGACATTGCCGGAACCACCCGCGACGTGCTCCGCGAGCATATCCACATCGACGGGATGCCGCTGCATATCATTGATACCGCCGGCCTGCGCGATGCCAGCGATGAAGTGGAACGCATCGGTATCGAACGCGCCTGGCAGGAGATCGAGCAGGCCGACCGCGTGCTATTTATGGTGGACGGCACCACGACCGACGCCGTTGACCCGGCTGAGATCTGGCCAGACTTTATCGCCCGTCTGCCGGCGAAACTGCCCATCACCGTGGTGCGTAACAAAGCGGACGTCACCGGCGAAACGCTGGGCATCAGCGATGTGAATGGTCACTCACTGATTCGCCTGTCGGCGCGTACCGGTGAGGGCGTTGACGACCTGCGTAACCATCTCAAGCAGAGCATGGGCTTTGATACCAGCATGGAAGGCGGCTTCCTCGCGCGTCGTCGTCATCTGCAGGCGCTGGAAGAGGCGGCGAACCACCTCGTTCAGGGTAAAGCGCAGCTGATCGGCGCGTGGGCGGGTGAACTGCTGGCGGAAGAGCTGCGCCTGGCGCAGCAGAATCTGAGCGAAATCACCGGGGAGTTTACGTCGGACGATCTGCTGGGACGGATCTTCTCGAGCTTCTGTATCGGTAAGTAATTCCCGCTAATCAATGGTGATTTCCTCCCGGGAAATCACCATTGTCCAAATGGCAACTCGCCTAATCCCTTTTCACCCCCTATCCTGCATGCCTGCATCTATGGGGGGTTTATGGCGCGTTTTCTGTTTTGTAGTTTCGCATTAGTTCTGCTTTATCCGTCCGGCATTGATATGTATCTGGTAGGATTGCCGCACATCGCCCGCGATCTGGGCGCCAGCGAAGCGCAGCTCCACATCGCGTTTTCGGCTTACCTAGCGGGGATGGCGTCGTCGATGGTGTTTGCCGGGAAGATCGCGGATAAAGCAGGCCGTCAGCCCGTCGCCATAACGGGTGCCATCATCTTTGCCCTGGCCTCCCTTCTCTGCTCACAGGCGCAAAGCGGCACCTTATTCCTGGCCGGACGGTTTATTCAGGGCATTGGAGCCGGTGGCTGCTACGTCGTCGCTTTTGCCATTTTGCGCGACACCCTCAGCGCCCAGCGTCGCGCTAAGGTGCTTTCGATGCTGAACGGTATTACCTGCATTATCCCGGTGCTGGCCCCGGTCGTGGGATATCTGATCATGCTGAAATTCCCGTGGCAGAGCCTGTTCTGGACCATGGCGGCGATGGGCGCGCTGGTGTTTATCCTGTCCATCGCCGTGCTGAAAGAGACCCACCCGGGCTCGCAGAATACCGGCCATACCGCAACCATTCACCCAGCCGAGAAGCTGCTTAACCGCTTTTTCCTCAGTCGTCTGGCCGTGACCACGTTAAGCGTGGCGGTGATCCTGACCTATGTAAACGTTTCCCCGGTTTTACTGATGGAGGCCATGGGCTTCGATCGGGGTGAGTATTCAACGGTGATGGCATTAACCGCGATGGTCAGTATGGCAGTCTCGTTCTCTACCCCCTTTGCGCTAAATGTTTTCAGCCAGCGCACGCTGATGCTGACCTCACAGGTTTTATTCCTCACGGCAGGCACGATCCTGGCAACTACCACCTCGCATGCGGTAATGCTGGCGGGTATTACCCTCATTTGCGCCGGGTTCTCGGTTGGCTTTGGCGTGGCGATGAGTCAGGCGCTTGGCCCCTTCTCGCTGCGGGCAGGCGTAGCAAGCTCGGTGCTGGGAATTGCGCAGGTCTGCGGCTCGTCGCTGTGGATTTGGCTGGCGGCGGTCATCGGGCTTAACGCGCTGAATATGCTGATCGGGGTTCTGATTGGCTGTAGCATACTGTGCATCACCTTACTTATGGTCATCCAGCCCGCGGCGCATTATGAAGAAGCCCATCAGCAGTCTCGATCTTAACCTGTTGCTGTGCCTGCAGCTTTTGCTGCAGGAGCGCAGCGTCACCAAAGCGGCAAAGCGGATGAACGTGACGCCGTCTGCGGTGAGCAAATCGCTGGCCAAGCTGCGTGACTGGTTTGACGACCCGCTGTTTGTCAAAACGCCGTTAGGGCTGCTACCGACGCCGCTGACGGTAAGCCTGGAGCAGGATCTGGCCGACTGGATGCAAATCGGCAACCAGATCCTCGATAAATTCCACCATGATTCGCCAGGCGGGCTGACGTTCGTGCTGGCCGCCGAAACGCCGTTGATGCTGATCCGCTTTAACGCCCTGCTGGAGCAGGTGAACCAGCGCTATCCGCAGGCTACGGTGAAGATGCGTCACTGGGATTACGACTCGCTGGACGCCATTACGCGTGGAGAGGTGGATCTGGGATTCACCGGACGCGAAACGCACCCGCGATCGCGTGAATTGCTGAAGCTAATGCCGTGGTTCATCGACTATGAGATCCTGTTCAGCGACCGTCCGTGCGTGTATCTGCGTGAGGATCATCCCGCGTTACAGCATGAATGGAACCTCGAGACCTTTCTGCGCTACCCGCACATCAGCATCTTCTGGGAACGCAGCGACACCTGGGCGCTGGACGAAGTGCTAAAGGAGATGGGTCGGGAGAGAAATATTGCCATGAGCGTGCCGGGCTTTGAGCAGTCGATGTTTATGGCGGCGCAGCCCGGCCATAACTATATCGCCACGGCTCCGCACTACTGCCATCACTACAATCAACTCCACCAGCGGAAGCTGATCGCGCTGCCCATTCCCATTGACGAAGCGCAGGCTGAAAAGCTTACCGTTCCCTTCACGCTGATCTGGCATAAACGGAACAGCCACAATCCGAAAATCCTCTGGCTGCGGGAAACCATCAAGGCGCTGTACGGTGCCAGCGATCCAATTTTTGCCTAAGAAAATGTAAAGTTCGGTCCTGAGGCTTCTCTTACTCCCATTTACTGATTAAAACAGGAGTCAAGTTAAGCGATAATCATGTAACCGTTTAACCGATTACGACCATTATCAAGGAGCGAAAAATGGCTACGCACTTTGCAAGAGGGATACTTACGGAAGGACGTCTCGCATCGGCAAGAATTTCTTCAGCCTGTCACAGTGAAGCACTCACTCTCCCGGAACACCGCAGAACGCGGTTTTTAGCTTCCCGGGCGCTTCTCGCAGAACTGCTGTTTATGCTGTACGGCACCAGCGAGCTGCCGGACATCATTACCCAACCCGAAGGCCGCCCGGTCTTTGCCGACCCGGAGCTCCCACGTTTTTCAATTGCCTACGCGGGCAATATCATTGGCGTCGCGCTGACCACCGAAGGGGATTGTGGGCTCGACATGGAACTTCAGCGCGCGACGCGCAGCTTCCATGGAGGTAATGCGCATGAAGACTACCCGCTCTCCAGCAATGAGAAGCTGTGGGTACGCAACCAGAACGATCCTGTCGAAGCCAGAGCCCAGCTCATTACCCTGCGCCAGAGCATTCGCAAGCTCTGTGGATGCGCCTCAGACGACGCCAGCATGCTGCAACTGCTTCCAGGCTCCGGACGTCTGCGCGCCGCCCAGGCCACGCTGGTAGAGGCGCTCAGTGACGCAGAGGATGTGCTCATTTGGTCCATTGCGGTTACCCCCGCCATCGAACGCATGAAAATCTGGGAATTTGACAGCCACCAGGGATGGCGTAGCCTTCCTGATGTGCCCGAGCGCGCCAACGAGTCCGCCGCACGCCTGATGCGTTTAATCAGTTTACCGGCAGAAAAAGCATTCACCCTTAGCTGATCCAATCAGGGTCATCATGATGAAACAGGAGTAATCATGTCTGATACGTTGAAAGTAGTTACGTTACTGGGAAGCCTGCGCAAAGGTTCATTTAACGGGATGGTTGCCCGCACGCTGCCACAGCTGGCACCGGCAGGAATGGAAATTAGCGCCCTGCCGTCTATTGGCGATATTCCGCTGTATGACGCTGACGTACAGCAGGAAGAGGGTTTCCCGCAAAGCGTTGAGGCGCTGGCAGAGCAGATCCGCCAGGCCGACGGCGTGGTCATCGTCACGCCGGAGTACAACTATTCGGTTCCGGGTGGTCTGAAGAATGCCATCGACTGGCTGTCCCGTTTGCCTGAGCAGCCGCTGTCAGGCAAACCGGTGCTGATCCAGACCAGTTCAATGGGCGCCATTGGCGGCGCGCGCTGCCAGTATCATCTGCGCCAGATCCTGGTGTTCCTGGATGCGATGGTCATGAACAAGCCGGAATTTATGGGTGGTGTGATTCAGAACAAGGTCGACCCGCAAACGGGTGAAGTGGTGGATCAGAGCACGCGCGATCATCTGTCTGGCCAGCTGACGGCGTTTGGGGATTATATTAAGCGGGTGAAGGCATAAGCTTACTGCGGCCTGATGCCCTCACCCTGACCCTCTCCCACGGGGAGAGGGAACAAACATGTTTATTTGGCGTCAATAAACACAATCTTCAGCACAAACAGCAGCGCCACAACGATGACGCACGGACTGAGGTCGCGGAAGCGGCCGGTACCGATCTTCATTACGCAGTAAGAGATAAAGCCCAGCGCGATACCTTCGGTAATCGAGAAGCTGAACGGCATCATCACGGCGGTAATAAACGCCGGCACCGCTTCGGTTAAATCATCCCACTTCACGCGTGACAGGCTGGAGGTCATCAGCACCCCCACATAGATCAGCGCACCGGCTGCCGCATACGGAGGAACCATACCCGCCAGCGGAGAGAGGAAGATCACCAGCAGGAACAGAATACCCACGACCACCGCCGTCAGGCCGGTACGGCCGCCCACGGACACGCCGGAAGAAGATTCAATGTACGCGGTAACGGACGAGGTTCCGATAAAAGCACCGGTCACAGAGGAGACGCTGTCCACAAACAGCGCCTGCTTCATGCGCGGGAATTTGCCTTTCTCATCCGCCAGGCCCGCTTTGTCGGTCACGCCAATCAGCGTGCCGGAGGAGTCAAACAGGTTGACCAGCATGAAGGAGAAAATCACGCCCGCCAGGCCCAGGTTCAGGGAACCCGCCAGATCGACGTGACCAATCACGGTAGAGACGCTCGGTGGCGCGGAGACGATTCCGTTATAATGAACGTCGCCCAGCATCCAGCCCAGCAGGGTGGTGACAACGATGGACACCAGCACCGCTGCGTGAATATTACGGGAAGCCAGGATCGCGATGATAAAGAAGCCCAGCACGCCCAGCAGCACGTTATGAGAGGTCAGGTGACCAATGCTCACCAGCGTGTCCGGGTTAGCCACGATAACGCCGGCGTTTTTCAGCCCCATCATACCGATGAACAGACCGATACCGCTGGTGATGCCCACGCGCAGGCTTACGGGAATGTTCGCAATCATCCAGTAACGTACGCGGAAAATGGTCAGCAGCAGCAGGCCAACCGCGCCCCAGAAGATCGCGCCCATGCCAACCTGCCACGGCAGACCCATCGCCTGAACCACCACGAACGCGAAGAACGCATTCAGGCCCATAGCCGGTGCCAGCGCAACAGGCAGGTTAGCGAACACACCCATCAGGATGCTGCCAAGGGCCGCGATCAGACAGGTTGTCACGAAGACGGCGCTGGTATCCATGCCAGCGACGCCCAGAATTTGAGGGTTCACAAAAACGATATAGACCATCGTCAGGAAGGTGGTGAAACCAGCGATCACTTCGGTGCGTGCCGTTGTGCCGTGCTCGCGCAGTTTAAAAACGCGCTCAAGCAGACCCTGACCAGATGTCTGGGTAGTGTGTTGTTGACTCATCATCAATTTCCGAACAAGGAGGGAAAATTCGTCGCTATCCTATACCAAAATGCGACAATAGTGGCGGTTACGTGATACTTTTTTCATTGATTTTGCTTATACGGCAACGATTGCGTCCCGGCGAAATGCCGTACGTAAACGTTAAACTTGTTAAAAGGGAAAGGCATGTCCGGAATTGAAGCGGTATTTTTCGACTGTGACGGTACTCTGGTCGACAGTGAGGTCATTTGTTCCCGCGCGTATGTCACTATGTTCCAGGAATTTGGCATTACGCTGGAACTCGAAGAGGTGTTTAAACGCTTTAAGGGCGTGAAGCTCTACGAGATCATCGACATCATTAACGAAGAACACGGTGTGGATCTGGCGAAAGCCGATCTGGAACCGGTGTACCGCGCCGAGGTCGCACGCCTGTTCGACTCCGAGCTGGAGGTTATCTCCGGGGCTAACGCGTTGCTGGACGCGATGACGGTGCCCATCTGCGTCGTCTCTAACGGTCCGGTCAGCAAAATGCAGCACTCGCTGGGCAAGCTTGAGATGTTGCACCATTTCCCGGAAAAACTGTTCAGCGGCTACGATATCCAGCGCTGGAAGCCGGACCCGGCGCTGATGTTCCATGCGGCAAAAGCGATGAACGTCAACGTAGAGAACTGCATTCTGGTGGATGACTCGTCTGCGGGCGCGCAGTCGGGGATTGATGCGGGGATGGAGGTGTTTTACTTCTGCGCCGACCCGCACAACAAGCCGATCGATCATCCGAACGTGACGACCTTTACCGATCTGGCGCAGCTGCCAGCGCTGTGGAAGGCGCGCGGGTGGGATATTACGCGTTAAGCTAACGTAGGGCGGGTAAGCGCGAGCGCCACCCGCCACAAACATCATTCTTTCGGGTCTTTACCCGCGAGCAGCTTGTCCAGCTCATCGCCGCCCACGTGACGGAAGTCCTGACCTTTCACGAAGTAGAAAATGTATTCGCAAATGTTCTGGCAGCGGTCGCCGATACGCTCGATGGAGCGCGCGCAGAACAGGGCGGTCAGTACGCTTGGGATCGTACGTGAATCTTCCATCATGTAGGTCATCAGCTGACGCACGATGCCTTCATACTCCTGGTCGACCTTCTTGTCTTCACGGTAGATACGCACCGCTTCGTCCAGATCCATACGCGCAAAGGCATCCAGCACGTCGTGCAGCATCTGCACGGTGTGGCGGCCCAGCGACTCCAGGCTCACCAGCAGCGGCTGGTGCTGCTGAGAGAACTTCTCCAGCGCGGTGCGGCAGATTTTATCCGCAACGTCACCAATACGCTCCAGCTCGGCGATGGTTTTGATGATCGCCATCACCAGACGCAGGTCGCTCGCCGTCGGCTGACGCTTCGCGATAATGCGCACGCAGGCCTCGTCGATGGCGACTTCCATCATGTTGACGTTTTTGTCGCCTTCAATGACGCGCTTCGCCAGCTCGCTGTCCTGGTTGTGCATTGCAGTAATCGCATCAGAAAGCTGCTGCTCGACCATGCCGCCCATAGTCATTACCTGGGTGCGAATGCTTTCCAGCTCTGCGTTGAACTGGCCGGAAATGTGTTTATTAAGATTGAGGTTGTCCATGGTTTCTCCACATGCACTAAGGCAAATCAACCGTAGCGGCCAGTAATATAATCTTCGGTTTGTTTCTTCGCGGGCCTGGTGAACAGCGCGTCCGTATCGCTGAACTCAATCAACTCGCCCAGGTACATAAACGCCGTGTGATCGGAACAACGCGCAGCCTGCTGCATGTTATGGGTCACGATAACCACGGTGTAATCCTGCTTCAGCTCGGTGATCAGCTCTTCAATACGACCGGTTGAGATCGGGTCCAGCGCTGAACACGGCTCATCCAGCAGCAACACTTCCGGGCGAATAGCAATACCGCGCGCAATGCACAGACGCTGCTGCTGACCACCGGAGAGAGAGTAACCGCTCTGGTGCAACTTATCTTTGGTTTCGTTCCATAATGCGGCCTTGGTCAAAGCCCACTGCACGCGCTCGTCCATATCGGCACGGGAGAGTTTTTCAAACAGGCGAACACCAAAGGCGATGTTGTCATAAATGGACATCGGGAACGGCGTGGGTTTCTGGAACACCATCCCCACTTTGGCGCGGAGCAGGGCGATATCCTGAGCCTGGGTCAGAATGTTTTCACCGTCGAGGATGATTTCACCCTCAGCACGCTGCTCCGGATAGAGCGAATACATTTTGTTAAAGGTGCGCAGCAGCGTGGATTTCCCACAGCCGGACGGACCGATAAATGCCGTGACCTGGTTCTTTGCGATATCCAGGTTGATGTTCTTCAGGGCATGGAATTTGCCGTAGTAGAAGTTCAAATCACGAACCTGAATCTTACCCGGGGCAGTATCAACCATACTCATTGACTCATTTCCTCATTCGGCGCCGCGAGCTGCCGCGCCGTAAAAAATTAACCGTGTTTCTTCTTCGCGAAAATGACGCGCGCCAGAATGTTCAGCAACAGTACGCAAAGGGTAATGATCAGCACCCCGGCCCAGGCCAGCTGCTGCCATTCCGCGAATGGGCTCATCGCAAATTTAAAGATCGTCACCGGCAGGTTGGCGATCGGCTGCATCATGTCCGTGCTCCAGAACTGATTGGAGAGAGACGTAAACAGCAGCGGCGCCGTTTCACCCGCGATACGCGCAACCGCCAGCAGGATACCGGTCATGATCCCGGAAACAGACGCCTTCAGCGTAATTGCAGAGATCATCTTCCATTTCGGCGTACCCAGCGCGTAAGCCGCTTCACGCAGGCTATCCGGCACCAGTTTCAGCATGTTCTCGGTGGTACGAATAACAATCGGCACCTGCAGCAGCGCCAGGGCAATCACACCCGCCCAGCCGGAGAAGTGTTCCATTTGCGCCACCACCACGGTGTAAACAAACAGACCCACGACGATAGACGGGGCTGACAGCAAAATGTCGTTGATGAAGCGAATGACTTCCGCCAGCCAGGATTTACGACCGTATTCAGCCAGGTAGATGCCCGCCATGATGCCCAGCGGCGTGCCGAAGACCGTCGCCCAGAGGATCAGCAAGCCGCTGCCCGCCAGGGCATTCGCCAGGCCACCGCCCGCCGTGTTCGGCGGCGGCGTCATTTCGGTGAACAGCGACAGTGACATCCCGTCAATCCCGCGAACGACCGTTGAGAAGAGGATCCAGACCAACCAGAACAGCCCGAATGCCATTGTCGCCATCGAAAGCGTCAGGGCAATGCGGTTTTTCATGCGGCGTCTGGCCTGCATTTTGCGGCGGGATTCAGCCAGTTCAGCGGTAGCTTGCATTTCGAGAGTGGCCATTAGCGTGCCCCCTCATTTTTAGCGAGGCGCATAATCATCAGCTTGGAAATCGCCAGAACAATGAAGGTGATAACGAACAGAATCAGACCCAGCTCCATCAGCGCCGCCACGTGCAGCCCGGATTCCGCTTCCGCAAATTCATTCGCCAGCGCCGAGGTAATACTGTTCCCCGGCATGTAGAGCGACGCGCTGTCGAGCTGGTAGGTGTTACCGATAATAAAGGTCACCGCCATGGTTTCACCCAGCGCACGACCCAGGCCCAGCATCACGCCCCCGATCACCCCATTTTTGGTGAACGGAAGGACAATGCGCCAGATAACTTCCCAGGTGGTACAGCCGATGCCGTAGGCCGACTCTTTCATCATCACCGGCGTTTGTTCGAAGACATCGCGCATGACCGCCGCAATGTACGGGATAATCATGATGGCGAGGATCACACCTGCCGCCAGAATGCCGATACCAAAAGCCGGGCCAGAGAACAGGGCACCCACAAACGGAATGGCGGAAAGCACGTTACCGACCGGTTCCTGGAAATACGTTGCGAATAGCGGAGCAAAGATGAACAGACCCCACATGCCGTAAACAATACTTGGAATGGCCGCCAGCAGTTCGATAGCGATCCCCAGCGGGCGTCGCAGCCAGCCCGGCGCAAGCTCCGTCAGGAACAGCGCAATACCAAAGCTCACCGGAACCGCAATCAGCAGGGCGATGAACGAGGTCACCAACGTGCCGTAAATCGGCACCAGGGCACCGTAGATGTCGTTCGGCGCGTCCCACTCTTTAGTCCACAGGAAGGAAAAACCGAATTTCTGGATGCTCGGCCACGAGGAGAAAATCAGAGACACGATAATGCCGCCCAGCAGCAATAGCACAATCAGCGCAGCCAGTTTCACCAGCGCGCTGAAAATCATGTCACCTTTTTTACCCGGAGGGTTAAATGCAGGCTTGGTTGCAGCCATAAATTACTCTTCTGTTAAACGCGTTTACGAAAGGGGCGGGTTAGCGTTAGCGCCACCCGCCATTTTCGTCAGAATGCTAAATTAATACAATGCTTTACCGCTGCTGTCTTTCACGTTGGTTTTCCATGCAGCGCGAATCTGCTCAACCACGTTGTCCGGCAGGGTGGCGTAATCCAGAGCGTTAGCCTGTTTGCCGCCGTTTTTGTACGCCCAGTCGAAGAACTTCAGCACTTCGGCGCCCTGCTCAGGTTTCTTCTGCTCTTTGTGAACCAGGATGAAGGTGGTAGAGGTGATTGGCCACGCGCCTTCGCCTTTCTGGTTAGTCAGATCCTGCGCGAAGGATTTGCTCCAGTCAGCGCCTTTTGCCGCGTTAGCAAAGTTCTCTTCGGTTGGGCTAACCGGTTTGCCGTCGGCTGAAACCAGTTTGGTGTAGGACAGGTTGTTCTGCTTAGCGTACGCATACTCTACGTAACCAATTGAGCCAGGCAGACGCTGTACGAACGCAGCGATACCGTCGTTACCTTTACCGCCCAGACCGGTTGGCCAGTTAACGGTAGAGCCGGAGCCGACTTTAGATTTCCACTCTTCGTTCACTTTTGCCAGGTAGCTGGTGAACACGAAAGAGGTACCGGAACCATCCGCGCGGCGAACCACGGCGATGTTCTGAGAAGGCAGCTTCAGGCCTGGGTTGAGTTTAGCGATCGCTTCGTCATCCCATTTTTTGATTTTGCCCAGGTAGATGTCACCCAGCGTTTTGCCATCCAGCACCAGCTCACCCGACTTCACGCCCGGCAGGTTGATGGCCAGGACCACGCCACCGATCACGGTCGGGAACTGGAACAGGCCTTCCTGAGCCAGCTTGTCATCAGACAGCGGAGCGTCAGATGCACCGAAATCAACGGTGTTCGCGGTAATTTGTTTAACGCCACCGGAGGAGCCGATACCCTGATAGTTAACCTTGTTACCGGTTTCTTTCTGGTAGGTATCCGCCCATTTGGCATACACCGGCGCAGGGAAGGTTGCACCAGCGCCAGTCAGGCTTGCTTCTGCAAATACAGAGAACGCGCTCAGAGATAAGGTCGCGGCGACAACAGTTGCGACAGTGGTACGCATAACTTTCATAATGTCTCCTGCAAGATTTTCGTAAATCGTTGTTTAGTGGCTACGATGAGCAAAATAGGACAAACAGGTGACAGATAAATGTACGAATTATGACAGTTTTATGACAACGTAAATTTCACTTAAAATTACGCAAAAGAAAGTTTATTTTTCATCAATTTAGCCGGTTTTATGACAAGACGTTTTCAGAAATATTTTCTTTATGTGACACTGAAAAAAGTAGCTGAAGATGACAAATTGTCATTATTAAAAACGAGAAAGGATTGATTAAAAACAAGCCGGGCAGGATAAAAAAGCTCCACCCGAAGGTGGAGCCTGAAGGGATTATTCTACGGTAACCGATTTCGCCAGGTTACGCGGCTGGTCAACGTCGGTGCCTTTGATCAGCGCAACGTGATAGGCCAGCAGCTGCAGCGGAACGGTGTAGAAGATTGGTGCAATCACCTCTTCCACATGCGGCATCTCGATGATGTGCATGTTGTCGTTGCTGACAAAACCGGCATCTTTGTCGGCGAAGACGTACAGAACACCGCCGCGCGCGCGCACTTCTTCGATGTTAGACTTCAGTTTTTCCAGCAGTTCGTTGTTTGGTGCCACAACGATGACCGGCATATCCGCGTCAATCAGCGCCAGCGGGCCGTGCTTCAGCTCGCCAGCCGCATAGGCTTCAGCGTGAATGTAGGAGATCTCTTTCAGCTTCAGCGCGCCTTCCAGCGCAATCGGATACTGATCGCCACGACCCAGGAACAGGGCGTGATGTTTGTCAGAGAAATCTTCCGCCAGGGCTTCAATGCGTTTGTCCTGAGACAGCATCTGCTCAATACGGCTCGGCAGCGCCTGCAGGCCGTGAACGATGTCGTGCTCAACGGAAGCATCTTCGCCTTTCAGACGCGCCAGCTTCGCCACCAGCATCAGCAGAACGGTCAGCTGAGTGGTAAACGCTTTGGTGGAGGCCACGCCGATTTCTGTACCCGCTTTGGTCATCAGCGCCAGATCGGACTCACGCACCAGCGATGAGCCAGGAACGTTACAGATAGCCAGAGAGCCCAGGTAACCCAGCTCTTTAGACAGACGCAGCGCTGCCAGGGTATCCGCCGTTTCACCAGACTGGGAAAGGGTGATCATCAGGCTGTTACGACGCACCGCGGATTTGCGATAGCGGAATTCAGACGCGATTTCCACATCGCACGGCACACCCGCCAGGGATTCAAACCAGTAGCGAGAAACCATACCGGAGTTGTAGGAGGTGCCGCAGGCCACGATCTGAATATGCTCAACCTTGCCGAGCAGTTCGTTCGCGTTTGCGCCCAGCTCGCTCAGATCCACTTCACCGTGGCTGATACGCCCGGTCAGGGTGTTTTTGATGGCGTTTGGCTGCTCGTAAATCTCTTTCTGCATGTAGTGACGATAAGCGCCTTTGTCGCCCGCGTCGTACTGCAGATTCGATTCGATCTCCTGACGTTTCACCTGCTCGCCTTTGGTATCAAAGACGGTCACGCTGCGACGGGTCACTTCCGCGATATCACCCTCTTCGAGGAAGATAAAGCGACGGGTAACCGGCAGGAGCGCCAGCTGGTCAGAAGCGATGAAGTTTTCGCCCATGCCCAGACCGATAACCATCGGGCTACCGGAACGCGCTGCCAGCAGCGTTGACGGATCGCGGGAATCCATGATCACCGTACCGTACGCACCGCGCAGCTGAGGGATAGCGCGCAGCACCGCATCACGCAGTGTACCGCCCTGCTCCAGCTCCCAGTGCACCAGGTGAGCAATCACTTCGGTGTCAGTTTCAGAGACGAAGGTGTAGCCGCGCGCTTTCAGTTCTTCGCGCAGCGGTTCGTGGTTTTCGATAATGCCGTTGTGCACGACCACGATGTGTTCAGACACATGCGGGTGCGCGTTACCTTCAGACGGTTCGCCGTGCGTCGCCCAGCGGGTGTGCGCAATACCGGTACCACCGTGCAGCGGATGTTCTTCCGCAGCCTGGGCCAGCATCTGCACTTTACCGAGACGACGCAGACGGGTCATATGACCTTCTGCATCGACGACAGCCAGACCGGCTGAGTCGTAACCACGGTATTCCAGACGACGTAAACCTTCGAGAAGGATTTCAGCAATATCACGCTGCGCAACTGCGCCAACAATTCCACACATAATTTTAGATTCCGAATTTAGGCATTATGCCTGCGTTGTCGCTGACCTGTATTTTCCCTTTCCGGGCACCCCGAGCCTTGTAGAGAGTGGGGTTATTTTTATGGGTACTGCTTGTGGGGGGAGGATTATATTATCCCCTCACCCCGGCCCTCTCCCCAAAGGGGCGAGGGAGAAAAACACCGCACCGAACGATCCCCTCTCCCCTGTGGGGAGAGGGTTAGGGTGAGGGGTAAATCCGTTACTTTTTCTTCACCGGGCGTTTCCAGCCCTGCTTGCTGACCTGCGGAACGCGGCTTAACACCAGCTCGTTCTCGGCCACATCGCGCGTAACGGTTGTTCCGGCGGCGATAGTCACTCCGTTACCCACGGTAACAGGCGCCACCAGCTGCGTATCGGAGCCAACGAACACGTCGTCACCGATGATGGTTTTAAACTTATTAGCACCGTCATAGTTACAGGTAATAGTCCCTGCACCAATATTCACGTTATTGCCAATTTCCGCGTCGCCCAGATAGGTCAGATGACCGGCTTTTGAGCCTTTACCCAGACGCGCTTTTTTCATTTCCACGAAGTTACCCACGTGAGCGCCTTCCAGCAGCTCAGCGCCCGGGCGCAGACGCGCAAACGGGCCGATGGTACAGGCCGCGTCCAGACGGGCATCTTCCACCACGCTGTACGGGCTAATTTCGCAGTCGTCACCGATAACGCTATTTTTAATCACGCAGCCGGCACCAATTTTGACGCGATTGCCCAGCGTGACCTGACCTTCGAGGATAACGTTAGTATCAATTTCAACGTCACGACCGTGAGATAACGAACCACGCAAATCGAAACGCGCCGGATCGCGCAGCATCACGCCCGCCAGCAGCAGTTTTTCGGCCTGCTCGGACTGATAAATACGCTCAAGACGGGAGAGCTGAAGGCGGTTGTTCACGCCGTCCGTTTCGCTGATCCGCGCCGGATGAACGGCGGCAATTTCACGCCCTTCGTGGTACGCCATAGCAATGATATCGGTGATGTAGTATTCACCCTGCGCGTTGTTGTTATTGAGCTTCGACAGCCAGCGCTTCATATCCGCGCCGTTGGCAATCAGGATACCGGTGTTGATCTCCTGAATCTGGCGCTGCTCGTCGCTGGCATCTTTATGCTCAACAATCCCCGTGACGTTGCCGTTTTCACGGGTGATGCGGCCATAACCGCTTGGATCGTCCAGCACGACGGTTAATAAACCGATGCCGCCCTGCGGTTTGGCTTCACGCAGGCGAGTAAGTGTTTCAACGGAGATCAGCGGGACATCGCCGTAGAGCATCAAAATGTCTTCGTCATCCGCAAAGAAAGGCGCAGCCTGCTGCATCGCATGGCCTGTGCCCAGCTGTTCGGCCTGAAGCACCCAGTTGAGATTGTCATCGCTCAGCGTCTTTTTAAGCAGATCGCCGCCGTGGCCGTAGACCAGGTGGACCTGACTGGCACCCAGTTCGTTGGCTGCATCAATGACATGCTGCACCATTGGCTTTCCTGCAAGCGTGTGGAGCACCTTTGGCAGATCGGAATACATGCGGGTCCCTTTGCCAGCGGCAAGGATCACCACGCTCATCGCACTGTTTGACATACGCATCCTGACGGTAGTTTGAGTGTGAAGTAAAAACGTTTGATGCTCAAAATTCTACATCTTTTTCATCATGAATTAAGGCCGAAAAAAAAAGCCAGCCTGGTATCCAGACTGGCTTTTGTGCTTTTCAAGCCGGTGTTACATCGCTTTTTTGGTCAACTCGATAACGCGCAGTTTCGCGATCGCTTTGGCCAGCTCCGCAGACGCCTGAGCGTAATCCACGTCACCATGAGAGCTGCTAATGTGCTCTTCAGCCTTACGCTTCGATTCCAGGGCTCGCGCTTCGTCGAGATCCTGTCCACGGATAGCGGTATCGGCCAGAACGGTCACACTGCCAGGCTGCACTTCAAGAATGCCGCCGGACAGATAGATAAACTCTTCGTGACCGAACTGTTTAACGATGCGGATCATACCAGGCTTAATGGCGGTGAGCAGCGGTGCGTGACCCGGGAAAATACCCAGTTCACCTTCACTACCCGTTACCTGGATTTTTTCGACCAGACCAGAGAACATTTGTTGCTCTGCGCTGACGACGTCCAGGTGGTAAGTCATTGCCATATCACCCTCCGATTAAGGCGTTAAAGTTTTTTGGCTTTTTCCACGGCTTCGTCGATGGAACCGACCATGTAGAACGCCTGCTCCGGCAGGTGATCGTATTCGCCTTCCATGATGCCTTTAAAGCCACGGATGGTGTCTTTCAGGGAAACGTATTTACCTGGAGAACCGGTGAATACTTCCGCAACGAAGAATGGCTGGGACAGGAAGCGCTGGATCTTACGCGCACGTGCTACCACCAGTTTGTCTTCTTCAGACAGTTCATCCATACCCAGGATGGCGATAATGTCTTTCAGTTCCTGGTAACGCTGCAGCAGGGACTGTACGCCACGCGCGGTGTCGTAGTGTTCCTGACCAACAACCAGTGGATCCAGCTGACGGCTGGTGGAGTCCAGCGGGTCAACGGCCGGGTAGATACCCAGAGACGCGATCTGACGGCTCAGTACCACGGTTGCATCTAAGTGCGCAAAGGTGGTTGCTGGAGATGGGTCAGTCAAGTCATCCGCAGGTACGTATACCGCCTGAACGGAGGTGATAGAACCGGTTTTGGTAGAGGTGATACGTTCCTGAAGAACACCCATCTCTTCCGCCAGCGTAGGCTGATAACCTACCGCTGAAGGCATACGACCCAGCAGTGCAGATACTTCCGTACCGGCCAGGGTGTAACGATAGATGTTATCAACGAACAGCAGAACGTCACGGCCTTCATCACGGAACTTCTCAGCCATAGTCAGACCGGTCAGCGCAACGCGCAGACGGTTTCCTGGTGGCTCGTTCATCTGGCCGTAAACCAGGGATACTTTGTCCAGAACGTTGGAGTCGGTCATTTCGTGGTAGAAGTCGTTACCCTCACGAGTACGTTCACCTACGCCCGCAAACACGGAGTAACCGGAGTGCTCGATCGCGATGTTACGGATCAGCTCCATCATGTTTACGGTTTTACCTACACCCGCACCGCCGAACAGACCGACTTTACCGCCCTTCGCGAACGGACACATCAGGTCGATAACTTTGATACCGGTTTCCAGCAGTTCCTGAGAGCTGGACAGCTCTTCGTAGGAAGGTGCCGCGCGGTGGATAGCCCAACGCTCTTCTTCACCGATGTCGCCTTTCATGTCGATTGGCTGACCCAATACGTTCATGATACGACCCAGTGTTGCTTTACCTACCGGGACTTCGATCGGGTGCTCAAGGTCTTTGACTTCCAGACCACGACGCAGACCGTCGGAAGAACCCATCGCGATGGTACGCACGATACCGCCGCCGAGCTGCTGCTGAACTTCCAGCACCAGGCTCTCGTTACCATTCTGTACCTCAAGCGCGTCGTACACGCGTGGTACGGCGTCCTGAGGGAACTCGACGTCCACCACGGCGCCGATTACCTGGACAATCTTTCCAGTAGCCATCTTGAATCCTCTACGTAATTCGTAAACCTGGTTAAACCGCGGCGGCCCCCGAGACGATCTCGGTGAGTTCCTGAGTAATGCTGGCCTGACGAGCTTTGTTGTAAACCAACTGCAGCTCTTTAATCAGGCTGCCGCCATTATCGGTCGCGGCTTTCATCGCCACCATTCGTGCGGCCTGCTCGCTGGCCAGGTTTTCTACAACGCCCTGATAAACCTGAGATTCAACGTAACGACGCAGCAGGGTATCCAGCAGCGGTTTCGGATCGGGTTCATACAGGTAATCCCAGGCTTTTTGCTTCAGCTCGTCATCTTCTGATGCCGGTAACGGCAGCATCTGAGTGAGCGTTGGAACCTGAGACATGGTGTTAATGAATTTGTTGCTGACAACGTACAGTCTGTCCAGACGGCCTTCATCATAGGCCTGCAACATCACTTTAACCGGGCCGATCAGTTCGGACAGGGACGGGTTATCACCCATACCGGTCACCTGAGCGACAATGTTGCCACCAACGGAGTTAAAGAAAGAGACGCCTTTAGAGCCGATCATTGCGATATCGCACTGAACGCCTTTTTCAGACCATGCTTTCATATCCGCCAGCAGTTTTTTGAACAGGTTAATGTTCAAGCCGCCACACAGACCACGGTCGGTCGACACCACCAGGTAGCCCACGCGCTTAACGTCGCGTTCTTCCAGGTAAGGGTGCTTATATTCCAGATTACCGTTTGCAAGGTGACCAATCACTTTGCGCATGGTTTCTGCATAAGGACGGCTGGCCGCCATGCGATCCTGCGATTTACGCATTTTGGAAGCGGCGACCATCTCCATCGCTTTAGTGATCTTTTGCGTGTTCTGGACGCTTGCGATCTTACTACGTATCTCTTTTGCGCCGGCCATGAGCTTCTCCTCAATGCCAGGCGGCTTGTCCTGAGACAAGCCGCCGGACGATTACCAGGATTGGGTTGCTTTGAAGGAATCGAGGATAGCTTTCAGCTTGCCTTCGATTTCGTCGTTATAGCCACCGGTCTGGTTGATCTCTTGCATCAGCGGAGCGTGATCACGGTCGACGTAAGCCAGCAGAGCGGCTTCGAAGCTACCGATTTTAGCCAGTTCCACATCTTCGAGGTAACCGCGTTCAGCCGCGAACAGTACCAGGCCCTGCTGAGCAACAGACATTGGTGCGTACTGTTTCTGCTTCAGCAGTTCGGTCACTTTCTGACCGTGGCTCAGCTGTTTACGGGTTGCTTCGTCCAGATCGGATGCGAACTGAGAGAACGCAGCCAGTTCACGATACTGTGCCAGCGCGGTACGGATACCACCGGACAGTTTCTTGATGATCTTGGTCTGAGCAGCACCACCAACACGGGATACGGAGATACCCGGGTTAACCGCCGGACGAATACCGGAGTTAAACAGGTTGGTTTCCAGGAAGATCTGACCATCGGTAATGGAGATTACGTTGGTCGGAACGAACGCAGAAACGTCACCCGCCTGGGTTTCAATGATCGGCAGAGCGGTCAGAGAGCCCGTTTTACCCTTCACTTCACCTTTGGTGAAGTTCTCGACGTATTCCGCGTTTACGCGGGATGCACGCTCCAGCAGACGAGAGTGGAGGTAGAATACGTCGCCAGGGAACGCTTCACGTCCAGGTGGACGACGGAGCAGCAGGGAAACCTGACGATAAGCAACAGCCTGTTTAGACAGGTCATCGTATACGATCAGTGCATCTTCACCGCGGTCACGGAAGTATTCGCCCATTGCGCAACCGGCATATGGCGCCAGGTATTGCAGTGCAGCGGATTCAGACGCAGTTGCTACCACAACGATGGTGTTAGACAGTGCGCCGTGCTCTTCCAGTTTACGAACCACGTTGGAAATGGTGGACGCTTTCTGGCCGATGGCCACGTACACACATTTGATGCCGGAGTCACGCTGGTTGATGATGGCGTCAATAGCCATCGCGGTTTTACCGGTCTGACGGTCACCGATGATCAGTTCACGCTGACCACGACCGATTGGGATCATGGCATCAACGGACTTATAACCTGTCTGAACAGGCTGATCTACGGACTGACGGTCGATAACGCCCGGTGCGATAACTTCGATTGGAGAGAAGCCATCGTGCTCAACCGGACCTTTACCGTCGATTGGCGCACCCAGGGTGTTAACAACGCGACCCAGCAGGCCACGGCCAACCGGCACTTCCAGAATACGGCCAGTACACTTAACCTTCATGCCTTCGGCGAGGTCAGCGTATGGACCCATCACAACTGCACCTACGGAGTCGCGCTCCAGGTTCAGTGCGATAGCGTAACGGTTACCCGGCAGGGAAATCATCTCACCCTGCATACAATCGGCCAGGCCGTGGATGCGGATAACACCGTCACTAACAGAAACAATAGTACCTTCGTTGTGAGCTTCACTCACAACACTGAACTGAGCAATGCGCTGCTTGATCAGTTCGCTGATTTCGGTGGAATTCAGTTGCATGCTCCAGTCCCCTTAAGACTGCAAGACGTCTGCAAGGCGTTCAAGACGGCCGCGTACGCTGCCATCAATGACCATATCACCCGAACGGATGATTACGCCTGCCATTACAGACTTATCGATTTTGCAATTCAGCTTAACTTTGCGTGACAGACGTTTTTCCATCGCGGCGGTGATTTTCGCAAGCTGTTCATTACTCAGTTCAGTCGCAGAAGTCACTTCGACTTCAGCGGTTGCTTCACTAAGGGCACGTAAGTGCTCAAACTGCTCGAGAACATCCGGGAGCACACGGAGACGACCATTTTCTGCCATCACCTTAATCAGGTTCTGGCCGTTGGCATCCAGTTGCTCTCCGCACACGGCGATAAACGACGCGGCGAGGGTTTCAGGTGCTAACGCACCGGAAAGCAACTCAGCCATTTGTTCGTTTTTCGTCACCTCAGCGGCAAACGCCAGCATATCCTGCCAGCGATCGACATTTTGGTGTTCGACAGCAAAGTCAAAAGCTGCTTTGGCGTAGGGGCGAGCTACCGTAACAAATTCAGACATCAGCCCCTCCCTCCTTACAGTTCAGCGACAAGTTTGTCCACGATGTCGCTGTTAGCAGCTTCATCCACGGAACGTTCGATGATCTTCTCGGCGCCAGCAACAGCCAGAATCGCAACCTGCTTACGCAGTTCTTCACGAGCACGTTTACGCTCAGCATCAATTTCTGCCTGAGCCTGTGTCACGATCTTAGTACGTTCCTGTTCTGCTTCAGCTTTGGCTTCGTCCAGGATCTGAGAACGGCGTTTGTTAGCCTGTTCAATGATTACCTGAGCTTCAGCTTTCGCTTTTTTCAGCTGGTCTGTCGCGTTGGCCTGTGCAAGGTCCAAATCTTTCTTAGCGCGTTCTGCGGAAGCCAGACCGTCAGCAATTTCTTTCTGACGTTTTTCGATGGCAGCCATTAAAGGCGGCCATACATACTTCATGCAGAACCAGACAAAGAGAATAAACGCGATGGCCTGGCCGAGGATTGTTGCGTTCATGTTCACAGCACAATACCTCTTTAATTTCTGTGGCTTAGGGTTTTAAAACTACTACTACGCGACAGCAAACATCACGTACAGACCCAGACCTACAGCGATCATTGGGATAGCATCCACCAGACCCATAACGATAAAGAACTGAGTACGCAGCAGAGGAATCAGATCAGGTTGACGCGCTGCGCCTTCCAGGAATTTGCCCCCGAGGATGCCGATACCGATCGCAGCACCGATAGCCGCCAGACCCATCATCACAGCGGCAGCCATGTACAGCAGATCCATATTCAGGTTTTCCATGACAGTCTCCAGTTTGTTTCAATTAAAACGTAGTAGTGTTGGTAAAAAATCAGTGCTCTTCAGACGCCATCGACAGATAGACGATCGTCAGAACCATGAAGATAAAGGCTTGCAGCGTAATGATCAGGATGTGGAAAATGGCCCATGGCACATTCAGAATCCACTGTGACCACCACGGCAGAAGACCCGCGATCAGAATGAAAATCAGCTCACCCGCATACATGTTGCCGAACAGTCGCAGACCCAGTGAAACAGGTTTGGACAGCAGGCTAACGCCTTCCAGGATCAGGTTGACCGGAATAAACGCCCAGTGGTTGAACGGCTGCAAGGTAAGCTCTTTCACAAAGCCGCTTACGCCTTTCATTTTGATGCTGTAGAAAAGAATCAGGATAAATACGCCCAGCGCCATCGACAGGGTGATGTTCACGTCCGCAGACGGTACAACACGCAGCGCTGGCAGGCCGAAGATGTGCTCACCGATGAACGGCAGCAGATCGATTGGCAGCAGGTCCATCAGGTTCATCAGGAAGACCCAAACGAACACGGTCAGGGCCAGCGGAGCAATCAGCTTGCTCTTACCATGGTACATGTCTTTGACGCTGCCATGGACGAAGCTGATGATCATTTCGATGAAGGTCTGGAATTTCCCTGGTACACCGCTGGTCGCTCGTTTAGCAACACCGCGGAACATGGCCAGGAACAGAAGACCCAAAACCACCGAGAAGAACATGGAGTCGATGTTGATCGTCCAGAAGGTGGCCGGGGGGTTATGTGGATCCACCAGCGAGAATGTACGCAGGTCCAGCTGAAGGTTATTCAGATGGTGACCTATGTAATCCTGCGGCGTCATATTTTCTGAAGCCATGATGCCTTTTACCCTTTGTTATTGATTACAGCTGGAGCCAGAACTTGTACCACCAGCACCAAAACCCACGTTGCTATCAGCGGCATGAAGACCACTTTCAAAACCGCCAGCGCCATCACCAGTAGAGCAAAGGTCAGCAACACCTTACACACTTCGCCGAGGGCGAAGGACCAGGCCACGCGGCCTTTGGCGGGTGTATGCGCCTGATGACGCCAGGCAAAAATCATAAACAACACGTTTGGCAGCACAACCGCCAAACCCCCGCACACGGCGGAGATGCCCCAGAAGGGGTCTTTGAGGCTAAACAGCAGTCCACTTGCTATCACAGCCAGAAACTGAATGAACAGAAGCTTACGAGCAACGTTTCTACTCAAGAGCGACACAGACATCACGTTTTTACTCCTGCTCCCTTCGAGGTATGCCGCGTGTCGTATAAAACGTTCTTTAAGGCTCAGAGTCAAGCATCAAAAAGCGGTCAAATTATACGGTGCGCACCCGTGATTTCAAACATTAAGTAGCGAAAAGGTGAATAAATGTTTAAATATTTTTCCCCAGCGCTATTTTTTAACTTTCGCTGAAAGCGTCAACCTTCGACCAAAACTGCAAACAGCGCGAAAACGTTGGCGATAAAGCGTGCACGAGATCACAAAACACACATTTGCGATAAGGTTGTCTTTATCAAAGGCGCAAATCGCGCAAATTTATCTTTATGAAATTAAACGCAAAATGCCGTAACTATTTTCAAAACAGCCCAGTACACAATAAAAACGTTTTATTGACATTCTTAATAAATAATTAACATTGCGTTCTGGTTACCACCTTCCACTTTTAGCAGACTTATATTTTCACAGATGACTATCTTCTCGGTGAATAAAAGTCGCCAGGTTAACCATAAGAAAAACCTTAGTAAAAAAGAGGTTAAAAGCCCGCCGGTAAACCCTCTTTATTTGTGCTGTTTTTTAACATGCGAAGAACAGCACAAATTCCACATTTTTTATTAATTTTTTAAAAATTGTTTGGCTTAATTATCACCAGATGACGCTCCCCATCGAGCTGAGGAATGTGTAATTTCTCGATGGATTCAACAGCAAAACCGTCCGGAAGCTGCTCAATCTCATCGCCTGGCAACTGCCCTTTCAGCGCATAAAAGCGGCCATTCTCTGCAGGCAAGTGCTTACACCAGCTCACCATGTCATTGAGTGAAGCAAACGCGCGGCTGATAACCCCGTCAAACGGCGGCTCTGCCGGGAACTCCTCTACCCTGCTCTGCACGGGCGTGATGTTTTCAAGCTTCAGCTCATGCTGTACCTGACGTAAAAAGCGCACGCGCTTGCCAAGGCTGTCCAGCAATGTGAAGTGGCTCTCAGGGCGAACAATCGACAGCGGAACGCCCGGTAAACCCGGTCCCGTCCCCACATCGATGAAACGCTCACCTTTCAGCCACGGGGCAACCACGATGCTATCGAGAATATGGCGTACCAGCATCTCGTTGGGGTCGCGTACGGAGGTCAGGTTGTACGCTTTGTTCCATTTGTTCAGCATATCGACATAGGCCACCAGCTGATTTTTCTGGTGATCGGTGAGCGAAATACCTGCCTGATCCAGCAGACGAGAGAGTTTGTTGAGCACGGTGAATACCTGTTGAGAGTTTTTTGCCCGGTGGCGCTGCCGCTTACCGGGCCTACGAATAAGTAGGGCGGGTCAGCGAAGCGCCACCCGCCAAAAGCAATGTCAATTACGCGCTGCGGCGCAGCATGCCCTGCTTTTTCAGCCAGACCAGCAGGATCGAAATCGCCGCAGGGGTAACACCCGAGATACGGGATGCCTGGCCGATCGATACCGGTTTGTGATCGTTCAGCTTGGCGATCACTTCGTTGGAAAGGCCCGTCACCTGGCGGTAGTCCAGCATTTCTGGCAGCAGCGTGTTTTCATTACGCTGCTGTTTTTCGATCTCATCCTGCTGACGCGCGATGTAACCTTCGTACTTCACCTGGATCTCAACCTGCTCTGCCGCTTCAGCGTCTTCCAGGCCCGGCGCGAACGCGGTCAGTTTAACCAGGTTCTCGTAGGTGACTTCAGGACGGCGCAGTAAATCTTCACCGCTGGCCTCGCGCGACAGCGGCGCTGTTAAGTGAGCGTTTACTTCGGCAGCGGTTTCCGCCTGCGGATTCACCCAGGTGGTTTTCAGGCGCTGACGTTCCTGTTCAATGCGCTCCAGCTTTTCGTTGAAGCGCGCCCAGCGCTCGTCATCGACCAGACCCAGCTCGCGGCCCATTTCAGTCAGACGCAGGTCGGCGTTATCTTCACGCAGCATCAGGCGATATTCCGCGCGAGAGGTAAACATACGGTACGGCTCTTTGGTACCCAGCGTGCAGAGATCGTCAACCAGCACGCCCAGATACGCCTGAGAACGGCCTGGTGCCCAGCCCTCTTTCTCAGCAGAGAAGCGCGCGGCGTTCAGACCGGCAAGCAGGCCCTGTGCAGCCGCTTCTTCGTAGCCGGTGGTGCCGTTAATCTGCCCCGCGAAGAACAGACCGTGGATGAACTTGCTTTCCAGGGTTGGCTTCAGGTCGCGTGGATCGAAGAAATCGTACTCAATAGCGTAGCCGGGGCGAACAATTTTCGCATTCTCCATCCCCTGCATTGAGCGAACAATTTGCATCTGCACATCGAACGGCAGGCTGGTGGAGATGCCGTTCGGGTAAATTTCGTTTGAGGTCAGCCCTTCCGGCTCCAGGAAGATCTGGTGCTGGTTACGATCGGCGAAGCGCATCACTTTGTCTTCGATCGACGGGCAGTAGCGTGGACCGATCCCTTCGATCACGCCGGCATACATGGGGCTGCGATCGAGGTTGTTGCGGATCACGTCATGAGTTTTCTCGTTGGTATGCGTGATGTAGCACGGTACCTGCTGCGGATGCTGAGCCGCATTGCCCATGAACGAGAACACCGGCATGGGGTTATCACCGTGCTGTTGCGCCAGCACGCTGAAATCAATGGTGCGCGCATCAATACGCGGCGGCGTGCCGGTTTTCAGGCGGCTAACGCGCAGCGGCAGTTCACGCAGACGGCGAGACAGTGGAATAGACGGCGGATCGCCGGCACGGCCACCGCTGTAGTTATCCAGACCGATATGAATTTTACCGTCAAGGAAGGTGCCCACGGTCAGCACCACGGCTTTCGCGCGGAATTTGAGGCCCATCTGGGTCACGGCGCCCACGACGCGATCGTTCTCAACGATAAGATCTTCAACCGCCTGCTGGAAGATCATCAGGTTCGGCTGATTCTCCAGAGCGGTACGCACCGCCTGACGGTAAAGCACGCGGTCTGCCTGAGCTCGGGTCGCACGCACTGCGGGACCTTTACTCGCGTTTAGTATCCTAAACTGTATGCCGGCTCGATCGATCGCTTTCGCCATCAGGCCGCCAAGTGCATCCACTTCTTTTACCAGGTGTCCTTTCCCAATGCCGCCAATCGCCGGATTACAGGACATTTGTCCCAGCGTGTCGATATTGTGTGTCAAAAGCAGGGTCTGCTGACCCATACGCGCTGCGGCCATTGCGGCCTCAGTGCCTGCGTGACCCCCGCCAATGATGATGACGTCAAAAGGATCCTGATAAAACATGGTGGTCTGCCTCGCGTAAAGCGGTATGAAAATGGATTGAAGCCCGGGCCGTGGATTCTACTCAACTTTAGTCTTTCGAGAAAGCATTGGGATCCTGGGCTATTAAAAAGAAGATCTTTTTATTTAGAGATCTGTTCTATTGTGATCTCTTATTAGGATCGCGAACCTGTGTGGATAAGTCCGATCTCACAAAGAAGATCATGCAGTTAGAAAGGATCGTTTGCTGTGAATGATCGGTGATCCTGGACAGTATAAGCTGGGATCAGATCGCGACTTTATACACAGGTCAAAAACGACACAACAGTTGTTCTTTGGATAACTACGGGTTAATACGAGCTTTTAACCAGAGTTATCCACATCTGTTCGCGCGATCTTTAATCGTTTTTGAGTAAATTTTTCCATTCCGCGAGCCAGATCTCGGCTGGATCCTCCGGAATGTCATGATCGAGGATGTTGATCTTGAGCGTTTCACCCAGCTGTTTTGCTCCGCAGGAGGTGACAGCGGCTTCAACTTTCTCTATTGCCCCGCAAAAGGTGTCATATTCACGACTGCCGATCCCCACCGCGCCAAAACGGACGTTTGACAGGTCAGGCTGCTGTTCCAGCAGTTCGTCATATAAAGGTTGCAGGTTATCCGGCAGATCGCCCGCGCCGTGCGTGGAGGTGATCAGCAGCCAGACCCCGTCAGTCGGGAGATCTTCAAGCAACGGACCGTGCAGGGTTTCCGTAGAAAAGCCCGCATCTTCCAGCTTTTCAGCCAGGTGTTCCGCTACGTATTCCGCACCACCAAGGGTGCTGCCGCTGATAAGGGTAATGTCCGCCATTGATCGCTCGCCCAGATAAAGAGACGGCCATTGTACGCTGTGAACGAGCTGGGATCTACCTGTGGAAAATGTGGGAATGAAATTGCCCGATCACGGGCGGATGGTACGCATGATCGGGTTTTGCAGGGAGATCAGCGTCTCGGTGGACTGAATTTCATCGATTGTTTGGATCTTGTTGATAAGTACCTGCTGGAGGGCGTCGATGGATCGGCACATGACTTTAATAAAGATGCTGTAATGCCCGGTGGTGTAATACGCCTCGGTGACTTCATCCAGCGCGTTCAGCTTCGCCAGAGCGGAAGGGTAGTCTTTGGCGCTTTTAAGAATGATGCCGATGAAGCAGCAGACGTCGTAACCGAGATGCTTAGGACTGACGTCAATGCGTGCGCCGGTAATGATCCCCGCCTGCTTCATCTTCTCTACGCGGACGTGAATGGTTCCCGGGCTGACGCTAAACTGTTTTGCCAGTTCGGCGTAGGCGGTACGGGCATTGGCCATTAACGCCTCCAGAATGCCGCGGTCGAGATTGTCGATCTGATAATTTTCCATAGCTTTTTCTTATGAAGATTAATGAATCATTCTATTCTAGCGTTTAATTTTATCGAATCAAAAGTGAAGGTGGCTTTTTGTTGATGAGTTATTGAATATGATGCCATTTCTGTTGCTTAATCAATATCAACAGGACGCAGGAGTATAAATAATGAAAACCGCTTACATCGCAAAACAACGCCAGATCAGTTTCGTAAAATCCCATTTTTCCCGCCAGCTGGAAGAGAAGCTTGGCCTTATTGAAGTTCAGGCGCCGATTCTGAGCCGCGTGGGTGACGGGACGCAGGATAACCTTTCTGGATGCGAAAAAGCGGTACAGGTGAAAGTGAAAACACTGCCAGACGCTCAGTTCGAAGTGGTTCATTCCCTGGCGAAGTGGAAGCGTCAAACCCTGGGACAACACGACTTCAGCGCGGGCGAAGGGCTCTACACGCACATGAAAGCCCTTCGTCCCGATGAAGATCGCCTTTCACCGATTCATTCCGTTTACGTTGACCAGTGGGACTGGGAGCGCGTGATGGGGGATGGTGAACGTCACGTCGGCACGCTGAAATCCACTGTTGAGGCGATCTACGCCGGGATCAAAGCAACCGAAGCGGCCGTAAGCAAAGAGTTTGGTCTGGCACCGTTCCTGCCGGATACGATCCACTTTGTTCACAGCCAGGCGCTGCTGAGCCGCTTCCCGGATCTCGATGCTAAAGGCCGCGAGCGTGCGATCGCCAAAGAATTAGGTGCTGTGTTCCTGATCGGAATCGGCGGCAAACTGTCTGATGGCAAACGCCACGACGTTCGCGCGCCGGATTATGATGACTGGAGTACTGCGGGTGAAGGCGAATTTGCCGGGCTGAACGGCGATATTCTGGTGTGGAACCCGGTACTGGAAGACGCCTTCGAGCTCTCTTCTATGGGGATCCGCGTGGATGCTGACGCGCTGAAGCGCCAGCTGGCGGTCACCGGCGATGAAGATCGTCTCAAACTCGAGTGGCACCAGGCGCTGCTGCGCGGTGAAATGCCTCAGACGATCGGCGGTGGTATCGGCCAGTCCCGTCTGACCATGCTGCTGCTGCAATTACCCCATATCGGTCAGGTTCAGTGTGGCGTCTGGCCGCAGCAGGTACGTGAAAGCGTCGGTTCTCTTCTGTAATTAACGCTGCCAGCGTCTGAGCAGGCGGCTACGCAACCCGGTATCAAAGCGCCAGATATGATCGAAGATGCGCATGATGCCGGGTTTTCCATGGGCTGACATCGCCACCGCATGAAAACGGTGCTGATGCACTCGCTGTAACTCCTTCACCTTATTCACCACGTCATCCGGCAGCCGCTGGGCAATAAAATCGGAAATCACCACCGCGTCAGCGTCGTACCAGTCGCCGCCCTGCATACGCTCCACAATGCTGCGAAAGCAGCTGGCCAGATCCGTGCCGCCGCGAAAGCGCTGGCTCAGGAAGCGGATTGCCTGCTCGATACCCTGCTGGTTCGTCAGCTCATAGCCCACCACCTCGCTGGAGAAGAGCATGATAAAGCAGCGACGGCGATCGGCGAGCGCCACGCGCATCAGTGCCAGACAGAACGCCTTCGCGCACTGCTCGTTAAACCCGCCCATCGAACCGGACGTATCCACGCAAACAATGAATGGCCCGCGCGGCTGTTCATCAAAATCCTGATGGACGACCGGCCGTTGGCTGACTTTCTCGCGCCAGGCTTCGCCGTGCAGTCGGTAGGTGAGAAGCTGTTTTTCCACCAGCCGACGATAGAACTCATACTCCAGCTCCGTCATCCCCAGCGTGCTCAGCTCCGTTGGCAGCAGGCGTAAAATGTCATCGCTCTGCTGGAGCCCGTCGACCTGCTCCGGCACGGTAGCCGGTTCGCGCACCAGGGTGCGGAAGGTTTCCATCGGGGCATCTTTCTTTGGGACCGACTTTGCCTCCCTTGAGCGACCCAGCTGTTCTGCAAGCTTCATCAGCTCGGGCTGCTGCGCCAGAAAATCGCCGTATTTGACGATCAGCTGATAATCCCCGCGCCGGAGCTGACCGGCGCTCATGTCCCACAGACGTCCGGCGGCATTTTCATTCTCCACCAGCACCTGTTCTAGCTGGCCGCTCAGCGTCATACGTTCCTGAACTTCACTGAGCAGCTGTTCACGCTCTTCATCCAGCAGCTGCTGGTTCAGCGTTGTGGCCTGCACCACCAGGCTGAGGCGCCAGCGCTGTAAGAAGAGGGTGTGCAGTGCGGGAGTGAACGTGGCGTTGTCCGTGACCAGCCCCCGAGCCTGGCTGGCAAACGGGGAGTGGACGTTATCGAGCAACGTCAGGGTTTGCGGGAGCTGGACGATAAACTGCGACGTGGAGAGCCGCTGGCACTGCTGATAGCAGGCCACCTCTTCCGTTAACTCAGGCGGAACTTCGGTCTCCCTGAACCGCTGACGCAAATTTTCTCGCCAGCGGGGCAGATCGTCCGTCATCGCCTTTTTAAGCTTCGGAAATTTTTCGAAGAAGGCCGCCAGCTGCGGCGACGCCAGAAGGGTAATGACCACTTCTTCGATCAACCCCTCCTCGCTGACCGCCAGCATGACGTTAAGCGTATCCAGGGTTAGCATTGACGCGCCTGTTTGATCTGCGCGCTGACGTCCTGCAGGCTGGCTTCGATGCGACCTAACCAGTCGCTATGAATAAAGAGGCATTTTTGCTGCTCGCTAAAGCGGGTGTGCTGCTGATGCCATTCGGTATCCAGCGCTTCCAGCTGCTGCTTAATCTCTTCGGGGACGCTGTCAGAGGCGGTGCCCGGAAGAGCAAGACGCGATCCCTGGAGGCTGACGTCGCGGATCACCAGGTGCTGGCTGCTGTCCACTTCCATATTCAGCGGCTGCGCGAAACCAATGCCGTTGAGTTTTCCCCGGATCTCTCCGCCCTTATCCAGCCACTGCGCCAGCGCCTCGCGCTCAATCGTAATGTGTACCACCTGCATATCATGCAGTTTAAGCGGCTGCTGGAGCAGCAACGTTAGCGTTGCTGAGGTCAGATCCGCGGGAAGCTCGTAGTGCGGTTTGCGGGCGAACATGCCCCCAAGGCGATTTACTTTCAGCGCGGTTTTATCGCTTTGCTGCTGCTGGAGCTGGATGCGCCGCTGGGCAATCGCCCCCAGCTGGTTGAGCATTGCCTGCTGCCCCCAGGCGTGTCCGGTCATCAAAACGTCAAGCTGCTGCTGCATCAGGTTCATACCTTCTGCATCGTGCCAGAGGCAATCTTTCAGCAGGATCAGATCGATTGGCGCGACGGCATCACGGCCGCTGAACAGGGCGCTCGCCTGCAGCAGGCGGATCGCTTTTTTCCACCGGCGATCGGAGACATAGGGCGCTGAAGGGATGAGATCAAGCTGCTGGCGCAGCAGATAGATCAGCTCGAAGACGGCGTCTGGCAGTTTGATTTTGCCGATGTCCTGCTGCCACTGGTGATACTCCTCATCCGTCACCTGCAGCGAAGCGGATACCGGGTTTTCACTTTCATCCTGCTGGCTGACCAGCATGGAGCGAAAGTTGGACTTATCCTGTACTTTGTCCAGCCACAGGCGGATAAGCATACGGTCATACAGCGCTTCCAGACTGCTGTCGGCTTCAGGCCGTTCGTTAGAGGCGGCCACCAGCAGGCGCATCGGGATTTTCTCTTCACTGGCGCCGTTACGGAACCGACGTTCGTTTATCGCCGTGAGGAGGGTGTTAAGAATAGCCGGCCCCGCTTTCCAGATCTCATCGAGAAAAACAATCTCAGCCTCCGGAAGATACCCTTCTGTCAGACGCTGATAGCGACCCTCATCTTTCAATGCCTGGATGGAGAGCGGACCAAAAACTTCTTCTGGGGTGGAAAACCGGGTCATGAGATATTCGAAGGCGCGGGCGTTCTGAAAAGCAAATTTTAGCCTGCGGGCAATCAGGCTTTTGGCAATGCCCGGCGGTCCCAGCAAAAACACGCTCTCACCGCTCAACGCCGCCAGTAAACAGAGGCGGATGGCGTGGCTACGCTCGAAAAGGCCTTTCTCCAGCGCGCTGCTGAGGCGGGAAATTCTTTCTGCTAATAAATGTGAGTGAGCCATAATAGTTTTGCATCCTTTCGCCGTCGTGGCGGCCAATTGAAGCGAGTATAGACGTTTCAGTCAGGGCTGGTAATAGACTGAAGTGCGGCGCAATTTTCTTTGCGCTACATTAATGCGGTTGCATTTAGGGGTACGATTTTGCATTGAATCGTGCATACTGTGCGCTTTTTGTGGGCCAAGGGACCGGGAACACATTTGTTATTTAAACGAAAAGACTAGTCTATGAGCACTGATAATAAGCAATCATTACCCGCAATAACGCTTGCGGCGATCGGGGTTGTCTACGGTGATATTGGCACCAGCCCGCTTTATACGCTTCGTGAATGTCTGTCCGGCCAGTTTGGCTTTGGTGTTGAGCGCGATGCCGTATTTGGCTTCCTGTCCCTCATCTTCTGGCTGCTGATCCTGGTGGTTTCCGTTAAATATCTCTCCTTCGTTATGCGTGCTGATAACGCAGGTGAAGGTGGGATCCTGACCCTGATGTCTCTTGCCGGGCGCAATACCTCGGCCAGGATGACCTCTGTGCTGGTCATTATCGGCCTGATTGGCGGCAGTTTCTTCTACGGAGAAGTGGTGATAACGCCGGCTATCTCGGTGCTGTCGGCGATAGAGGGGCTGGAGATTATCGCTCCCCAGCTCGATTCATGGGTGGTCCCATTGGCCATCATTGTCCTGACGCTGCTGTTCATGATCCAGAAGCACGGTACAGGGCTGGTGGGCAAACTGTTTGCGCCGATTATGCTGGCCTGGTTCCTGATCCTGGCGGCGCTTGGCTTGCGCAGCATTATCGCGAACCCGGAAGTGCTGCATGCGCTGAACCCTTACTGGGCGGTGCATTTCTTCCTCGAATACAAAGTGGTTTCCTTCGTGGCGCTGGGGGCCGTCGTGCTCTCCATCACCGGTGTGGAAGCGCTGTATGCTGACATGGGCCACTTCGGGAAACTGCCTATCCGCGTGGCATGGTTTATTGTGGTGCTGCCGTCGCTGGTGCTGAACTATTTCGGTCAGGGCGCGCTGTTGCTTAAAAACCCGGAAGCGATCAAGAACCCGTTCTTCCTGCTGGCGCCCGACTGGGCGCTGGTGCCGATGCTGATCCTGGCGACGCTGGCGACCGTCATTGCCTCCCAGGCGGTGATTTCCGGCGTGTTCTCTCTGACGCGCCAGGCCGTGCGTCTGGGGTATCTGTCACCGATGCGCATCATCCATACCTCTGAGATGGAATCGGGCCAGATCTACATCCCGTTCGTTAACTGGCTCCTCTATTTCGCGGTTGTTATTGTTATCGTCAGCTTCGAGCACTCCAGTAACCTGGCGGCGGCGTACGGTATTGCGGTAACCGGTACGATGGTGCTGACATCGCTTCTCTCCACCACGGTGGCGTACCGAAACTGGCACTGGAATAAATTCCTCGTGGCGATGATTCTGGTGGGCTTCCTGTGTATCGACGTGCCGCTGTTCTCCGCAAACCTCGACAAAATTGTCTCCGGTGGCTGGCTGCCGCTGACGCTGGGTCTGGTGATGTTCATTGTCATGACCACCTGGAAAAGCGAGCGCTTCCGCCTGCTGCGCCGTATGCATGAGCACGGCAATTCTCTGGAGGCGATGATCGCCTCGCTGGAGAAATCCCCGCCGGTCCGCGTGCCGGGTACTGCGGTATATATGTCTCGCGCGCTGAACGTCATTCCGTTCGCGCTGATGCATAACCTCAAGCACAACAAGGTGCTGCACGAGCGCGTGATCCTGCTGACGCTGCGCACCGAAGATGCGCCTTACGTTCATAACGTGCGTCGCGTACAAATCGAGCAGCTGTCGCCGACATTCTGGCGCGTGGTGGCGAGCTACGGCTGGCGCGAAACGCCAAACGTGGAAGAGGTGTTCCACCGCTGCGGCCTGGAAGGGCTGAGCTGCCGGATGATGGAGACGTCGTTCTTTATGTCGCACGAGTCGCTGATTATCGGCAAGCGTCCGTGGTATCTGCGCCTGCGCGGCAAGCTATACCTCATCCTGCAGCGCAACGCCCTGCGCGCGCCTGACCAGTTTGAGATCCCGCCTAACCGCGTGATTGAGCTGGGAACACAGGTCGAGATCTAATCCCTTCTGAAAATGCCGGGTGGCGCTTCGCTTACCCGGCCTACCAAACCCCTCGCCAACCCACAATAATTGTCTCTACATTTCACTTAGCGAAACGTTTCGACGTCGATCACAAATCTGTTACGTCATGATGGTTTTCTGAACATTCTTGAGATTAAACTGATGTTAGCGAAACGTTTCGCTAGTGGAGCAAGAAAATGAAGAAAGGCACGGTACTCAACTCAGAAATCTCATCGGTTATTTCCCGTCTTGGGCATACCGATACGCTGGTGGTTTGCGATGCAGGCTTACCGGTTCCGCGCAGCACAACCCGTATCGATATGGCGTTAACGCAGGGTGTACCCTCGTTTATGCAGGTACTGGACGTGGTGACCGCGGAGATGCAGGTTGAGGCCGCCATTCTCGCGGCGGAAATCAAACAACATAATCCGCAACTCCACGAAACGTTGCTCAGCCATATTGAGCAACTGCAACAACACCAGGGAAACACCATAGAAATTCGTTACACGACGCACGAACAGTTCAAACAACAAACCGCAGACAGTCAGGCGGTGATTCGCAGCGGGGAGTGTTCCCCGTATGCGAATATCATTCTCTGTGCTGGCGTCACATTCTGAGGCCATCATGGACGCATTACTGCAACTCAAAGGGATCGATAAGTCGTTCCCGGGCGTAAAAGCCCTCTCCGGCGCGGCGCTGAACGTCTACCCCGGGCGCGTGATGGCGCTGGTGGGCGAGAACGGTGCCGGCAAATCCACCATGATGAAAGTGCTGACCGGTATCTATCAACGCGATGCCGGTTCACTCGTCTGGCTGGGTAAAGAGACTACCTTCAATGGCCCAAAATCCTCTCAGGAAGCGGGCATCGGTATTATTCACCAGGAGCTGAACCTGATCCCTCAGCTCACCATTGCGGAAAACATCTTTCTTGGCCGCGAGTTTGTTAACCGGTTCGGCAAAATCGACTGGAAAACCATGTATGCCGAAGCGGACAAGCTGCTGGCGAAGCTGAACCTGCGCTTTAAGAGCGACCGCCTGGTGGGCGATCTGTCCATTGGCGATCAGCAGATGGTGGAAATCGCGAAGGTGCTGAGCTTTGAGTCGAAGGTCATCATTATGGATGAACCGACCGACGCCCTGACCGATACCGAAACGGAATCCCTGTTCCGCGTTATCCGCGAGCTGAAGTCGCAGGGGCGCGGGATTGTCTATATCTCTCACCGCATGAAAGAGATCTTCGAGATCTGCGATGACGTCACCGTCTTCCGCGACGGGCAGTTTATTGCCGAGCGCGAAGTCGCCACGCTGACCGAAGATACGCTCATCGAAATGATGGTGGGACGCAAGCTCGAAGATCAGTATCCGCATCTGGATAAAGCGCCGGGTGAGATCCGCCTGAAGGTGGACAACCTCTGCGGTCCTGGCGTGAACGACGTCACCTTTACCCTGCGCCAGGGCGAGATCCTGGGCGTGGCGGGCCTGATGGGTGCCGGACGTACCGAGCTGATGAAAGTGTTGTACGGCGCACTGCCGCGCACCAGCGGTTATGTCACCCTCGACGGTCATGAAGTGGTCACCCGCTCTCCGCAGGATGGTCTGGCGAACGGCATCGTCTATATCTCCGAAGACCGCAAACGCGACGGCCTGGTGCTGGGGATGTCGGTTAAAGAGAACATGTCCCTGACCGCGCTGCGCTATTTCAGCCATAGCGGCGGTAGCCTGAAGCATAAAGATGAGCAGCAGGCGGTCAGCGATTTTATCCGCCTCTTTAACGTCAAGACCCCGTCGATGGAGCAGGCGATTGGCCTGTTGTCCGGCGGTAATCAGCAGAAAGTGGCGATTGCGCGCGGGCTGATGACACGCCCGAAAGTGCTGATCCTCGATGAGCCAACCCGCGGCGTAGACGTGGGCGCGAAGAAAGAGATTTATCAGCTGATTAACCAGTTCAAGGCCGACGGTCTGAGCATCATTCTGGTCTCTTCCGAGATGCCAGAAGTATTAGGCATGAGCGATCGCATTATCGTCATGCATGAAGGGCATCTCGGCGGTGAATTCACTCGCGAGCAGGCCACCCAGGAAGTTCTGATGGCTGCCGCTGTGGGCAAGCTTAATCGCGTGAATCAGGAGTAAGAAGATGACTACCCAGGCTGTTTCTGGTCGCCGCTATTTCACAAAGGCGTGGCTGATGGAACAAAAATCGCTGATTGCCCTGCTGGTGCTGATCGCGATTGTGTCGACCATGAGCCCGAATTTTTTCACCGTTAATAACCTGTTCAACATTCTGCAGCAGACGTCTGTGAACGCCATTATGGCGGTCGGCATGACGCTGGTGATTTTGACCTCGGGTATCGATCTGTCCGTCGGTTCCCTGCTGGCGCTCACCGGCGCGATCGCCGCTTCGATTGTCGGCATTGAAGTCAACGCGCTGGTGGCCGTGGCCGCTGCCCTGGCGGCAGGCGCGGCGATTGGTGCCGTAACCGGCGTGATTGTGGCAAAAGGCCGCGTTCAGGCGTTTATCGCCACGCTGGTGATGATGCTGCTGCTGCGCGGTGTGACCATGGTGTACACCAACGGCAGCCCGGTTAATACCGGCTTTACCGATAACGCGGATCTGTTTGGCTGGTTCGGTATCGGTCGCCCGCTGGGTGTTCCGACCCCGGTCTGGATCATGGCTATCGTCTTCCTGGCGGCGTGGTACATGCTGCACCACACCCGTCTGGGCCGCTATATTTATGCGCTTGGCGGTAACGAAGCGGCAACGCGCCTGTCCGGGATCAGCGTTAGTAAAGTCAAAATTATCGTTTACTCCCTGTGCGGTCTGCTGGCATCGCTGGCAGGTATCATCGAAGTGGCGCGCCTCTCTTCTGCGCAGCCGACGGCAGGTACGGGGTATGAGCTGGATGCTATCGCAGCAGTGGTTCTGGGCGGTACGAGTCTTGCGGGCGGTAAAGGTCGCATTGTTGGGACATTGATCGGCGCACTGATTCTTGGTTTCCTGAATAATGGTTTGAATTTGTTAGGTGTTTCCTCCTATTACCAGATGATCGTTAAGGCAGTGGTGATTTTGCTGGCGGTACTGGTAGACAACAAAAAACAGTAACTGACGACACTACAGGACATCTTAGATATGAACATGAAAAAACTGGCTACCCTGGTTTCTGCTGTCGCGCTGAGCGCAACCGTAAGTGCTAACGCCATGGCGAAAGATACCATCGCGCTGGTTGTCTCTACCCTGAACAACCCGTTCTTCGTCTCCCTGAAGGACGGTGCGCAGAAAGAAGCGGACAAACTGGGCTACAACCTGGTGGTACTGGATTCACAGAACAACCCGGCGAAAGAGCTGGCTAACGTTCAGGACTTAACCGTTCGTGGCACCAAAATTCTGCTGATCAACCCAACCGATTCTGACGCCGTCGGTAACGCCGTTAAAATGGCAAACCAGGCGAAAATTCCGGTGATCACTCTGGACCGCCAGGCAACGAAAGGCGAGGTTGTTAGCCACATTGCGTCTGATAACGTGCTGGGCGGCAAAATCGCGGGTGATTACATCGCGAAGAAAGCCGGCGAAGGCGCGAAAGTTATCGAACTGCAGGGGATTGCCGGTACGTCTGCAGCCCGCGAGCGTGGTGAAGGCTTCCAGCAGGCTGTGGCTGCGCACAAATTCAACGTGCTGGCGAGCCAGCCGGCCGACTTCGACCGTACTAAAGGTCTGAACGTTATGCAGAACCTGCTGACCGCACACCCTGACGTGCAGGCCGTGTTCGCGCAGAACGACGAAATGGCGCTGGGCGCGCTGCGTGCCCTGCAGACCGCAGGTAAATCTGATGTGATGGTTGTCGGATTTGACGGCACGCCGGATGGTGAAAAAGCAGTAAACGATGGCAAACTGGCTGCGACCATCGCTCAGCTGCCTGAGCAGATTGGCGCCACTGGCGTTGAAACTGCCGACAAAGTGCTGAAGGGCGAAAAAGTTCAGGCCAAATACCCGGTTGACCTGAAGCTGGTCATTAAGCAGTAAAAGGCGAATCAGGCAGTCGCTGGCTGCCTGAGGGACACCAATAAAGAAAAGTGTGGCATACGCCACCGGGTAACACCGGTGGCGCTCTCAGATGGACAACCCAACCATGAAAACCGCAGGCAACCTCGTCGTCCTTGGCAGTATCAATGCCGATCACATTCTTAACCTTGAATCGTTCCCTGCACCGGGCGAAACCGTCACGGGTAACCAGTATCAGGTGGCATTTGGCGGTAAAGGTGCCAACCAGGCTGTCGCTGCGGGTCGCTGCGGGGCGAAAATTGCGTTTATCGCCTGCACGGGTGATGACGATACCGGCGAGCGCGTTCGCAAACAGCTGGCGAGCGATAATATCGATATCGCACCGGTCAGCGTGGTTGCAGGGGAATCGACCGGCGTGGCGCTGATTTTCGTCAACGCTGAAGGTGAGAATGTTATCGGTATTCATGCTGGCGCTAACGCTGCGCTGACGACGGAGCGCGTAGAAGCGCAACGTGCCATCATCGCCGGAGCGGAAGCCCTGCTGATGCAGCTGGAATCACCGGTTGAAAGCGTGCTGGCCGCCGCGAAAATTGCGCATGAAAATCATACCACTGTCGTACTTAACCCGGCCCCGGCCCGTGTATTATCAGACGAGCTGCTGGCGCTGGTGGACATCATTACGCCAAACGAAACCGAAGCCGAAAAGCTGACGGGCATTCGCGTAGAAAATGATGACGATGCTGCGCGAGCCGCGCGTGCACTGCATGATAAGGGCATCGGTACCGTGATTATCACCCTTGGCAGCCGTGGGGTGTGGGCAAGCGTCAATGGCGAAGGCCGTCGCGTGCCGGGCTTTAAGGTCAAAGCGATTGATACCATCGCAGCGGGAGATACCTTCAACGGTGCACTGGTCACCGCGCTGCTGGAAGGCAAGAGAATGGATGACGCTATTCGCTTCGCACACGCTGCTGCCGCGATTGCGGTGACGCGCAAAGGCGCCCAGCCTTCCGTTCCGTGGCGTAAAGAGATCGATGAATTCTTAAGTCAGCAGGGGTAACGCTTGGCCACAATGAAAGATGTCGCCCGCATGGCGGGTGTTTCTACCTCGACGGTCTCCCACGTTATAAACAACGATCGCTTCGTCAGCGAGGCGATTCGGGAGAAAGTCGAAGCTGCGGTAAAAGAACTCAACTATGCGCCGTCTGCGCTGGCGCGCAGCCTTAAGCTCAACCAGACGCGCACCATCGGTATGCTGATCACCGCGAGTACCAACCCCTTTTATTCAGAACTGGTTCGCGGCGTGGAGCGCAGCTGCTTCGAGCGTGGCTACAGCCTGGTGCTGTGTAATACCGAGGGTGACGAGCAGCGCATGAATCGTAACCTGGAAACGCTGATGCAAAAACGCGTCGACGGGCTATTGCTGCTCTGCACCGAAACGCACCAGCCCTCGAAAGAGATTATCCAGCGCTATCCTTCGATTCCCACCGTGATGATGGACTGGGCGCCGTTCGACGGAACCAGCGATCTCATTCAGGATAACTCCCTGCTGGGCGGCGATATGGCGACTCAGTATCTGATTGATAAAGGCTATACCCGCATCGCCTGTATTACCGGTCCGCTGGATAAAACCCCGGCGCGTTTGCGTCTGGAAGGGTATCTCTCCGCCATGGAGCGGGCGGGCCTTTCCGTGCCGGAAGGGTACCGTATCACCGGTGATTTTGAGTTTCACGGTGGTTTTGAAGCGATGCAGACGCTGCTGGCGCAGCCTCAGCGTCCGCAGGCGGTGTTTATCGGCAACGACGCCATGGCGTTTGGTGCCTATCAGGCGTTATATCAAGCCGGTTTGCGTGTTCCCCACGATATGGCGGTAATCGGCTACGATGATATCGAGCTGGCCAGCTATATGACACCGCCGCTCACCACCATCCATCAGCCAAAAGATGAACTGGGCGAGCTGGCCATCGATGTGCTGATCCACCGTATGGCGCAGCCCACGCTGCAACAGCAACGGCTGCAGCTTACTCCTGTTCTGATGGAACGCGGTTCGGTTTAGCTTTCTCTTTGTGACGCTCTTTAATCAGGTTTCGGCCGTCTTTCGGTTTTAACAGCATAAAGACAAGCGCCGATACCACGGTAAGTGCGCCCATGGTGATAAAGGTATAGTGGAACTGCTCAACGGTATTTGCGCTGTCGAAGCCTTCATAAAACCGCAGCACCGCCGCACTCACGGCAACCCCTAAACTGATCGACAGCTGTTGCGTCACCGCCAGCACGCTGTTGCCGCTACTGGCGTTCTCGTCAGTCAGATCGGCGAGGGTGATGGTGTTCATCGACGTGAACTGCGTTGACATCGCCATGCCCAACACAAACAGCGGCAGGATCAGCATCCAGACGGGTAGCGCGGCGGATTGCAGCGAGAACTGCGCAATCATCAGGCCGATAAAGACCGTCACGCCAACCAGCGTCTTACGATAGCCAAACCAGCGCAGCACCTGTGTCACGGTTGATTTTGCCAGAATCGAGCCCATTGCCGTGGGCGCCATCATGCACCCGGCAATCAGGGCCGGGTAGCCGAAACCCACCTGCAGCATCAATGGCATCAGGAACGGTACGCAACCCGTCCCCAGACGAGACGCAATGTTCCCTGCAATCCCTACGGAAAACGTTCGGGTGTTAAAGAGCCCCAGGGAGATTAACGGCGTCGGATGACGGCGCGCGTGACGTATATAAAGAAGGAATAACAGAATACCGCCGAGGATGACGGAGAGCGCTAACCACGTCGCGACGATCTTCTCGCCAAACAGCTCCATCCCGCTGGAGAATAACACCAGGCTCAGGCCAAACAGGAAAAAGCCGCCCATATCGAAGCTGCGCCTTGGCGTGGTGAAGTTCGGCATATATTTGCGGGCATACAGTAGCCCCGCAACGCCAATTGGAATATTAATCAGGAAGATCCAGTGCCAGCTAGCCCAGGTGACAAACACGCCACCGAGTACCGGGCCAAGAATCGGGCCAACCAGGCCCGGCATGGTGACGAAGTTGAGTACGGGAAGCAGTTCGCTCCTGGGGTAGGCTCGCAGCAAGGCAAGACGCGCCACCGGCATCATCATCGCGCCGCCAATGCCCTGCAATACGCGGAAGATAACCAGCTCCGTTAAGGATGAGGAGAGCGCACAGGCCAGCGATCCGAGCGTAAAGAGCGTTACGGCCAGCATGAAAACTCTGCGGGTGCCAAAGCGGTCGGCCAGCCAGCCGCTGACCGGAATTAACATTGCGACTGTCAGGGTGTAGCTGATGATAGCGGACTGCATCGCCAGCGGGGAGCGGTTAAGGCTTTGCGCTATAGCGGGAAGCGCTGTGTTGAGGATGGTGGCATCCAGTGCCTGCATAAAAAACGCCATGGCTGCAATCCACGGCAATCCGGCCATGCTGCGCGCTTTTTTCGTTGTCATTTATTTACCTGCTGGTGGGTTGGCGCGGCCAGCAATGCCTGGCACGCACTCAGGGCTCGCTGCCCGTCGCTTTCCTGGATGGCATCAACAATCGCCTGGTGCAAATCCAGTTTTACCACTTCGTTTTGCGTAATAGAGGTAAAGTAGGTGTGATACACCGAATGAAATAAAGAGGCAAAAGAGGTGAGGAACGGATTGGCGCTCATCATATAGATGTGTTCATGCCAGGCCATATCGACCTCAACCCAGCGTTCGCGGTTGAAGTGTTTTTTCAGGAACACCATCTCTTCCATCAACGCGTTAAGCTGCGCTTTCTGCTCTGCAGTTCCTAGCGTGGCGGCAAGCAGACATGCCTGAGGTTCAAGGCTGCTGCGCATCACCAGAAAGTGATCGACGACCTGGTGAAAGTTATCTTCCGTCATCCACCAGGAGAGCAGCTCCTGATCGAGGAAATTCCAGTTACTCTGTGGCATCACGCGTGTGCCAATGCGAGGGCGTGGAAGCACCATACCTTTTGCCGTTAGGGTTTTCACCGCTTCGCGCACGGCGGTACGGCTCACCCCAAACTGCTCACCCAGCTCCATTTCTCCCGGCAGGATGCTACCCGGGGCATATTTACCCGCTAAAATCCGCTGAGCCAGCTTTTCTGCCAGCACGTACGACAGGTTTTTTTGGGCGGCCAGCTGTTGTGCGCTTAATGGCATCGCTTTTATTCCTTAAAGATTCATGCTGATAATTATGCCACCTCGAATGTGATTGTGGTTGCAGATACATCAAATAGAACAATTTGTAGCTTGATTTCACCTCTATTGGTGAAAAAAAACGCGGATGGAAACTTTTTTTAAATTTCCTCTTGTCACGTCGGAATAACTCCCTATAATGCGCCTCCACTGACACGGAACAACGGCACACACGCCGCCGGGTCAGCAGAGAAAAGCGAAATTAATTACTTGACTCTGAAGCGGGAAAGCGTAATATGCACACCCCGCGCCGCAGCGAAAAGCGAAGCGGCACTGCTCTTTAACAATTTATCAGACAATCTGTGTGGGCACTCAAAGTGACATGGATTCTTAACGTCCTCGGACGAAAAATGAATGCCAAGTCTCTGAGTGAACATACGTAATTCATTACGAAGTTTAATTCACGAGCATCAAACTTAAATTGAAGAGTTTGATCATGGCTCAGATTGAACGCTGGCGGCAGGCCTAACACATGCAAGTCGAG